>CAMCXJ010000042.1 GCA_945883455.1 Prosthecobacter debontii
CTCATCCCGCGCACCCATTTCCACATCCTCCTCAACGGCGCCTACACGCCCGATGAAGTCCGCCTCGCCGACCAACGCTTCGCCCTCCTGAAAAAGCTCCTCCAGCGCACCCACGAGGAAGAGGCACTCGTCGGGAAAACCATCGCCGAGACCTTCGTGGAAATCTCCGGCCTACCCGCCTACACCTACCCGCCCGGCGGCAACAATGTCCGTTCCGTCGCCTCCAGCCCTTTCCTCTACGCTCGTAACCTCCTCGCCAACCGCCTCTACGATTGTCCCGTCGTTTTCATGGAACCCTACGTCATGAACTCCATTCACGACTACGCCCGCATCCAGGCCGGCGACTACGAAGGTCTCCGCAAAATCAACGGCAAGCAGCTCCCCTCCATCTTCCGCGAATACGCCGAAGCCCTCGCCAAAGGCCTTGCCAAGCATTACAAACGTTAGCGTGGTGCTTGCGATCTTGCACCGTAGAATCCGCAACGGCAGGGTTCGAATGAGGATTTGCAACCACGGCTTGTGTTTGGCTGCGCGTATCCCGCAGAAACCGGCACATTTTCGGATGGCGCGAGGGCGGGATAGCGGAGAGTTTGGACGCGCGAATGATTCAACGACTCCCCTTTTCCCACGAAGGCACCGATGGCGACATCAGGCGGCTGCGGGTGTTGCTGGGCGAGGTGTTTTCCCTCGCAGGGTTGCCGTTTTCCGGAAAACTCGCGGTGCTAAATCTCGCTTGCGGGCGGGCGGATGAAACGGGCGCGCTGGCGGCGGCACTCGCTCCGGGTGTGATCGGCTTTTACCTCGGCATGGATCTGCGGGCGGATGCCATCGAGGAGGCGGGGCAACGCTGGGAACTGCCGGGCGGAGAAATCCATTTCCGCGAGGGCAACGCGGCGATGATCGGCCGGATGGAGGGGCTGCCGGAGTTCGACATGGTGTTCATCCGCCATCAGAACTACTGGCACGAGCCGCTGGTGTGGGAGGGCATCCTGGAGGAGGCGCTGGCTGCGCTCAAAGACGGCGGGCATCTCGTATGCACGTCGTACTTCGATCTCGAGCACGAGCTCATCCTCGCCAGCATGCGCGCGCGCGGGGCGAAGATCCTCGCAAATGTCCGCCACGCCGCCTCACGCCCGCTGCCGGACGCGGACGGGAAAAGCGTGGATCGGTGGGTGGCAGTGTTCGGAAAGTGAGAGGGGATCCTAGCTACCGTATCGGTAATCCGATGCCCTCGAACTGCTGCGATTCTTCATCCGCAGCTTTCAACCTCGAATCCGCAGTCGAAAAACGATCGCGGCACGGTCTGGAACATTTTCAACCACTGGTAGCCTTTGGAGATCCTCGGGCTGGTCGCAGCCAAGCGGATCAACACCTTCGCGCGAAGACTTGCGGGGTTGCGACCTAGCTGTCAGAAACGGCGTGCGATGGACTTTGAAGGCGAGTGGAAAGGGCCCGGGGGGCAGGGTGGTGGCAAACGCGGCTGGCTCACAAAGCTGCCCGCTTGGCTGCCGGGCGCGGGCAGGTTCGGGCGGATCGGAAAGCGCACAGAGGGACAAGTGGGCGCGTTGGTGGATGCCTTCGCGGCCTTCGCCACGCTCGACGACATACTCAGCGCGGCAGAGGCGGATCTCATCCTCGACATGCTGCGCAGCGCTTTTCCCGAGGTGGATCATGCATGGCTGACTAGGCGTTTAAGCAGGGCCGTAAAGAATCCGATGCCGATGCACGGGTTGGCCTCCGAATTGCGTGGGACGCTCGATGAGATGGGTAAGCTCGCCGTGGGTTTGCAGCTTTTCACGCTGGTCGATGCTTCGGGACGCTCCGAGCGCAACCGCGCGAGCTTCGAGATTTTTATGCGCCGCCTCGGTCAACCAGAGATGGGCACGGCGATCATGCGGGAAATGCAGGGCGAGGAGACCGATGTCCCAGACGGCGAGCTGCCCTTCGAGAAACTCATTTTCGGCGGCATCAGCGCCGATGTTACTTTGCCACCCGCGGCGGGTGCGCAGGAGTTCCGCGTATACCGAGCGGGGGATCTGATCCTGCTGCGCAACACCGGTGCGCTGCCACTGTGGGTACGCGGCAAATCCCTCTCCACCGGCGCTTTTATGCGTGTCCGCGAGCGGCAGGAACTAGTCATCCCCGGCTGGCTCATGACCCACGACGACCTCCGGTTTTTCCTCGATGTGCGTAAAATGGATAGCACCCCCGCGCTTTACCTCGAAGCCGGCAAGGAGGGGCTCATCGCCGAGCGCACCCGCGTGCGCAGTAGCGAACTGCGCGTGCGGTTCGGATTGACGGCGGTCATCGAGGTGCTGGCGGATACGACCTTGTACTGCGGCAGCAAGGGCGCCCTGAAAAAGGGTGAGGCGGTCACCTGCCTCAACCACGAGCGCATCGGCGGGCCGTCCGGCTTCAGCCTCACCGTGAACGAACTCCGGAAACGCGCCCTGCAATCGGGGCGCAGGTTCCGTCTCGCGGCCGAGAAACAGGAATACCTCGTATCGAACGATGCGACGACACTCGGGCGGGGCGATCTTCTGTTAAGCGCAAAGCTCGCGCCCAAGACCGTGTTGTTCATCCGCTACGACGGCGAAGGCTCCAGCGGTTTCATGGAAATCCGCGAAGCAGGCGGCACCATTCTCGTGGACGGACTGCCGGTGCGCCAGCGCGCGACCCTGCGTGACGGTTCGCTGATACGGATTTCCGGAAGCCAGGCGGTGCGCTGTCGCTTTTCCGAAGGCTTCCTCGATGAGGAGCGGACGCAGATCGAATCGCTGGAAGTGGATGGCCTGTGCCATGACTTCGGAAAGGATCTCAGAGCGCTCGACCAGATCAGCTTCGATGTAAGGCGCGGCGAGATGCTGTGTATCATCGGGCCGAGCGGCAGTGGCAAAAGCACGCTGCTGGGGGTGCTTTCCGGCCAACGCAAGCCGACGCGTGGCCGCGTGAACTTGAACGGCATCTCTCTCTACGAGCAGCGCAAACGCTTAGTGCCGTTTGTCGCGCACATGCCCCAGGAAGAGTCTCTCAACGCGCAACTCACCGTCCGCGAACATTTGCGCCACGGCCTGATGATACGCCGCCCCGGCCTCACGCCCGCCGAGCACGAAAGGCGTGTGGACAGCATGCTCGCGGAGCTCGGCCTGCAGAGCATCGCCCGGCGTAGAGTCGGCTCGCCCGGCGACAAGACGATCTCCGGCGGCGAGCGCAGTCGGCTCAATCTCGGCGTCGACCTAGGTAGCCGCGCGGAGGTTTTCCTTTTCGACGAGCCCATCTCCGGCCTCTCATCGAAAGACTCCGAACACGTCGCGGAAACCCTCCGGGCGCTGGCTCGGGAGAAAATCGTGATCGCCTCCCTGCACCGCCCAGGTGCGGGGGTGCTGCGGCTTTTCGACAAGGTGCTACTGCTCGATAGCGGCGGAAAGGTGGCGTATTTCGGCACGTCGGCCGCGATGGTCGGTTATTTCCGCGAGGCTTGCGAAGAGCTGGAAATCTCCCACCCTTCCATGATCGCAAAGTCTCCGCTCGGTGCGGATTTCGTCTTCGATGTCTTGGAAACCCCCCTCAGCGCAATCGGCGACGGCGGCAACACTGGCGCGGCGCGGCGTTTCCCGCCGACCTTCTGGCAGGAGCGCTTCGAGAGCGCCTCGCTTTTGAAATCGCTGGCCCGGGATGCTGCCCCACCGACGCGGCTTGGCGAGGCGGCGCCCGGCGCGAGGCTACCAATCCCGCCCACCCCGAGCCGCCCATGGCGCGCGGTACTGCTTGTTTTTCTGACCCATTTCCAGCGCTCCTTGCTATCAAAAGTACGCAATCGCGGCATGATCTACAGCACCTTCCTAGAGGCTCCTATCCTCGCCGCGCTGATCGCGATCACCCTGCGCTCCTCGCCCGCAGGCAGCTACGAGTTCTCCACTGCGCTACACATCCCAGCTTACCTTTTCCTGAGCGTCACCGTGGCGATGTTCCTAGGCCTGACAAACTCCGCCACCGAGATCCTACGCGACCGCGCACTGCTGCGCCGCGAGCGTAACTGCCAGCCCGGCGGCATCTCCTATGTCGGCGCGAAATTCCTCGCGCTCGGCCTCGTCGGCGGCGTGCAGTGCCTCACCTACCTCCTCGTCGGCAACCATTTCCTGGAGATCAAAGGTGTGCTCCTCTACCACTGGATCTGGATGACGTTCACCGCGCTAACCGGAACCGGCATGGCCCTGCTTGTTTCCTCTTTCGTGAAAACGGAACGCGCCGCGCTCACCGCCGTGCCACTACTGTTAGTTCCGCAGATGCTCCTCGCCGGGGCGCTCGTCCCCTACAAGGAAATGAATCGCGGCCTCTTCGATGAGGCGAAGCTCGAGCGCGAGCGTGGCGGGGTGCCAGTTCCCGCCCGCATCATGCCGCTGCGCTACGCCTTCGAGGGCATGCTCATCGCACAGGCTACGCGCAACCCCTTCGAGCTCGAGCGCATCCGACTGCAGCGGAAAATCGAGCGCACCCGCGACATCGGTGGAGAACTTGGCAAAGACGGCCTAGAGCACTTCGAAATGGTCAAGGAAGGCCTCCGCCGCCTGCTCGCATCCGGCGCGGAAAACGAGCACGAAGCCCGCCTCCTCGTCGAACGCATCCGCCGCATGGTAGATGAGGGCGCGCCCATCGAGGTCGCCACCATGAAAATCTGGCCCGATGGCGCAGACGCAAAACCGACCTACACCTTTTTCGTGAACGAACGCATCGACCTCCTCGTCCGCGAGGCGGAGACGTTCCGCAGCGACTACCGCAATGAGAAGCCGCGCCATGTTTTCCTAGCGCTGGAAAAGCCGTTACCGTTTCTCGACAAGGAACTGGAAAGCATGAAGTTCTGCGGCTGGGTCCTACTGCTCGTCAGCCTCAGCTGCGGCGGGGCGGCGGCGTGGGTCATCGGCAAGCAGAACCGCAGCGTGACGTGAGCCGTTTCAATCCCCGCCGCCGCCGAAGCGCAGCGTGCAGCGGCCCAGCGCCAGATTCCGGCTGCCATCCGCCGCAGAGGGGTCACAAAACCCGAATCCTCCGATTTATCCGAGAGCAAAATCCCTAAGCAAAAAAACTAACTTTCCTACGTGCCTTATGAACCTTCGTTCTTTCACCCTGACCGCTTGTTGCCTGCTCTGCATTCACTCGGGTGACTTGCAGGCGCAGAAGGTGCCGCCAACGGAGGCACGCACGCAGTTTGATATTGAGGATGGCGGGAGGAAGCGTGGGTTCGAAATCGCGACGGATGAGTTTTCGGAGAAAGCGGCTGCAGGAGAGAAGTCCGCGAAGGCGGCCAAGAAGGCCAACAACTTCGGCGAACTACGGCAGATGGCGCGTGATGCTGAAGTGGTGACGGGCAATAAACAAGATATCGTACTTTATGAAACCGGAAAGCCGAGAAGCGAAACCACGCGGCGTGTTTTGACACGGCGGGTGTTGGTGAAGTTCGTGCCGGGATTCGATGAAAAAACGGCGCAGGTAGCCATCGGGGCTGTTGAGACGAAGAAGCCGAGCTATGCGCCGGATCATGTGATTTACACACTGCGCGGCGCGGGTGATTCGCTGCTGGTTCTGGATAAACTGCGCGCGCTTCCGGGCGTGGTGAGCGCGGAGCCGCTGCTTGCTCGTATCCAAAAACGCAGGCTGCTGCCGAATGACACGTTCTTCTCATACAACGCGGCGAACCCAGGTTATCAGTGGCATTTGAGAAATACGGGTCAATCTCCCGGCGTGGCGGGCGTGGATGTCAATGTGACGTCGGTTTGGGACAGTTATCTCGGCACCGGCATCCGCATGGGAATCGTGGATGACGGGCTGGAGGTTGCGCATCCGGACATCTCGCCAAATGCAGACACTGCGAACGACCATGACTGGAATGATGCGACTCCGGAGGATCCAACTGGCAATCCGTCGAGCGACACGCACGGCACGGCCTGCGCCGGTGTGGCCGGTGCACGTGGCAACAACGGCAGCGGCGTGAGCGGCGCGGCTCCGCAAGCGACACTGGTCGGGCTACGACTGATCGCAGGCAATGTGTCGGATGCGGACGAAGCGGAGGCTTTGACCTGGAAGAACGACATCATCCACTTGTATAGCAATTCGTGGGGGCCTGCAGATGATGGCGCGGACCTGCGCGATGCGGGACCGCTCGTAAAAGCGGCCTTTGCCAACGCTGCGATTGTGGGACGCGGTGGCAAGGGCAGTATTTGGCTGTGGGCCGGAGGAAACGGCGGCAGCTCGCAGGACAACTCGAACTACGACGGCTATGCAAACTCGATCTACACCATCGCGGTCGGCGCGCTCAATAGTTCGGGTGCCCGCAGCCGCTACTCCGAGCCGGGGGCGAATGTGCTAGTGTGCGCACCGTCCAATGACACGGCCTCCGGACACCGCGGCATCACCACGACCTCGACGAACGGTAGCTACATTCATGACTTTGGCGGCACCTCCTCCGCAACGCCGCTGGCCGCCGGCGTGGTGGCACTGCTGCTGCAAAGCAAGCCCACTCTCGGCTGGCGCGACGTGCAGGAAATCCTTCTGCGCAGCGCGACGAAGATCAACCCCACGCACGCCGACTGGGTGAACAACAGCGCGGGCTATCATTTCAATCACGATTTCGGCGCCGGTTTGATCAATGCGCAGGCCGCGGTGACACTGGCGAACACATGGACGAATCTGGGGCCGATGGTGACGCAATCCCAAGCTCAGAACGGACTTGCTGTGGCGATCCCAGATAATAACGCGACGGGCATCACACGCACCTTCACCATCCCCAGCGCGGTCCTCATGCGGGTGGAGCATGCGACGGTGAAAGTGACCGCCACTCACGGCCTACGTGGAAATTTGAACGTCACATTGACCTCTCCCACAGGCATGGTGAGCAATCTTTTCAACGCGCACACGAATGACGGCAACCTGAACCTTGACTGGACCTTTTCCACCGTGCGGCACTGGGGCGAAGCTGCCTCCGGCAACTGGAGCGTAAAGGTGAGCGACACCGTTGCCGGCAATGCGGGCACACTCAACAGCGTGGCGCTGACTCTTCATGGCACCAATATCACACCACCGAGCGCGCCACCGACGATCACCAGCCCGCTGGCGGCGGGTGCGAACGCGGAGTCTCCTTTCAGTTATCAAATCGCCGCGTCACTGAATCCGCAGTCATTTTCCGCCAGCGGACTTCCTGCGGGGCTGAGTTTGAGTGCGAGTGGTCTCATCAGCGGCACGCCGGCGACGCAAGGCGTGAGCAATATTACCATCGGCGCGTCGAACAGCCTCGGCACGGGCACGGCGACGCTTGTTCTGACCGTAGGACCACGCCTGCCGACGCCGCCGGTGATCACCAGCAGTCTTGCGGCGGCAGCGGTGGTGAATGTGCCTCTCAGCGTCCAGATCAGCGCCACGAACAGCCCGACAAGCTACTCCGCGAGCAACCTGCCCGCCGGTGTCACGGTGAACACCCAAACGGGTGCCATCAGCGGCACACCGACGGTGATCGGCACCTTCAATGCGAGTATCTCCGCGACGAATGCGGATGGAGCGGACACCGATACGCTGGTCATCACCGTCAGCGCCACTGCGTCTGCTTTGGCGCAGGCGCTCGACGCACCTCAGCTCATCTTCACCACCGGCGGCGACGTGCCGTGGATCACTCCCGCCACAGATACACATGATGGCGTTGATGCCGCGCAGAACGGCAATGTTTCCGACAGTCAGCAGAGTTGGTTGGAAACGACGGTGACAGGACCCGCCTTCATCTCGTTCTGGTTCCGGCTGTCGTCGGAGGAGGGTTATGACTTCTTCCGCTTCTCCATCGATGGCGAGGAACTGTGGTTTAGCGACGGCGAACACGCCTGGCGTCGTCTCGGTTTTCACGTGCCTCCGGGCATCCACACGGCGCGGTGGAACTACACGAAGGATTATGCCGATTCATCGGGTTCTGACACGCTGTGGCTCGATCAGGTCGCGGTGGATGGAGAACAGATGTTCCTCAGCACGGTGCTGGATAATGCGAACCTGAGCTGGCGCATGCCCGGCCTTGGCACCTGGACCATGCAGGACCGCCGCACCATCGACAACGTGGACGCGCTGATCAGTCCCATCTATCTTGCGGATGGCCGCAGCAGCAGCATCGAGACGCCGGTGACGGGGCCGGGCACGGTGAGCTTCGCGTGGACGGTTTCATCAGAAGCGAATTATGATTATTTCCGCTTTGAAATCGACGACACGGTCAGCGACCAGATCAGCGGCAACAGCGGTGGTAACAACATCCTCTGGGCTACGCTCACTCGGGATATTCCGGCCGGTTCGCACGTGCTGCGCTGGCGCTACATCAAGGATGGAAATGGCGAAGATGGTCTCGATGCCGCATGGCTGGACAACATCCAATACAGGCCCGCCTTTGCCACCGGCCCGCCATACGCGCAGTGGCTCAACGGTCAATTCCCCGAGGACCTGCTTGGCAACGCCATGCACACCGGCCCGGACATCGACTACGATGGTGACGGGCGTAGCAATCTGGAAGAGTATGCTTTCGGTGGATTGCCTATGACGCCTGATAGGGCACCCAATCCGATCTCCATCCAGCGGCATATCAGTGAGATGTTCTTCGGATACAGCCGCGAGGTCTCTAAAACCGATCTCATCCTCACCCCGCGTGTTTCCGAAAACCTAGCGACTTGGGCGGACACGACGTCCGAATTCGTTGCGCTTGACTCCGGACGAAACCACTATCGCGTCCGCGTGCCGTTGACGGAAGGACGAAAGTTCATCCATCTGCGGGCGACGTTGCAGCAACCGTGAGTATCTAGACCGTTTGGTTAAGTCCTTTCGTTTGAATCGTGGCTGCGGATTCCAACCCCCGGCCGTTTTGGGGGATCTTTCCCAAACTTTCCGGATAATAGTACAGACTTTTCCGTGAAAGCTTTATGCGTAGCTCCGGATGGAAACTTTCACGTTCTCATATTCAAGCGGCTCTTTATGGAGAGTCGGGGTTATGCCCGGACCGTGGTATTCCCAAGCGGAGACGTAGCCGAAGGTTTCGTCGTGGCGTTTCGCCTCGCCGGGCTGGGTTTTACCAGCCTGAACTTCGGGGTCGGACTCGAAGAACTGGTGCTCGCCGCGGAAGTGGCCGCCACAGGATTCCTCGCGCTGGAGCGCGTCGTGACACATGAGCTCGCCGAACTCGAGGAAGTCGGCAACACGGCCAGCCTTTTCGAGCTCCATGTTCGGGGAATCAGCGTCGCCGGGGATGCGGACGTTCGTCCAGAATTCCTCGCGGATGCGGGCGATTTCCTCAAGTGCCCAGGTAAGGCCTTCGGCGGTGCGCTCCATGCCGCACTTATCCCACATGACCTTGCCGAGATCACGGTGGAAGGAATCGACGGTGCGTTTCCCCTGAATGGAAAGGAGCTTGGAGATACGTTCACGGACTTCGCTTTCGACTTTGGCGAAAGCGGGATCGGCGGTGGTAACCGTGCCGGGTTGCTGGGTGGCGAGGTAGTTCGCGATGGTGGTGGGGATGACAAAATAGCCGTCGGCCAATCCCTGCATAAGCGCTGAAGCCCCGAGCCTATTCGCGCCGTGGTCAGAGAAATTCGCTTCGCCGATTACGTGGAGTCCGGGGAGGTTGGACATGAGGTTGTAGTCCACCCAGAGGCCGCCCATGGTGTAATGGACAGCAGGGTAAATCATCATCGGGCGCTCGTAGGGATTCTCGCCAGTAATTTTCTCATACATCTGGAAAAGGTTGCCATAGCTGGCGCGGATTTTGTCCTCACCAAGGCGCTTGATGGAGTCGCGGAAATCGAGATAAACACCGAGACCGGTGGGGGCGACACCGCGGCCTTCGTCGCAGGCTTCCTTGGCGGCGCGTGAGGAGATGTCGCGCGGTGCAAGGTTTCCGAACGACGGATATTTCCGCTCTAGGAAATAATCGCGGTCATCCTCGGAAACATCGTTGGGGTGGAGTTCGCCGGCGCGGATTTTCGCTGCGGTTTCGGCGGTTTTCGGTGCCCAGACGCGGCCGTCGTTGCGGAGCGATTCGGACATGAGGGTGAGCTTCGACTGGTAATCGCCGGAGACGGGGATGCAGGTCGGGTGGATCTGAGTGAAGCACGGGTTGGCCATCAATGCGCCACGGCGGGCGGAGCGCCATGCTGCCATGACATTACAGCCCATGGCGTTAGTGGAGAGGAAGAAGACATTGCCGTAGCCACCGGTTGCCAGGATGACCGCATCTGCCGCGTAGCTAGAGATCGCGCCAGTGTTCAGGTCGCGGACGACGATTCCCTTCGCATGGCCATCGACCTGAACGAGATCGAGTAACTCCGTGCGCGGATACATTTTCACGCCGCCCTTGTGGATTTCCTTTTCGAGAGCCTGGTAACAGCCGATCAAGAGTTGCTGACCGGTTTGTCCGCGGGCGTAGAAAGTGCGGGAAACCTGCGCTCCACCAAACGAGCGGTTGTCGAGAAGGCCGCCATACTCGCGGGCGAAGGGCACGCCTTGCGCGACGCATTGGTCAATGATGCCGCCGGAAACCTCGGCGAGGCGATAGACGTTGGCCTCGCGTGAGCGAAAGTCCCCGCCCTTGATGGTGTCATAGAAGAGGCGGTAAACGGAGTCGCCGTCGTTGCGGTAGTTCTTGGCGGCGTTGATGCCGCCCTGCGCGGCGATGGAATGAGCGCGGCGCGGCGAGTCTTGATAGCAAAAGCATTGCACGTTGTAGCCCAGCTCAGAAAGGCTGGCCGCGGCGGCTCCACCCGCTAGGCCGGAGCCGACCACGATGATGTTGAATTTCCGCTTGTTGGCCGGGTTGATGAGCTTCGAGTTCATCTTGTGGCTGGACCATTTCTGCTCCAGAGGGCCGGCGGGGATTTTGCTGTCAAGTGTCATGGAATTGGGATGGATTGCGGGATGCGCGGTGCTGGTGCGTTCTAACGCTTGCGGTTTGATCTTTTCAGTGGTTTGTGGAAGCGCGGGTCTCCCGCTTCACGGGCTTGCAGCGCACGACCCAGCGCAACTACATCGAACCCAAAAGCGGCTGCGATTTCCTCTTTGTGGCGGCGGACTTCTGCCATGACCGGATCTATTATAGGCTTGGGATTATCAATCGTTTTCATCGTTTTGGATCTAGCTCGGTATCGTAGTCTCAATGTAAGCGGTTGGCATTGGCGGGATATGAGACGGGATGCTATTTCACAAGACCGAGCATGATGGCGACCGGGATGGAGACAAAGCCGAGCCAAATGACTGCTGCGTAGCCGAGCGAGAGCGACCGGATGAGGCCGGCCGATTTTTTTGAGCGGAATCCGAGGGTCTGGAACATGGAGGCGACGCCGTGGCTGATGTGCGAGCAGAGCAGGGTCATGGCAGTCACGTAAAACAGGACGACGAGAACCTGCAATAAACCGCCGCTGAAGCCCGCGATGACCATTTCATAAGGAGATTCCTTGGCGATCTCCGAGAGGCGGGAGCTCGTGCGGACGGTGAAATGGAGAATGTGGAAAACGATGAAAGCAAGGACGGTGAGACCAGACCAAATCATAATCCGCGAGGACTTGGAGGCCTGGATCGTGGCCGTGTAGGCGTATCCCTCCATACGCGCGGTCTTATTTTGCCGAGTCAGGAGGATGGTCGCCCAGACGTGGAGGACGAGTACGACGATCAAGCCGAGACGAGCGACCCAGATCAGCGCACCGTGGCCCGCCTCGTGAAGGAATTTTGCATATTCATCGAACGCCTCTTTGCCCGCGAAGATCAGCATGTTGCCTGTTAAGTGGGCTGCTAGGAAGAGCACCATGGCCAGCCCGGTTACGGCGACTACGAGCTTTTTTCCGATAGAGGAATTCCAGTAGGCGGCGGCGCTGCGAGTTAGTGCGTTCATGAATCAAATGCGGAGTCGCCCCTTATTAAAGTACGCTCACGGCAACTTCAAGGGGAAGAAATTCGGTTTTTTAGGGTGGTGTGCTCCGGCAGGTCGGGTCGCGACCGCAGTGGTCTCCGCTACGGATCTCAGTTCGGATGCGAGCCGCTCATTTTTTAGCGACGTCACCTCATAACTTTCAATCAAGTTGTGAGGGTGATTTTCCGACGACGATTTTTAGAGGATCAAGCACGAGGAACTTGACTGCATGACCACTAGCAGTGTGTTCAAAAATCTCCAAACGCGCCCCTAAGATCACTCGCGGCGCTTTTTGAGGCGGTGTCCGCTTCTGGGACGAAGCCAAAGTCATCATTCGGCTCGAGGTCGATTTCGGGGCTGGCTAGAAGCGGGCGGGTGATTTTGTCGATGGCCTCGAGGTTAGGGAGGGTGGTGCCTTCGGGGGCGGCTTTGAGTTCCTCGAATTTCCGGGCGGTGGACATGACGCGCGTCTCGTAGGAGCCGATGGCCTTGTTGTAGTGATCGACGGCGTTGTTGAGTGAGTTGCCGAGCTTCGAGAAATGGTCGGCGAGCTTGCCGAGGCGCTCGTGCATGGTGCGGCCGAGGGCGGAGATTTCCTTGGCGTTGAGGGCAAGCGCCTCCTGCCGCCAACCGTAGGCGACGGCTTTCAGCAGAGCGATGAGGGTGGTGGGCGTGGCGAGGATGACGCCGTGATCCACGCCACGCTCGATCAGGCCGGGATCGGAATGGAGGGCAGCGGAGAAAAAGGATTCGCTGGGCAGGAAAAGGACGGTGAACTCTGGAGTATCGGCGAACTGGTCAGTGTATTTCTTCGAGGAAAGCTGCTGGATGTGGGTGCGCACCTGCGCGGCGTGCTGGGTGAGGAAACGCTCGCGCTCCATTTCGTCGCTGGTTTCCAGCGCGTTTAGGTAGGCGTCCATGGGGGTCTTGGAATCAACGACGATGGTTTTCCCGCCGGGGAGCCTCACGACGAGGTCGGGGCGCAGGCGCTTGCCTTCGTCGGTGGTGGAGCTGGTCTGGAGGGTGAAATCGCAATGCTCCTGCATCCCGGCAAGCTCGACGACGCGGCGGAGCTGCATCTCGCCCCATTGGCCGCGGCCGGTGGGCTGGCGGAGGGCTTTTACGAGCGAGGCGGTTTCTTTCTGGAGGCCGAGCTGGCCTTCGCCAAGGGCGCGGACTTGTTCTTTCAGCTCGGAATACGCGCCTTCGCGGAGTTTCTCGATCTCGCCGACACGGAGCTCGAATTTCCCGAGCGAGTCGGCGACGGGTTTCACCAAGTTTTCGATGGCGACCTTGCGTTTCTCGATCTCGCCCTTCGCCTCCTCGGTTTGGGAGGCGAGGGTGGATTTCGCGAGGTGGAGGAACTGCTCGGAGGCACCTTTAAGCGCGTCGGCGGAGAGGGCTTTGAAGGTGTCGGAGAGTTTTGCTTCGGCGCGTTCGAGGAGGGCTTGCTTTTCCTGGGCGGCCTTGCGCTCGGCTTCGAGGCGGGAATTCGTTTCTGCGAGCTGGTTGCGGTAGGTCTGGGCGGCGGTTTCGTTGCTATGGCTCTCGGCGGCGATATGAGCGAGGCGGGCTTCCGTTTCTGCATTGCGGCGTTCCTCGGCCTTGAGGCGCTCGGTCAGCGCGGATTTCGCGGAGCCTGCGGCGAGGTGCGTGAAAAGCCAGCCAACGAAGAGCGCAATGATGGCGGTGGCGATGAAAGGTAGGTAGGGTGCGAGTTCGGGTGGCATGATGAGTTTCTTTCTACTTGCGGGAGCGGGGTTGCTGGGTTTGTTGTGGGGCGCGCTGCTGATGAAGATACTGAACCGCCGCGCCAATTCAAACAACCAAGCATTTCAAGACTATGGCACACACACTCCCCGACCTCGGATACGCGCTCAACGCTCTCGAACCCCACATCGACGCTCTGACGATGGAAATCCACCACGGCAGGCACCACCAAGCATACATCACCAACCTTAATAACGCGATCGCCGGTAAGGCCGATCTCGAAGCGAAGTCCCCGCTCGACCTGATCACCCACCTCGCCGCTGTCCCTGATGACATCCGCGGCGTGGTGCGCAACAACGGCGGCGGGCACGTGAACCACAGCTTTTTCTGGAAAGTGATCGCGCCCGGCGGAGCGAAAGCTCCCTCTGGCGATCTCGCGGCCGCCATCGACGCGGCATTCGGCTCCTTCGATGCGTTCAAAGAAGCTTTCGCAAAAGCAGGCGCAACCCGTTTCGGCTCCGGCTGGGCATGGCTTTGCAAAAAGGCCGATGGAACGCTCGCCGTCTGCTCCACCGCCAACCAAGACAACCCGCTCATGGGCGAGGCCTTCGGCGGCTGCGGCAGCACGCCCATTCTCGGCCTCGATGTCTGGGAGCACGCCTACTACCTCCACTACCAAAACAAGCGCCCGGCCTACATCGACGCGTTCTGGAACGTCGTGAACTGGGATGTGGTCGCAGAAAACTTCGCGGGCTGATCCGAAAATCGGAAAAATTTCTGAGAAATTTTGGTGGGTCCTACGTATCCTAACGGCATGATAAAACATCTGTTATTGGGATTATCTATCGTGGTTCCGAACTTAGCTTCCTGCCAAACCGAAACGAAAATGAGCGAGACTGAAAAGAAACCCGCTGCCGCGCAGGAAGTGCCCGTGGGTGCGCAGGTCATGACCGTAGGGGTTGGTTGTTTCTGGTGCGCCGAAGCAGCATACAATCAGCTCGATGGCGTTTATTCCGCTGTTTCCGGTTACATGGGCGGCAAGACGAAAGACCCCACCTACGAGGACATCACCACCGGCTCTACCGGACATGCCGAGGTTGTCC
>CAMCXJ010000043.1 GCA_945883455.1 Prosthecobacter debontii
CGGGGCTTGAAAAACCGGAGCGGGGGATTGTGCGCATCGCTGGAACCGATCTCTATTCGCTGGGGCGGAAGGCACAGGCAAAATTCCGCAACCAGTCGATCGGCTACGTTTTCCAAAACTACCACCTCCTGCCCGAGCTGACCGCCGTGGAGAACGTGGCGGTGCCGGGAGCGATCGCTGGAATCAACCGCACGGAAGAGGCTTTGGTCGCTCTTGAGCGAGTGGGTCTTAAAGATCGGGCTGATCACTTGCCTGCCGAAATGTCCGGCGGTGAGCAGCAGCGGGTGGCGATCGCTAGGGCGATTGTGAACCAGCCAGCGGTCCTGTTCGCGGATGAACCCACTGGAAATCTTGATTCAAATACGAGTAAAGAAATTATGGAAATACTTCTGAAACTCGCTGATGAACATGGAGTTACGTTGATTGTTGTAACGCACGATCAGAATCTGGCGAAGGTGGGGGATCGAACACTGATCATTAAGGATGGGAAGATCATCGAATGATTTGTGGCGGCAGATTGCATCCGCCACGCCCAACAAAATCAGGGATAGGCAGGGCGGATGCAATCCGCCGCCACGATTACTCGAAGTATCTCTTCAGGGCGCGTTGCTCTTCGGGGGCGAGTGAGTCGCGCCAAACGCGGTCGCCGCCTTTGCCCTCGGCGGCGGCGCCACCTGCGGCGGCTTTCGAGGCGGATTCATTGACGCTGTGTTTACCGTCCTGGAGTTGGAGGAGATCGCCGGGGATGGCGCGGGAGAGATCTTCGGCGTTAACTCCGGTGAGTTCGCCGCCATCCAGAGGGTCTTTGCCATTGCGCAGGACGTTGGGATCGTGGCCGGGACCGCGGTTAATGCCACCGGAGCCCGGATTTTCGCCCTCACCTTCGCCCTCACCTTCGCCTTCACCCTGACCATCACCAAGGAGCTGGTCTTCCCAATCGCTTTGGCCCTGGCCGCCTTGGCAATCCTTACATTTTTCCATCGAATCCTTGAGCTTTTCCATGCCCTCCTTGAGCTGTTTCATCTGCTCCGGGGTGAGTTTTCCGATATTGTTGGGATCGAGTTTAGATAGTTGATCGAGGAGTTCCGGGTTCGGTTTCATGGCTCCGTTTTGTAGTCCATCGAGCGCTTGTTCGAACTGCTCGGCGAGCTTTTGCTTCTGCTGGGCGTTGAGTTTTTTGGCATTTTCCGCAAGGGACTCGAGGGCGATTCCGGCTTCGGAAAGGTCGCGATCCAGCTTCTCAATATTGGAATTGTGCGATTCCTCAAGGCTGTCCGTGGCCTCCAACGAGGCGTGGCTGAACCATTCCTCCTCCTCCTGAGCGCGCAGTTCCTCAAGGCGCTTTTCGACTTCCTCGATGTATCCTTCATCGACCATCGCATCCTCGGCGAGTTGTTCGAGCTGGGAGTCCATCTGCGACCAGGCCTGAGGCTGGCTGGACGGGGCAGGGGGAGCTGCTTGCCTAGCGCTGATAGGAACCAGCAGGCCTAGAGCGAGCAGTGCGGTCGCCCCGAGTGGTGGAGCGATGGTTTTCAGTAAATGCCATTTCAAGCTCTCTGGAAGGACGTTTGGCGGCGTAGGCCACGGAGAAACCCCAGCATTTGCGGCGGAAAGCGCGGAATGAAGACCGGCATCGGCCTCGATTCTAACGAGCGCCTGTTCGGGTTTCTCGAAACGCTTGGCCGCCAGAACGAGTGCGACGACAGCCGTGACCACCAAACAAGCGCCCTGTGAAATCCCAATTACTCCCAGCGGAATTTCAGAAAACTCACGTCGTAAGATCAGCGCGGCGACAGCTCCGAGAACGGAAACGATCAGCAATGGCGCAGAAAGTGTTTGGAGGAACCAACCGAGGTTAATCCGCCGTGAAAGCGTGGAAGCTTGATCCAGCCAGTATCTGCGGTTCGTGCCGTCATTTGACATGCCATAACCTAAACGCTCGGGGTTCGGGACGCGATGTGAATTTTTCGCACGTAGGGCAGACCTTGCCGCTGCACACCGACTATCCGACTTTGGATTACAAATATTGTAACAAGTTGTAAACCACCCGAATTTCGAGGAGGAATCAGGAAAGCGTCTTGAGCCAGAAAACGAGCGAGCCTTCGTAAAGATACGGAAATTCCCGAAAAACCGCGATACGTAGGCGCGCGATTTTACCGAGAAAAGGTCGTGCCGCCTGTCCCGTGTGGGTAGATATTAGGATTCCATCCATCGCCCCGAGAAAATGACTGATGTTCCCGCTTTGCAAAAGCTGTTTTCGGACGAATATCCGCGTGATCATGAAAATGTCTTTCAGCACATCACACATCCTGCTCGCCATCGCTCTGCTTCATCCTGTTTCCGCCCAGGAAAAGCCCGCTGATGAGCCGAAAAAACCGGATACCAAGGAAGAATCCGCAAAAAAGCCTGAGCCTGTTTCGATCAAGTCCAAGATTACCATCGCTGGTCAATCGGTTTCTTACACCGCCACGACCGGAAAGCTGGTTCTACGCGATGACAAAGGAGATGCAAAAGCCTCCGTTTTCCACATCACATACACCCGTGATGGGATCAAGGACACGAAGGACAGGCCGGTGATGTTTGCCTTCAACGGCGGGCCTGGTTCGTCGTCCGTCTGGTTGCACCTCGGGATTCTGGGGCCGAAGCGTATCGCTTTTCCCGGCGACGGCACGCAGCCCGTGGAACCCCCTGCCCGGCTGATCGATAACGACTTGAGCATGCTTGATGTCTGCGACCTTGTCTTCATCGACCCTGTTTCCACCGGCTACAGCCGCGCGGAAAAGGACGGCAATCCCAAGGATTTCCACGGACTGCAACAGGACATCGATTCAGTGGGCGATTTCATCCGCATCTGGATCACGGAGCACAAGCGCTGGGCTTCGCCGAAATATCTGTGCGGCGAGTCCTACGGCGGGATCCGTGCTGCGGGACTGGCCCAGCATCTGCAGGAGCGATATGGGATGAGCCTGAACGGTGTAATTTTGCTCTCTTCGCTGCTTGATTACCGCACCTTGATCGGCGCGCAGGGCAGCCATCTTGCTGATCAGATTTTCCTGCCGACCTTCGCCACCACAGCTCATTTTCATAAAAAAATTCAAGGCGAACGTGAGGAAATCCTGCGGGAGGCGCGGGAGTTTGCATTCGGCGGATACGGGGTGGCTCTGATGAAAGGCAACGAAATACCAAGCGCGGAAAAGGAAGCGGTCGCCGCGAAACTTTCCAAGCTCACGGGGATACCGGTGGAGACTTGGATACGGAAAAGCCTTAGGATCGATCCCTTTGAGTTCCGCAAGGAATTACTGCGTGAGGAAGGCAAGGTCATCGGGCGTTTCGATGCGCGGGTAGCCTGGTCATCGACGGATCCGAACGCGACTTCCGCGGAATACGATCCCTCCTACTCACTGGCGATCGGAGCGTTCTCGACCGCGATGCTTGCCTATCTCGGCGACGAACTCGGCTGGCAGGAAGATTCGCATTATGAAGTCCTCACGGGAAAAGTCGGCCCGTGGAGTTTTGGTTCGGATAACCGCATCGTGAATCTCACGGGGCGACTCTCCTCCGCGATCCGCGATAATCCCAAGCTACGTGTCTTGGTAATGGGAGCGCACGCGGATCTTGCGACTCCGCCAGAAGGAGTCCCCTACTCTCTCAGGCAGGAATTGGATCTGCCCGAAGAGATCCGCAAGCAATTCACTTTTACCTACTACGATGCCGGACACATGTTCTACATCAACCCGCCAGATCTCGTGAAAAGCCGCGTGGACTTGCTGGAATTTCTTAAACGGTAGGAAAAAGGCTCTGGGCCGCACATTGTCGGGTTATTTTTCCAGCGGATGCTCCTTCAGCAGGGCGTCCATCTGATAGAAACCTTTCATATCCTTGGTAGCGTCACGAACTTTCGCGACCTGCTCCGGGGTGATGGCGCTGGCCTTGTTGCCGTAATGGTTACGGACATAGGTGAGGACTGCTGCCATTTCCTTGTCATTGAGCATTCCACCGAAAGGGGTCATCGGCACTTGGCCGTCGTATTTTTTTCCGTGGAGTTCAAAGGGACCCATGACACCGTGCAGGGTCAGTTTGATGAGTCGCTCGGGATTGCCGTGGACGAAAATGCTGTCATGGAGCGGCGGGAAGGCGGGGTCGAGACCCTTGCCGTCTTTCTGGTGGCAGGTAGCGCAGTGACCGTCGCGGAAATAGACCGCGTGACCCGATTTGAAAGCTTCTTTTTCCAAATCGGTTAGGTATTCTGGGATCGGAGGTAGCGGATTTTCGATCTCCTTTTTCTCCACTTTACCTTTCAGTCTTGCAGTTGCGGCTTCGATGGGTTTTTTAGACCAATCATCCGCGCCTTTTTCTTGGGCGATGTTCACAACTTCCAGCGCCCCGCTTTTGTTATACCAGGTGGCAGCGATCACTGCTTCCAGCCTCACGCGACCATGGTCATCCGATGCTGCTTTTTTCAGAAGGTCGAGGGTATCGGAAAACTTGTCGAAGTTGTAGCGTAGTACGCGCACGGTGGCGCAGCGGACGCGGTGATCAGAGTGGACAATAAGTTTGCGGAGCAGATCCGTGTCTACCGCGTTCATGCCCCATGTGACCCACAGAGCTTCAAGCTGTTGGTGGGCATTGTTCGGATCGTTTGCGTCGAGCGAAGCGACCCATTTTTGCACGGCAGGTATGACCTGATCCACAGGATGCTCACGAAGTTCGCGACGGCTGCGGTAGCGGGTGCGGTATTCGGGGAGTTTGAGGTTTTCCAGAAGAGCGGCGATGGGTGCACCGTCCACAGCGGCGGGTTTCACCAGTGGACGGGCGGGATAAGTAATGCGGTAAATGCGGCCGTGGACGTGGTCGCGCAGCGGATCGCGGGCGTTGTGCTGCATGTGCCCGATGAGGACGTTGTGCCAGTCGATGACATACAACGAACCGTCCGGGGCGAATTCAAAATCTGCGGGGCGGAAATTTCCGTCGGATGATTTCATTAACTCGTGACGGAAGCCAGTTTTGTAGCCAGTACCGTCCTCCACGATGGAGTGTTGCTTCAGCCCGAGGAAACCGATGCAGTTTCCAATCAACGCATCGCCTTGCACCTCATCGGGGAAATGGCGGGAGGAGACGAACTCAAGACCGGAGGTTGGGCGAACGGACTGGCCTTTCGGGACGAGATCGGGGGTGCCTGGGGCCTGCGCGCCATAAGAGGTGGGATTTAGTGAGACAGGTAAAGCCCAGTTCCACGTGGGTCCGGATGTGTGGATCAAGAAATCTTGACCCCATGCATCGTAGGCGAAGCCCCATGGGTTCGGGATACCCATCTGGATCGTCCGCTCGAGCTTGGTTTTCTGAGGGCAGAAACGATAGAAACCGCCATCCACGCCGCGCACGGGACCGTAGGGAGTTTCCACATTCGAATGGAGGAAGATACCTTCGCACATCGTGAATGCGCCGGAGGCATCGGCGGCGTAAGCGCTGATCGCGTGGTGGGTGTCGTGGGAGTCGAAACCGGTCAGCACCACCTCGCGAACATCCGCTTTGTCGTCGCCGTTTGTATCGGCGAGGAACACAAGGTGCGGCTCCTGTGACACATAGACTCCGCCCGGCGCGAACTCGAAGCCAATAGGCAGGTGGAGCTTGTCGGCGAAGACGATTTCCTTGTCGGCTTTGCCGTCGCCGTTGGTGTCCTCATAAATCAGGATCTTGTCATCGGGTTTCGGATCGCCTGGGCGGTAGTGCGGATAAGTCGGCATCGTGGCGACCCAAAGTCGGCCTTTGTTGTCGAACGAGATTTGCATTGGGTTTGCCAGATTTGGGAATTCCTTTTCAGAAGCAAAAAGTTTCGCTTGGTAGCCCTCGGGGGTGGTGATGGCTTTTTCCGCGTCCTCGCCGTATTTGTATTCGGTGGTGCCGTTTTTATTGCTCGGCTGGTAGTTGGTTTGCACGGGCTGGAGGGCGTGCGTAGCCTTGTCGGCGGCGGCGAGATCAAACGACTTTCCACCCACCTTCGCCCAGATCGCCTGATCGCGGAGATCGGTCATCTCGCGGAGTTTTTTCTTTTCGTCGGGATAGTTTTTCGGACCGAAAGGATTGTAGCGGCGCCCATCTACGTGCACGCCGTTGAGCATGCGGAAATCGTTGAACCAATACCATTCTTTGTCCGCGATGGCGGCGAGGACATCCTTTGGCGCAGCCTTGGACTTCACTGGAGTGCTGCCATAGATCGCTTTCAGAAGCATGTCGGAAAGCTGGCGGTATCCCTCGTCGTTGGGCAGAAAGCCGTTGCTGGTGAACGGTTTCTTGAGGGTCGGGTAGAGGTTATGGGTCGGGTTGTAAACGTCCACGAACTCGACTCCGGCGCCCTTCGCGACCTCGGCCATTGCTTGAGTGTAGAGGGCGAGGTTCGCGTTTTCCGCGCGGCCATCGGGCAGGTCACGGGACTTCGAAAGGTTCTCATAGGCGATGGGCGAGACTACCACCACGCGCGGTGCGGTCTTGCCGTTGTATTTCTGCGCTTGTGTATGCTTGATCCATGCATCCAGCTCGCCTTTAAAATTGGCGATGCCGTCAGGACCGTCGAATGATTCGTTGTAGCCGAAAAAGGCGATCAGCGTGTCGGGCTTGAGATCCGCAAGCCACTGGTCGGGTGTGGGATGAAATCCATCGCCGGCGTGGCGTTGATGCTGCGGGTGGAATGCTTCCGCGCCGGGAAATGCCCACTGCGATTTACGTGAGGGATGGGGACGGAAACCCGGAGTATCACCGGGGCGGCACATGTTGCGCATGTAGAGGTTCATTTCCGGATGCGACATCTGGAGACGCGCCTCCATGTATGGGTGGTCCACCATCCGCTCGCCGAGACCGTTACCGATTAGGACGATGCGCTCATTTTGTGTGGGGGATTTCGGCTGTGCCGATGCGATGGTCAGTGGAATGAAAGCCAGTGTGGACAGAATCAATTTGTGAATCATATGCTTTTTAACCTACGGTGGGTGTGTAACGAGTCGATCAGAAATTTTTCAGAAATTACAAACTTCCTTCGGCTAGCCGACAGGTGTAGGGGTAAAAAGATGAACTCCAAACCGCCCGCCCAACTTATCTCGGCACTCGCTTTGACTCGTTGCGGCGTTTCATTCACGAGTAACTCGATGGCGATGCGCGGCACGTCCCGGAGCCATGTGCAATCACCCGTTAGCCTGGCAGTAAATGGGATCGCCCTATGCACGTCGTTACCCACCCCCACAAATTGCCCCGCAACATCAGGCACAATCCGGGGTTCGATTACTGATGTTTCTGACAGGTAACCCACTTTTCGCTCATTCGATGGAGGACACCCAAGCAACGAGCCCGGCTGAAATCAATCCGGACATCGACCACGCCCTAATGACCCGCGTGGCGGAGGGCGATCACCGCGCCTTCCGGGATCTCGTCGAGCGCCACCAGGATGCCGTCGTCGGCACCGTCACCAAGATGCTCGGTAACGCCAGCGACTCCGAGGACATCGCCCAGATGGTTTTCATTCGCGTCTGGAAACACGCGAAACGCTACAAGCCGGACAACAAGTTCACCACCTATCTCTACACCATCGTCCGGAACCTCGTTTACAACGAGTCCCGCCGTCGCTCTCGCAAGCGCACTATCTCCACCGACCAGCGCGAGGGCGAGTACTACCTCCAGCACCCCGGTGACCCCGCTTCCCAGCCCGATGCAAGACTGTTAGACACCGAGCTACGCGCTTCGATCGACGCCGCCATCGAGTCGCTCCCGGAAAACCAGCGTCTCGCCGTCGTCCTCCGCCGCTATGAGAACCTGCCCTACGAGGAGATCGCCGAAGTCCTCGCCACTTCCGTCCCCTCGGTGAAAAGCCTGCTATTCCGGGCGCGCACCACGCTTCGTGAGTCGCTATCGAAATACATGGATGCGTAAGGGCATGGAGGGGCGGATCAGAATCCGCCCCAGCCCATGAAGTGACGATGGGAAGAGCGGACGCACCCTTCATCGTCCCCCATGGACATCGGCGGATTCCGATCCGCCGCTCCATGCCTAGAGCAAGCCCCGACACTCCCGCCCGATCTCCGCAAGACGTTCTTTTTCCGCCTCGCTGAACTCATACGGAGTCACTTTCCCGACCCCCAGCGTCCCCAGCACCACCCCTTCGTCCGAAAGGATCGGCACCGCCAGCGAACCGGAAACCCCCGTCTTCCGCGCGTCCTTCTTCGCCACCCCGCCGAGATCCTGCTGGAGGTTGCACAGCTCCACCGGCTCACGTGTCGAAGCCGCCACCCCGGCGATCCCTTTCCCGAAGGGGATCAGCGAGACCTTCTCCAGCAGGAACTCCGGCACCCCCGCCTGTGCCACCAGCTGCAGCCACTCCTCCTCCGCCCGGTGCAGGGTTCCCGTCTGGCAACCGAACTCCGCCATCGCTTCCCGCAGTTTTTGTTCCGCTTTCTCTTTCTCCATGCCGGGAAATTGCAGCCTCAACCCCGCACTGTCCACCAGGAACACTTGTCCGCGCATGTTCGTTCCCATGTTTCCGGCCTGTAAACGGCGGGCTGCTCCGAATGCAGTTACGGTGCCGGGGGGCGGAGGTGAGGAGAAGCGAGGATGACGGATGCCGGATCGAGAAAGAACTTGTAGTGACAATGTATGGAATTAGGGTATGCCTTCAAGATGCGTATGGCGGACATAAAGCTGTATCGGGCGGGCGAGCAGGGCTTCGCGCTGGTGGTGACACTTACGTTGCTCGTTCTGCTCACGGTCATCGTGGTGGGGCTGCTTTCGCTGTCCGCCGTTTCGCTGCGCTCCTCCGCGCAAGGCAGCGCCCAAGCCGAGGCGCGGGCGAACGCGCGGGTCGCGCTGATGATCGCGATCGGGGAACTGCAGAAATCGATGGGGCCGGATCGGGCGATCAGCGCGACATCCGAAATCCTAGCGACATCCTCCTCCCCTGTTGCCAAACCCAACACCACAGGTGTGTGGGAATCATGGTGGGATTTCAACCCAAGCGCCTCACCGAATTACACCACCGAGAAAACGAATCGCTTTCACCGCTGGCTCGTCTCTAGCGCCGACGTGGCAGTTGCTCAGTCCCGGGACTTCGTCACGACCCCGTGGACAGGCAAAACCATGGAACTTGTGGGAACCGGATCTCTCGGGGCGAGTGCCACAGCCTCCTCAAAAGTGACTGCCGGCCTGGTGCCCATTTCCAAGAATAGCGAAGTCCAAGGTTCGTATGCCTGGCATGTTTCCGATGAATCAGCGAAGGCTCGTATTAATCTCTACCGTGATCCGACGCGCAACATGACCTTGGCAGAGAAGAGATCGTTGCTCGCTGGCCATCGCCCGGATCCCGCTGTCATCAGGGGAGCTGATGGCAGCCTTTTGACCAGCTTGCCCACTGACCTGGATGCCGGCGGATACGCAAACGCGAAGGCAACAGAAGGTAAGATCATCAGCCTCAACCAAGCCGAGTTGCTTGCCGGGGCGAGCGGGAAAATCAAGGCGTTGCGAAATGACATCACACCCTACTCCTTGGGAGTTATGACTGACGTGCGGAGCGGCGGGCTTAAACAGGATTTATCTTCGGTATTTGAGATGGGCAGCGCTACCGCTAATACGCTGCCCGCCGAGTTCACTAACAAAAGGTTATACCAGTCGACTCATGGCATCACTGGCGTATCCGATCCTAACTGGAGCGCGCTGGCTGGTTACTACAATTCCTTCCGCAGTCTAACCACTCCCGATGTCAATCCTACGCTTGCCGTGAAGTTGGATGCGGTAGCCACTGATCCCGTGCCTACCGGATACAATCTGACACCCGTCATCTCCAAAGTCGATACCATCTTCAGCCTTATCGGCAGACCAATCAAGGATGTCAATTGGATGTACGGGGGCGGAACTCCGGGCTCTGCAGGCGAGAAATACGATTAGTTTGTGAATCTAATTTTCACGCCGATGGTCACTTTGCACAATCCCTACAACGTCAATCTTTCATTCTACAGCATGAATGTGGAGTTCATCAATATTCCGATCGCCTTTAACTTCATGTTTCAATCAGCAAGTGCCGGGCCGTTCGTATCCCAGAGCATGGTCCCTGGAACTTTTGAATCTCTCAATAACATGACGTATAACAATAAAAGGGGAACCAAGAAGTTTGTCATGAAAATCGCCGATTGGACTAATGCCAAATCCGTTACGGTCGTTGCCCCCGACACTTTGGACATCAACGGACTTATTGTCATGAAACCGGGACAAACCTTGGTTTTTTCGCCTTATTTTTCTGCGAAATCCAACTCAAGCAATAATGCCGCCTCATTTTACGAGGATAGTAAAAACGTGACTGGTGAAAAAACGATAGCATTTGATTGGAATAGCCACATGACCGGTTTCATCAAAGCGAAACCTATATTCGTTCCTGGTGTAGGATTCGAAACCTGTTTAATAACCCCCTCTCACACTCCTATAAATTCATGGAACCACCACCTGCTCCTGCGCGACGGTAATTCTCCTTATAACACCGGTCACGTCACTGACAGATTTTATGTTGAGTTCATGGTGCAACAGCCAAGTTGGTATCCAAACAGGCTACCCAACACAACCAGGGTGCTTGCGCCACCGTCGTTCGAGGTGAATGCCGAGCTTCAGGCCAACGCCGCCAGCCTGCCCGTCAAGTTCACTTCACTCAAATTCGATTACCTTAACGAACCCAACAGCAAGAACATCAAAGATTTATACAATAACCGGGTTTACCGCTACCCTCCAGCACCCAACGGTTCCCTGACCGGGGGTGATGTTGCCGCCCCGAACAGGCAAGCCTACGCAACTCAAGGCTCCTTCGTGCATCCGTTGGCGATCTTCTCAGCGTATGCCCGCACCACCAGCGGGGGCGTGTATGAAACCGGCAAGCGCGAACCGAGCGCAAACCCCGGTAACAGTAGCCAGATCAACATACTCAAGGACGGACGTTTGGCAGGCAAACCCTTCCTTTTCCACAACCCATCCCGGCCGAATTTCACGATGAACCTAGGCACTGAAAAACCAGCGGCCCAAGCATACGAAATCAATTTTCAACCGTTTCTTAGCAAGGGTGATTTTCAGGACTACATGGATGTGGATATCAACAGAGTTCCCTCACTAAGTGGAAACAAGACGACTTCCGGTATCAAATCCGGCAGCTATTTTGAACTACCCTCCGGAGCGCTACAGACCATCGCCGACTTCCGTCGTTCCAACGCTCTGTCCACCACCTATCAACCCCATTTCGTCCAACCCGTGAGCAATTCCCTGCTTCATCCACTAATGTCCCCGGACAAGGTGATCGAGACAAATCCGAGTATAGCCGCCTCCCCTCTGTTAGACCATTCCGTTCTGGCAAATCATGCGCTTTACGACCGCTTCTATTTCTCGACCTTTGCCACACGCGGCAGCGAGACGCCGGACGCCGTGTTTGAGGAATTCATGAACGGCACCGCGCCGCTTGCATCGCAGTCCTTCCTGCCGAAACTGACACCCGGCAAGACCGCAGCTGAGGCGAAGTCCGACCTTTTCACCTCCGGAAAACCCAATGACGCCGCCTACCGGAACGCTGCCGAGTATCAGATGGTTCGCGGTCCTTTCAATGTAAACTCGACGAGCGTGCAGGCATGGAAGGCCGTGCTGGCATCGATGAACAAAAGCGATGTTACGACCCTGTGGGCGCGCACCTCCGTATTGGAATCCAAGAAGACGGGCGGAGTACCCATCACCGCCATGTCCCTGCTCAACGGGGGCGCCACTGGCAACCCTGCGATAGATAGCGCCAAGATCGACAATCAAAGGTCTAACGATTGGAACGGCTACCGCGAACTCAGCGAGCCCGAGCTCGAGAATCTCGCGGTAAAAATTGTCGCAGAAGTGCGTGAGCGGGGCCCGTTTCTCTCGATGTCGGAGTTCGTGAACCGACAGGTCGGGCCGTCGGGTGAATCGACCATGAAAGGAGCGCTGGAGGCCGCGATTGCCAAGGCCGAGATCAACGAGAAGCTGGATGCCGTTTCTCCCGCCACCTATCTGGGTCAGGTGCCGGTGACCGCCACGGATATCAACGATCCCAAGCTCTACGCTTACAAAACACCGGAAGCCACCACCGGCAATCCGGCGGCGGGCGCACCCGGCTGGGTCAGCCAGGGGGATTTGCTCCGTATCCTGGAACCCTCCGCCACCGTCCGCGGCGATACCTTTGTCATCCGCACATATGGTGAGGCGCAGGATGCCGGCGGAAACATCACCGCCCGCGCCTACGCCGAGGCCGTGGTTCAGCGCGTGCCCGAATACGTTGATCCGGCGAACCGCCCGTCACTCAATGCCTACACCGATCCCGCCGCGACCGCTGCGAACAAGGCTTTCGGACGCCGCATCGAAATGGTCTCCTTCCGCTGGCTTTCGAAAAACGAAATCTGATCCCGATGATCCGCAAGCTATCCTACATCATACCAGCCATGGTCGGGCTGTGCCTAGCGGGTCATGCGCAGGAAAAGGAAACGCTGGTTCCCGTGCAATTCCGGGCTGTGCTGCATGATCCGATTCACCCCGTCGCAAACCTTTTTTACACCGATAAAACAGGTGCCATCGTCCCATTGAATTTCAGACCCCAGGATCTTTCCGAAGCATTGTTCACTGTGCCGGTGAATGGTTCCCTTGTGCTGTACGACAAGGCGCATGTTGATCCCGAAAACCCCGCCGCGAGCCTGGCGGCGAGCGTCAAATTGCCACCAAACATCAGGCGGGCCATGGTTGTTGTGCTGCCCGCGGAGGAAGGCAAAAAGCCCGCCTACCGAATGATCGTGATCGACGATTCCGAAAGCGCCTTCCCCAACGGCGAGTCGCGGGTTCTTCCCCTGATCGGGGTGGAGACAGCCATTCAGGCAGGCGAGCACAAGCTATCCATCGAGCCTCGAAAAATTTGCCGGATTCCACCCGTCAGGAAGGTCAACGCGTTCAATATGGCCCAAACGAATTTCCATTATCGCGAGGGAGAAGCATGGATCGCTTTCACCGAGCGCCAACTGCAATATATCGACGCATGCAGGCGTCTCTTCATTATCCACGCCACGCCGGGTGCGCTTGTCCCGAATGTCACCACCATCGTGGATACCGCACCCGCCGGAAGCCAGCCATGAGTTAGCCGTCATTTATCAATGATTTATCCTAACCTCCGAGGAAATATGAAACCCGCAAAATACAGAGAGATCCGGGATGGCGGGCGCGGCTTCGCGCTTGTCGCCACCTTGTCGCTCATGGTGCTACTCACCATATTGGCGGTGGGCTTGCTGAGCCTCTCCGCCGTTTCCCTCCGCTCTTCCGCCCAAGGTAGTGCCCAAGCCGATGCGCGTGCCAACGCGAAACTCGCGCTGATGATCGCCATCGGGGAACTCCAAAAAGAAATGGGGCCGGACATGCGGGTGAGCGCCGAGGCCGCGATTTTCGACCAGAACCCGGAGACCGCAGCACCCGATGGAGTCGCACAGCCGCGCTGGCTTGCCAGCTATGATTCTTGGGGAAACTGGTTGAACGCCGAATACGCACCTCTGGGAAAAAGCTCACTCTCAATCGGCGCCACCTACACGCCAAAACGCGAAAGAATGTTCCGTAGGTGGCTGCTTTCCATGCCCCTGGGCAGTGGATCAAACGCGAACGCCGTGGATTCGCTGGGCGGCTGGGACGATTCAAATTCCGTGGTGCTGGTCGGAGATGGAAGCTTGGGAAAAGACTTTGCATTGAGCCAACCCGAGCAGATCACCCGTGCGTATCTCACCCGCGTCGGCGCGAAAGGCAGGAACGCATGGTGGATCAGTCCCCAGAACCACAAAGCCATTATTGATCGCGCGAAGTCGCCACGCACCCTTGCGGTCGATGAATGGCAAGCATCCCAGGGTGACACGGCGGAAGTGGGTGTCGGTGCCCTATCTGGACTCGGTGCGCTCGATACAAACGCCCTGATCGGTGAGAAACTGATTTCCTACGACACCCTCCGCGCCGCGCAACTCGACGGAGTGAAGGTGCAGAGCCATTTTTTCGACCTCACCAACCGCAGCCGCGGCGTGCTGGCCAGCGTGCGCACCGGTCACCTCAGGAAAGACCTCAGCCTGCTTTTCGAAAAGGACAACAGCACCCTCCCCGCGCCCTACAAATACACTGCGGGCATGGGCCCGGAGCCTTCGATCCGCCCGATGAGTCCGGATCTGCTTTCGAAAGCCCCCAAAGTCACGAACCGCCATTTCGCATCATGGACGAACATGCGCCATTTTTACCGGATGTATCGCAACAACAGCGATGCCACCTCGCCGGGTGCCGGTGTCAGCACGGGAGCCTCCGGTGCGCTCCAATGGTCGGGTTCGCAGCCTTATTCCGACGTGCAGATTCCCTTGCTATACCGCGATAGGACGAAAGTGGGCCAATGGCTTGGCGATAACGCTTACCACCGCCTTCCCGTTCTCGCCAAACTGACCTTCATCTACAGCCTGATGAGCGAGCGGGTGAATGCGGCCAGCACGACCGATCTGCGTTACCGCCTTTATCTGGTTTACACGCCTGTTT
>CAMCXJ010000044.1 GCA_945883455.1 Prosthecobacter debontii
ATGGATCTTACCACCATCGTAGAAATCAGGGGCCGCGAGGTCATCGACTCACGCGGAAACCCAACCGTCGAGGTTGACGTTTACCTCGAAGGCGGAGCAATGGGCCGCGCGGCCGTTCCTTCCGGCGCATCCACCGGCGAGCACGAAGCCCACGAGCTTCGCGACGGCGACAAAAACCGCTATCTCGGAAAAGGCGTGCTCAAGGCCGTCGAGGCTGTGAACGAAACCATCGCCGCCGAACTCCTCGGCTTCGATGCCACGGAGCAGGCAGCCATCGACGCCACGATGATCGAACTCGACGGCACCCCGAACAAGAAGAAGCTCGGCGCAAACGCTGTGCTCGGTGTTTCCCTCGCCGTCGCCAAGGCCGCGGCCAGCCAGCTCGGCGTGCCACTCTACAAGTATCTCGGCGGCCCGAACGCGAAGGTGCTCCCTGTCCCGATGATGAACATCATCAACGGCGGCGCCCATTCCGATGCCCCCATCGACTTCCAGGAATTCATGATCATGCCCATCGGCGCACCGACCTTCCGCGAAGGCCTGCGCTACGGCGCGGAGGTGTTCCACTCCCTCAAGAAAGTCCTTCACGACCGCGGCCTCTCCACTGCTGTAGGCGACGAAGGCGGTTTCGCCCCTGTGCTGAAAGATGCGGACGACGCACTCGCTACGATCTGCAAGGCTATCGAGAAAGCCGGCTACAAAGTCGGTGTGGACATCGCCATTGCGCTTGATGTCGCCGCCTCCGAGTTCTTCGACAAGAAGAAGAAGAAATACGTCTTCAAGAAGTCCGACAAATCCGTAAAGTCCGCCGAGGAGCTCGTTGCCTACTACGCAAAGCTCCAGAAAAAATACCCGATCATATCGATCGAGGATGGCTGCGACGAGAACGATTGGGCCGGTTGGAAAATCATCACCGAGAAGCTCGGTAAGACCACCCAGCTCGTCGGCGACGACCTTTTCGTCACCAACTCGAAGTTCCTCCAGAAGGGCATCGACCTTGGCGTAGCCAACTCGATCCTCGTGAAAGTGAACCAGATCGGCTCGCTCACCGAGACCTTCGACGCTGTCGAGCTCGCAAAGGAAAACGCCTACACCGCCGTTCTTTCCCACCGCTCCGGCGAGACGGAAGACAGCACGATCGCCGATCTCGCGGTCGCGACGAATTGTGGCCAGATCAAGACTGGCTCCATGTCCCGCTCGGACAGGATCGCAAAATACAACCAGCTACTCCGCATCGAGGAAGAGCTCGGTGATGACGCGGTTTACGGAGTCTCCAAGCTCAAGGTGCTCAAGAAGTGACCTTGGCAGCGCGTGGGGGCGATCTTCGGTCGCCCCCGTATTTGGTTCGCTTCAGTATCTCAGTCCAACCAAACATCCTGACACAAAAAAACCACCGGAATTTTTTCCGGTGGTTTTTTTCAAATTTAGCTAAATCAGGAAAATTAGGCGATGACGCCTTCTTTTTTCTCTTCAGCTTTTTCTCCTTCTTTGTGCTTCTCATCATTCTTGCATTTTCCGCAATGAGCTAGAGTGGACTCTTCGGCAGCCTCTTCTTTGTCGCATTTCTTTTTGCACTTTTCAGCAACGAGGGTGGACTCCTCTTCGACAGCCTCCTCCTTGTCGCACTTCTTCTTGCACTTTTCGGCAACGAGGGTGGATTCTTCTTTTACTTCGTCACACTTTTTCTTGTCGCATTTGTCTGCAAAGGCAAGTGGAGCAGTGATCATAGCCGCGCAGAACGCGGTAAGTAGTAGTTTCATGGTATGTTTTTGTTGTTTGGTTTAGTGGGTTTATTCCCGGTGGGAACATAACCAGATGATAGAGCCGCGCCAGTGAAATTTATTCGGATCTTTTCAGAAATTTTGCAGCAAATTTACCCGATTCGTGCGAGAAACTCTTGGTTTCCGTCTGTCCCGGCGATGCTGGCGGGGATCACGCCCTTCCACACGCGCCCATGATCCTCCGTCACGAAGCGCCGGATTTTTTCCACCGCCCGTTCCCTGAGCTCCTCTTCGCGGACGATCCCGCCTTTCCCCACATCCTCCCGCTCGAGTTCGAACTGCGGCTTGATCAGGCAAACCACCTCACCGCCCTCCTCCAGCACACCGAAGACGGCGGGCAACACCTTGGTCAATGAAATGAACGAAAGATCCATCACCGCCAGACGCACTTTTTCCCCGAGATCCTTCACTTCCATATGGCGCGCATTGAATTTTTCCCGCGAAACCACCCTTGGATCGCTGCGCAGTTTCCAGACCAGCTGGTTCGTCCCGACATCGACCGCATGCACTCTCGCTGCCCCGCGTTGCAGCAGGCAATCGGTGAAACCGCCTGTCGACGCACCCACATCTAGGCAGACCCAGCCGCGGACATCGATGCCAAAATGTTCCAGCGCTCCCTCCAGCTTCAGTCCGCCGCGACCTACGAAGCGTGGCTTCTCCTTGATCTCTACCACCGCCTCGGCGGAGAAACGCTCCGCTGGCTTGTCCACCACATGCCCGTCGACCTTCACCTCCCCCGCAAGCACGAGGCGCTTTCCTTGCTCCCGGGATTCGCACATCCCGCGGTTGAACAGTAGCGCATCGAGTCGATCTTTCCTCACGAGGAAATTCCTAATCCCGCGTCTGGCAGACTCCAATCACAAAGGAAGCTTGTGGATACGCCTTCTACTTTTTGTATTCCTGCAGGAATTCCTGCTGGGCGCGCTGCTTCTGCTCTTTGTTGATATCGCGGAGCGTAAGGCTCTTGTCGAACTCGAGGGAGTAGGTGTAGCGGAGCGAGGTCGATTTATCCAGCGAGCCGGGCGGCGCATTGATGTCCCAGCGAAGGATGCCTTTGGGTTTCTCGTAGCGGAGGTAGTCGGCGTTGGTGCTGAGCGGTTGGCTCATTTCTCCGACCGAGACGCGGAGATTGGTGGCGTCTTCCATAAAAGGCATTCGTTCGCGGAGGCGGATCTTCACGGCTTCCTGTTTGAAATTATCGATGATAATCTCAGAGCTGACCGACACTTGACGGTTGCCGCCCTGTACATCGTCGCGGCGATCTATCAGTGTGCGGCGGGCTTTCACCTGGCCATCCACTCCGAAGCCAAGAGTGAAAATACGGCCGCGGGCGACACTCGAAATTTCGGTGCGACCCTTGAATTCGCCGTCGAGGAAAACATTGACCTGTCCACCTAGAAGATCTCGGCCAGTGGCGTTGGCGAGTTCGGCTTCTCGGAACACTGATGTGGTGAGGATGGGCACCGCGACATGGTAGAAATCGGCGGGACTTTGATGCTGTAGCACGGGAACCATTTGCGCGTCGCGGCGGCTGACGACACTGATCGGCGTCGTGAGTTCATAACGGATGCTAAGATCCTCCTCGCCGCCCTGATCCATGAGACGAAGTTCGCTCAGCCGCTCGGAAAGCTCGATCAGTTGGACGCTGGCAGCGGAGTCGTTGGCGCGGAAATTCTGGCTGGCGATCTCATCCGTGGATCTGCCGCGGAACTGCGACTTAATGGCTACGTTTTTCTGATCCACTGCTGCTTTGTATGTGTCGGCATTCGCGTTGGGCGCGCCGCCGCCGCCCGTCGTGACGTCCACATAAAGAGGAGCGAGGCGCGGGTTGTAGGCGCTGGTTTTCGGCGAGGCGGTAGAGAGGGCAAGCTTCGCTTCCTTCCAGTCCTCGCCGCTGACCTGATGAATCAGCGCGTTGAACTCGACGCTGACATCGTTTTTCGCAGTATCGCCTTTGACGTTGTAAACGGGGAACCATCCGCAATCTCCCACGAAATAATTCAGGCTGATGCTCGCCGCCCCGGCTGTCGGCTTCTCAAGATAGACGATGGCGTCATAGGTGACCGGCGGTCCCTTCGCGAGCGTGTCCTGCTCCTGCTCAAGGAGTTCGAGGGCCTTGGAATCGGCCTTGATCTCCAGATCGAGCTTCATGATTTCCTGCGAGGCTTTCTCGTATTCTCGGAAATGCATCTGGGTGACCGCTTCGAGCTCTTTCGATTGAATGACGCCATGTGTCATTTCCTGAGCGGCGGCCGGGGCGACAAAGCCCTGGAGATCTTTAAGATAATTCTGACGGATGCGGCGGAGGGCGATTTCATTGCTGGCGATGGAAGACTTCACCTCTAGGGCTTCGATCGCGGCTGCAACCTCGCCTGCACGACCCTGGAGCTTGGCGGCTTCCTCCGGCGGGCGGCTGCGGCACGCCACCGAGCGGACGGTCACGCCTTTCGCCTGATCGGCGTGAACGGAGGAGGCGTCGGTCGCGGAGGGGAGTGGACCGATTACGATTTCAAAGGAACCAGTTTTCCCGGCGGGAACCTCTACGATCCGGGAAACGACCGCTGTGCCTTGATAAAGGGTGATTTCGCTGATCTTTCCGGTGATCGCCGCCGGGGTCTGAGTTGTTTCCGCAGGGGGTGCGGTCTGCGCGGCGAGGAAAAAAATGGGACACAACCAGAACGACGCAACGAGAGGTTTTTTCATATCTTTCAATTAGAGAGCTAGCACATAGAGTCTTTCAAAAATCTCAATGAAAATGAGCGGACGATTACGCCACCGGGAGAATTTGAAGGTTTTTCAGTGCTTGTGAAAAATTTCACAAAGCACGCTTGCGGCTCCATGGCAGGGCGCACATAGTCCGCGCGGTTCCTCCAAACCGCGAATCCGCCGATTTATTGCCAGACATGAGCGACTCCCCCATGGCCACCGCCGAAGCGAAACTTCCCAAGGACATCGCCGCCGAAAAAGGCATGGTGAATGTCCAGATCGACGGAGTTTGGCACCAGTTCCCCAAAGGCACCCGCATGATCGAGGCCTGCCGCTCGGTGAAACGGGATGTGCCGTATTATTGCTACCATCCGAAGCTTTCCGTGCCCGGAAATTGCCGCATGTGTATGGTGCAGATGGGTATGCCGCCACGCCCCGCGCCCGGCCAGGAACCGACCCGCGATGAGAACGGCTACGAACCCATCGGCTGGATGCCGCGCCCCGCGATTTCCTGCGCGAACACGGTCGCCGAAAACATGGGCATCCGCACCACCGGCGAGCTCGTCGAGAAATGCCGCGAGGGCGTCATGGAGTTTTTGCTGATCAATCATCCACTCGATTGCCCGATCTGCGATCAGGCTGGCGAGTGCCGACTCCAGGAGCAATCCGTCGGCTACGGTCGCGGTGTTTCTCGCTTCGTGGACATGAAGGTGAAAAAGCCGAAAAACGTCGATATCGGCCCGCGCATCCGGCTCGACGACGAGCGCTGCATCATGTGTTCGCGCTGCATCCGTTTCATGGACGAGGTCGCGGGAGATCCCGTGCTCGGCTTCACCCAGCGCGGCACGCACACCACACTTACCGTCCATCCCGGGAAGCTGCTCGACAACAACTACTCTCTCAACACCGCCGACATCTGCCCCGTCGGTGCGCTCACCTCGAACGATTTCCGTTTCCAGATGCGCGTGTGGTTCCTCAAGGAAACGCCGTCCATCGACGTGAACTGCGGCACAGGCTGCAACATCACGATCCACACTCGCGGCAATACGATCCACCGCATCACCCCGCGTCAGAACGACGCCGTGAACTCGAACTGGATGCCGGATTCACACCGTCTCAATTTCCATTACATCGATGGCGAAAGCCGCCTCACCGAGCCGCTGATCAAGGAAAGCGGAACCCACCGAGCCGCGTCATGGCCGGAAGCGCTCACGAAAACCACCGCCGCCCTTTCCAAATACGCGCCGTCCGAAATCGCGATCATCGCCTCCGCCCGCATGACCAACGAGGAGTTGTTCCTCGTCCGCGCTCTCGCCGAAAAAATCGGCACCGCAGCCTTCTCCACCGTCCCGCGCGAAGGCGAAAATGACGGCCTGCTCATCGCCGCCGACCGCAACCCAAACACCACCGGCGCGAAGCTGATCTGGGGTTCCGAAAATCCATCCGCTCCGCTCGCATCCATCCGCGAGGGTGTCCGCCGCGGCACTGTAAAAGCCCTACTCGTGCTCGGCGAAGATCTCACCGCCGAGGCCGGCTTCACCACCGAGGATCTCGCGAAACCGGAGTTCATCGCCGCCATCCAGCTCCTCGCCGGCCCGACCGCGAATGCCAGCCACGTCATCCTCCCCGGTGCCGCCTTCGCCGAAAAACGCGGCTCCATGGTCAATCTTTCCGGCCGCCTCCAACGCCTCAACCGCGCCATCGAGCTGCCCGCGCAGGTTCGCGACGATTGGGAAATCCTCCGCGACCTCGCCGGAGGAACGCAGAACCTCATCGAGGACGTCTTCAAGGATATCGCCTCAACCGTCACCGAATTCAACGGACTCACCCTTTCCAAGATCGGCCACCAGGGAACCGTCATCACCGCAACCGGCTACGAAATCCCGCTCCTCAAAAACGAAACAGCCCGCAAGGCCGCGGGGATTATCAATGGATGACCGTTATCCGTTAAAAGTTATTTGTTATTAGTAAAGATGGCCACCGACTCGATCAGATCATTTGAAGACCTCGACTGCTGGAAGGCGTGTCGAGTTCTGCGGATATTTGTCGCGAGGTCACTCTGTAAAGCACTTCCGAAAGAAGAGCGCTACCGGCTTGGTGATCAATTGCTTCGTGCTGCCCGCTCAACCACCGCCAACATCGCCGAAGGCTACGGAAGGTTCCATTATCTTGATAACGCCAAGTTCTGCTCCAATGCCAGAGGCTCCGCATGGGAAGTTCTCGATCATGTTATCACCGCCGAGGACGAGCAACTCGCTCCCGAGGAAATTACCACCGAAGCCCGCGCCCACGTCCAGAAAGCGGTCGCCCTACTCAACGGCTACATCGCATATCTCCGTCGCGCCGCCTCCACCAAGCCCGCCCTCGAAGGAGGCTCTTCCCCAATAACTTCTAACGGATAACTTCTAACGGATAACTTCTAACGGATAACGTCTAACGGATAACGTCTAACGGATAACGTCTAACTCAAGCCTTTTCCCCAGCAACCTACCGAGTCTCCCACCCATGCCGCAAATAATCATCGACCTCGCGATCATCGTCACCAAGATCGTATTCTTCACTTTCCTTGTGGTGCTGCCGCTGGTGCCGCTCTCGGTCTATTTCGAGCGCCGCTTCTCCGCGATCATCCAGGATCGGGTGGGGCCGAACCGGGTCGGCATCCCGCTGACGCTGGTTGGTTTCAAAAAAGATTTCCATTTCTTCGGCCTGATCCAGCCCATCGCGGACGGCTTGAAGCTGTTCCTGAAAGAGGATTTCACGCCCGATCATGTCCGCAAGGCCTTCTACTGGCTGGCCCCGGCGCTGACGGTCGTGCCCGCGCTGATCACGGTTTGCGTGGTTCCCTTCGGCCCGGATGTCACGCTGTTCGGCCGCACGGAGAAACTCGTCATCGCCGATATCGATGTCGGGCCGCTGTTCGTTTTCGCGATCTCCTCGCTGACGGTTTACGGCATCACGCTCGCGGGTTGGTCCTCGAACTCGAAGTTCCCTTTCATTGGCGGCGTCCGCTCCACCGCCCAGATGATTTCCTACGAAATCTGCCTCGGCCTCTCCATCATCCCGGTGCTGCTCTATTTCGGCACCCTCAACCTCAACCAGATCGTCCAGCAGCAGGCTGACAACGGCTGGCTGCTCCTGCCGTTCTGGACAGATGGGAAACTCTCGCTGCCCGACCTTCAGACCGCCCTGTTCTGGATCCCCGCCTTCATCGCGTTCCTGATCTTCACGATCTCCATTTTCGCGGAAACGAACCGCATGCCCTTCGATCTCCCCGAGTGCGAAACGGAACTCGTCGGCGGCTACCACACCGAGTATTCCTCGATGAAATTCGCAATGTTCTTCATGGGCGAATACGCGGCGATGGTGATCGGTTCCGCACTCATCATCACCCTGTTCCTGGGCGGCTGGTCGGCGGGCTTCGGGCTCGACGCGGCGATCGCGAATTTCTCCATCGGCGATTTCCTGATCGGCGGCTTCATCCACATGGGCATCTTCCTTACCAAGCTGCTCGCCTTCATCCTCTTCTTCATCCTCGTCCGCTGGACGGTGCCGCGCTTCCGCTACGACCAGCTCATGAAACTCGGCTGGGTCATCTTCTTCGAGGCGGCCCTCATCAATGTCTTCCTCGCCGCTCTCATCATCGCCGCCCCGGAACTCACCGCCGCCATCATCATCATCGGTGTCATCCTCCTGATTGTAGTCACCGCCGCCGTCATCTGGGTCGCTAAAATCTCCGAACCACCCGCCAAGATCCTCCGCGCCTGAGCCATTTCAGCGTTTCAGTATTTCAGCGTTTACTCCCATGCCTCCCGATTCCGAAATGCCCGCCTACGACAAGGAACGCTGGATGCGTGCCTTGGAGACGATGGCCATCGCCCTCGGAAAAGATGGCCCGCCCGTGAAACTCTGCCTCATCGGCTCGGCGGCGTGTGTCTTCGCGGGAATGGAACTACGAACCACCGAGGATCTCGATATCTGGCAACCCTCCAGCGACTTCGATCTGCTGGAACTCAAGCGCGCCGCCGAAGTAGCGGGCCTAATTTTCAACCCGACCGATTTCCTCGAACCCGGTCAGGCGTATCTCCAAATCGTGGAGCCGGGCATCGTTCAGGTAGGTTCTTTCGAGCCAGTCGCCATGTTCCGCATGGGCAGGCTTATCGTAACCCGCCCGCCCGTCGAAAACATCATCGCCTCCAAGCTGGTGCGCGCCGACGCCAAAGACATCGAGGACATCCATTTCCTACACAAGCACTACCAGGCCGATCCTGCGCTGGTGAAAACTGTCGTTTCCGGATATCCCGCCGCCAAGCGGGAGGTCGCGGAAGAAAACCTCGTGTACCTCGAAATCCTCCAGTGAAATCCACCCTTTCCAGAAACGAGGAAATCACCGCGCGGCACTTGCTCGCGCGGCCCGGCGGGCTGGGTGTCGCCCTCAAGGAAAAACGCTGGGCAGATGTCGCCGCGCTTGTTTGTTTCGTCCGCGAACACGATGCCTCCCACGACCTCGCCATGACGGACGCCGCCCTCTACAAGACGCTGCGCCAACAAATCACCACCTTCCACCTCCGCGGCGGCGGGGCGCTCAATCTCGAAAAGCTCCGCCAGCTCGCCGCCCAAACTTCCTGAGACCACCAGCGCCTGCTTCATTCTATTCCACCGATCACCGACCACTTTCCACTTCTTCCCATGCCCACCATCAAGCTCACACGCCCGAAACTCGACGCCGGCGAGAAGATCTACTTCGGCGCTCTCATCAAAGGGTTTTTCCTGACCATGAAGCACGCGGTGAAATCGTTGCGCGGGAAATCCTATGGCGCGGAAGGGCTCGCGTCATCCGGGCTGGGCGTGACCATGCAGTTTCCCGAGCAGCGTTGGGACTCCCACATGCCGGAATACTACCGCGGCGCGCCGACCCTCGTCACCGACGAACAAGGCCGCGAACGCTGCGTTTCCTGCCAGCTCTGCGAGTTCATCTGCCCGCCCAAAGCGATCAAGATCACCCCTTCGGAAATCCCCTCCGACGACCAGTGGGCCAAGGTCGAGAAGCGTCCGCTGGAGTTCGACATCGACATGATCCGCTGCATCTACTGCGGCATGTGCGAGGAAGTCTGCCCCGAGCAGGCGATCTACCTCCGCAAGGACTACCTCATCACCGGAACCACCCGCCAAGACATGGTCCACAACAAGAAAAAGCTCTACGAAATCGGCGGCGTCCGCGTCGGCCTCGTGAACAAGTGGAATGAGCTGAAATGAGGTTAGACGTTATTGGTTAGAAGTTAAACGGAACACATGCACCTATTCACCAATAACAAATAACTTTAACAAATAACTTTTAACGTAATGCCCTCCTACCTCTTCTGGCTCTTCGCCACCATCATGCTCATCGGCGCGGTGGCGGTCATCGCCTTCCGCAATCCGGTTTCCAGCGCGCTCGCGATGGTGACATCCTTCGTTGGCCTCGCTGCGCTGTTCATCGGACTCTCCGCTTTCTTCGTCGGAGTGATCCAGATCCTCGTCTATTCCGGCGCGATCATGGTGCTGTTCCTGTTCATCATCATGCTGCTCGACCTCAAGGACGAGAAACGCCGCTCAGATAGCCTCGCGCCGCTCGCGGCGGGACTGGTTCTAGTGGCCGTCTTTTTCATCCAGCTCGTCGGCGTGCTTTCCCACAAGCTGCCGAACCAAACCGCGCCACCGCTGGACAAGGCAGTTCTAGCTGCCGCCGCCAAAGGCTACATGGGTGGTCAGGGTGATGAAAAAGTCCCTACGAAAATTTCCACCGCCCTCGAGTCGGGTAGCCTCCCCGACGTCCACATCATCGGCCATACGCTTTTTACGCAATACAACCTCCCGCTCCAAATCCTCGGCGTGCTACTCCTCGTCTCCACCGTTGGCGTAGTCACCCTTTCCCGCAAATCCGCCGCCAACGACTAACCTCTTCCTTAGGATTTAAAATTTAAAGTTTATGGCTTCGCTAAACGATTACCTACTCGTCTCCGGCCTCCTGTTTTCCATCGGATTGGCAGGTGTGGTGCTGCGCCGCAACATCATCATCGTGTTCATGTGCCTTGAGCTGATGCTCTCCGCCGCGAACCTTACGCTGGTAGCCTTCTCCCGTTTCAACGCCGCCGAAAACGGCCTTCCCGATTCCAGCGGCCAGATGCTCGTCTTCTTCGTGATCACCGTCGCGGCCGCCGAGGTGGCGGTAGGGCTCGCGATCATCGTCGCACTCTACCGCGCCCGCCAGACCATCCATACCGATGAGCTGGTCTCGCTGAAAGGTTAGCAAGGAATGGTTGCCGGAGCATGAAACCCTTGCGGACCGGATCCTAAAAATATCTCCGCTGGCCTGGATATCCGTCCCGCGGGTTGCTTGATGCAAGTTTAGTGTTTCAACTCCCGGCATCCGGGATATTTTCCGGGCGTGGATATCATTGTGATTACGGAAAAGGCAAGGGCGGAGCTCGGGGCGCTGCTGGAAAGCAAGGCGGCCTCGGCGACGGCGGGCTTGCGGCTCGGGGTGAGCAAAGGCGGCTGCGCGGGCTGGCAGTATGAGATGAAAGTGGCGGAGCCGGAGGCGGGCGATGAGATCGTCGAGCTGGGCACGGCGCGGGTGATCGTCGCGGCGGACAGCCTCGACAAGCTGCGCGGCTGCGAGGTGGATTTTTCCGACGATCTAACTGATGCCGGTTTCAAGATCCACAATCCAAAGGCTCGCCGTTCGTGCGGATGCGGGACATCCTTCGAGCCGGAAGATGCGCCGGAAGGTTCCAGTGCCGAGGATGGCGAGATTTGCGGTGGGGGAGGCCCGGCCTGATGATCTCGGCTTCGAACAAGCGGAAAAAAAAGGAGGAGGAGGATGTGCCGCGCAGGCCCGCCTACTTCTGGTGGTTCCTCGCGAACACCCTGGCGCTATGTTTCGCTCTCGTGAGCTGGTTCGTCTGCCTGAACGTCTTTGGCAATCCCGAGGTGCCTAGGAATTATGAACTCCTGAAAAAACTAGGCCGCCTGCCGGAGTTGCGCCGCTACACGGTTCTCGACGTGCCGAACGGCAACGCCCTCTCGGCCAGCGAGCTTTACGGGAAATACTTTGGCCTCGACGACGCGAAACGCGCCCGCCTCAACTCCCTGCTGCTGCGCAACTACATGCGCAACTTCGGCAAAAACCTGCTGCTCACCTACGTCGAGGGCGAATACCAGGTGACCGATGTCCGCAAGCTCGACAAGAGCTCTTTCCTTCACCCCGGTTTCGCGATCCGCGCACAGGCAATGGTGCGCGCGGATGACTTCACCCAGCCGGTCGGTTTCCCCGTGGTCATCGAATACATTTTCCCCACGGAGGACATCGATGCCGCCGACCGCTTCAGCGCGGGCGATGTGCTGGAGGTAAATAAGAATCCGAACTGTGCCGCCGTTGTGCACGTCGCCAAAACAGTGGCCGACGAAGAGCCGGCCCTGCTTCTAACCGTGATCCCCATCGCCTACGGGCCTTACCGGGTGGGTAGCGCGAAATCGTTCTCCATCGAGCCTCCCAAGGAACTCAATCCGGTAAATGGGTTGCCGGTGTGGAAATGATAACACACGTGTCGGGTCATTTTGCATTTCACCAAAAGTGATCATGCATTCAATCCAGCCAGTTCTCTACTCTCAAGCCCGGTATGGGCTTGAAGTCGGCTAGGTTGCGGGTGAGAAGAGTGGCATCGTGGGCGAGGCAGATACAGGCGATTTTACAAATCCTGCGTACCGACCTGTTGGCGGAGCGATTTCAAGGAATCAAAGTGGTCAGCGGCATCTTCATCCCAAGGAAGCACTAGCCAGGATGCGAACACCTCCACCTGCCTAATGAGGCGCTGATACGCGGCGATTTGGGTTCGAGGATCTGTCCGCCGCCGGATTTCCGCGAGCCAACCTCGCAATGACTCTTCGACGTTAATGGCAGTAACGGCAGCATCCTCGTTCGTGACGTCGAGTTTCTGAATCAAGCGCAAACCCGCAGCGGTGCGGTAGGTCAGTTCGCTGACGTGATTGGTATCCAGAACGAGCACGTGCGTCAGTCCTTGTTAGCCTGATCGCGCCAATCGCGGCCTAGTTTCTCGGCATGGCGGGAGAGCTCGTCACCGGGGATCGCGCCCACCGTGTTTCGCCATTCCTTGACATGCGGCTTTAGACCAAGAACCTCGTGCTTCAAATTATCGAATTCGCGCTCAATACGGGTGAGGCGTTCTTCAACAGTAGTCGTTTTCATGAGAGAAAAGTAGCGTTTGTCAGAGATGTTGCAAAGGATGGAAATGAGTGCGCTCACAGATACACTTTTTTCCCGCCGTTCTGCGCAGACTCGTAGATCGCGCGAATGAGGGCGACGGCCTTGCGGGCTTCGGCGGCGTGGGTCTTGCATGGGCGGCCTTCCTGGATCGCCTGCACGACTTCCTCGAAGTTGCGCTGGTGCTGGTAGAAGTTGATGGCCGTCGGGTCGTTCGCGCCGAGGCCGGCTTCCTGGCCTTTCATCAGAGTGGATTGGATGACCGCGTCCTCGGGTTTCTCCTCACGGAAGTCCCACATCTCGAACGATTCGTCGGCGAGAAAAACGGAGCCGTCGGTTCCGGCGAGCTGCACGCGAGCGGGGTGCCCTGCCTTCGACCAGGTGCAGGTGGAGCACTCGATCACGCCGAGCGCGCCATTCGCGAACTCCACCGTGGCGACGATGCTGTCCTCGACCTCGATGCGCTCGTGCGCCTGGCAGGCCGTGACGGCGGTGACGGCTTTCGCAGGGCCGGCGAGGTAGAGAAGGGCATCCACCGTGTGCACGGATTGGTTCATCAGCGCGCCGCCGCCATCGAGCGCCCACGTGCCGCGCCATCCGGCGGAGTCGTAGTAAGCCTGATCGCGGAACCATTTCACATAGGCGGAGGCGGAGGTGAGTTTCCCGAAACGGCCTTCGACGGCGGCTTTCTTGAAGGCGTCCATGCCGGGGTGGAAACGGCGGTTCAGCACGGCGGAAAGGGTCTTGCCGTTTTTCGCGGCGGCCTCGATGAGCTGGTCGATGCGCTCGGTGGTAATCTCCAGAGGCTTCTCGCAGATCACGTGCTTACCCGCGTTCAAAGCGGCGAGCGCGGGATCGAGGTGCGCTCCCGACGGCGTGCCGATGGTGACAATTTCCAACTCGGGATCAGCGAGGAATTCATCGATATCCGAGTAGGCCTTGCCGCCGTATTCCGCTGCGAGTTTCTCCGCGGCCTCGCCGCGCAGATCGAAGACCGAGTGCAGTTCTCCGCCGGTCATGGCAGTGATGGCTTTCGCGTGGAAGTGGCCGATCATGCCGGCGCCGATGATTCCGAATTTCATGGGAGGAAGGAGTGTGGGTTGGTGACGCTCCCATGTTCGACGGAGAGGGTAGGGGAGGCAAGGTTGCTTTTGGGTTTCGTCCGCTTAGGCTTGCGCGGGTTGCCGATGTCAGAATCACACGAAATGAAATCCTGCTGCGACTGCCACGCCGTTGCTGAGATGAAGTCGCCGGTGGACGCGAAGTATTTCTGACCGATGTGTCCCGGCATGGAGTCCGACAGACCAGGCGTTTGCTCGAAGTGTGGAATGGCGTTGGAAAGGAATCCCTTGCTCACGGACGACGGAGAAGACGAGGAGATCAGGGCACTGACGCGAAAATTCTGGATCGCCGCCGGTGTGCTCTATCCGTTTTTCGGAATTCTCCT
>CAMCXJ010000045.1 GCA_945883455.1 Prosthecobacter debontii
ATCGAGCGCCTCGTGGAGCCAGCGAGCCTGCAGCTCCGATCTACTATCTTTCCCGTAGGGACTGTGGATGCGGATGTCGCCGGTCTGGCCGATGCGGTCGAGGCGGCCGATGCGTTGTTCAAGGAGTTCGGGATCGCGCGGCAGGCCGAAGAGGACGAGGTGGCGGGCGAACTGGAAATTCCGCCCCTCCGATCCGATTTCAGAGCAGATCAGGATGCGTGCGCCGTCCACCTCAGAGAACCACGCGGCGTTGCGGTCGCGCTGGAGTAGTGAGAGATCCTCGTGGAAAAGGGCGGACTCGACATGGATCTGCGCGAGGAGTTTTTCCTGCACGGTGATGGCGGCGTCCGGGGAGTTTGTGATGAGAAGGATTTTCTCGGTGGCGGGCAGGTCGCGGATCAACGCGGCGAGCCATGCGTAGGGCGATGCGCCTTTTTCCAGCGGATGGAGGAGGGGCAGGCGTTTCGGGAAGCCGGTGAGGCGCTCGCGGGTGTTGCGGAACAGGACGCGTCCGGTGCCGAAGGAATCGATGAGTTCGGAAATGAGCGGCTCGCGGGCAGTTTCATCGCCGGAAATAAGGGCTGTTAGATGTTTCCCGGCGCGGGGTGAATTTTCGGTAAAAGCGGTGATGTTGTCCGGGATATTTCCGGCGACAAGGGCTTCCACGGTTTCCGCGAGCGGGATGTAGGATTCTGTTTCCGCAAGGAAATCATCGAGTTCCGAGTAGCGGTCGGGATCTAACAAGCGGAGCCGGGCGAAGTGCCCAGCGGGGCCGAGTTGCTGCGGGGTGGCGGTGAGGAGGAGAAGGGACGGGATGGTTTTTGCGAGACAATCGACCATCGCGTAAGCGGGCGATGCCTCGTCCTCCGACCATTCGAGATGGTGCGCCTCATCGACGATGAGCAGGTCGAAGCCCGCCTCGCGTGCCTGCTCGGCGCGGGCGGGATTTTCCGTGAGGAAACCGATCGCGCAGAGGATGAACTGGGAATCGGCGAAGGGGTTCGCGGTCACGTCGTGGGCGGTGATGGAGGTGCAGCGTTCCTCGTCGTAGAGCGCGAAGAGGAGATTGAATCGGCGCAGCAGCTCCACGAACCATTGGTGGATCAGCGGCTCGGGCACGAGGATGAGAATGCGGTCGGCGCGACCTGTTAGATGCAGTCGGTGGAGGATCAGGCAGGCCTCGATGGTTTTCCCCAAGCCCACTTCGTCGGCGAGGAGGACGCGGGGGAAAAGGCGGTTCGAGGTCTCCGCGACGATGGAGAGCTGGTGAGGGATGAGGTCGATGCGCGCGCCGGTGTAGCCGCGCGCGGGTGAGCGGCGGATCGCGGCGTTCCAGCGCAGGGCTTCGAGGCGCTGGTCGAAATCGCGCGGGTGATCCGTTAGGCCGGCGAGAAGGCGTTTCTCGGGACTGATGAAGGTGAGGGAGTCGAGCAGGTCGCTCTCGTGGATCGACTTTCCGCCGCCATGGTAGGTGAGTAGGCCGTTTTCCTCGGTCACGGACTCAACGGTCAGTTTTCTTTTTTCGTGATCGGAAATCTCATCGCCGGGTGCGAAACGGACGCGGGCGAGCGGCGCGGACTCCGCCGAGTAGGTTCGGGTTTCCTCGGCGGCCGGGAAACAGATTTCCACATGGCCGCTTTCCTCGGAAATTACATGGCCGAGGCCGAGGGCTGGTTCGGAGGTGGATATGTAGCGTTGGCCGGGGAAAATTTCAAATTTCAAAGTTCAACTTTCAAGGGAGAGGTTTCGAGAGAGGCTAGGGGAAAGATCGGGAAATGGGAAGGGGGAGGGTGAGGCGGTGGGGAATGCTGGGTTTGGGGGTGGGGTGATGGGTCGGGAATTTTTCTAACCGGAGAGAACGGAGGTTAAACGGAGAGAACAGAGGGGAGAATCTGATGAGATAAGAACAATCAAACACTTCCTCCGTTTTTCTCCGTCTGACCTCCGTGAACTCCGTTTTTGAACATGCGGTAATTACCTTGGGGTATTATCCCGATGAGATTCGGCCTTTACCGGAAGATCATTCAGTTGAAGGTAGCGGCCATGAAAGTCGAAAAGGTGAAATATGTGCTGTGGGCGGCGATCTCACGGCCGAACCGAACGACACCGAGGAGGATCCGCTGCACCTCGCCATGTGCGTGGACACCGAGGGCAATGAGTTCATGATGACGATGAAGCGGCAGTAGACGGCGAGGAGCGGCTGCCTTCGGCTGCCGGACTACAACGGGAAATGGGCTCGGGTTGCTGGGCAGCCGAAGCAGCCCCTCCTTGCGCTGCGCGGTGCTTGTGGTAATCCAAGACATGGTCTCACCCAGTCCTCACGCTCCACACCCCATGAAATACGCGCTCCTCGGCGAGGACACGGCGAGCGTGGAGGAGAAGCTGGAGAAATACACCGGGACGGTCGGCTGGGGATATTTGAGGCCGCATTTCCTCAGCGGGGTCCTGTATTTCGTCGATCCATCGCTGCCACTGGCGGAGGTGGGGCGGGCGTTTACGGAGAACCGCAAGGATTGCGTGGAAGCTTGGTTGATGTGCGGGGATTTGGTGAAGATCGGCGATCTGCATGCGGCGCAGTGGGAGAAGGGCGGGACAGAGTTCGAGGCGCTGGTGGTTTCGCCGTTTGTGCTTTGCAGGCCGGGAAGTGGAGAAAGCTAAAGGGAGAGATCGAGATTCATTCAAAAATCAAAAATCACCAATCGTCATTCATCAATCCTGCTTCGTTAGCTGCTTCCATGACGGCGGTTTGATTGCCGATTGATGAATGCTGATTTTGGATTTTTGATTTTCTGAAGAGGAAACGGGAGAGTTGCCGTCTGCCGCTTTCAGGTTCGCGCGAGGATACGCTTGCGCGTTGGAAAAGCGGGGCGAAGATCGAGGATATGGAAAACGAAAGAGTGTTGTATGTGAAGTCGGGTTGCCCGTGGTGCGTAGAGGTTCAGGCTTACCTGCGGGATCATGATATCGCCGTCCGGACGGTGGTGGTGAGCGGCGACCGCGCCGCGATGGAGGAGATGGTCGCGCTCTCCGGCCAGAGCAAGGCACCAACGCTCGATTGGGACGGCGAGGTGCTGGCGGATTTCGGGGTGGACGAGCTGGTGCCTTTCCTCGAAGGGCGGCTTTGAAACTTTTCTGGGAAAAATTCTAAGTTTCCGCCGCGCCGGGTATCGGATAGGGTATGGACATGAAAGCCCTATTTTTCTTGATGATGACATGTGGACTGGCGTTCGCCGCCGAAGCCCCCGCCATAAGAAAACAAGCCGCAGAACTTGAGAAGAAGGGAAACTGGCGCGAGGCCTACGAGCTGCGTGTGAAGATCCTCCGCAAGGTGGATGACGCGGAATCGGCGTCCGATCTGCGGCAGGCTTTGCAGTCGCAGCGGCAGCTCAACGAGCCGCAGAATTTCGACCCTTTGCTGGCGGAGTTCACGGAGAGCAAAAAGGAAAACCCCGCTTTCATGCAGGCGGCGGGATCGGCGTTTCTCGGCACCCACGGCAGCTACGGGCAGATCCTCGACGGAGGATTCCAGCGTGGCACGAATGGACGCGGCGATTTCATTCAGGTGCAACAGCAGGATCGGCTCCGCGCGCTGCAATATTTCCTGCAAGCCCACCGCACCGTGGAGAAGGGCGGGGCGAAGGAAGTGGAAATTCTCCGCCAGATCGGCAGCGCCCTCACCATGGCGCGCACTGGGTCGGGCAATGTCTGGCAGCTGCATCTCCTGACGGATGTGAAAGCGGTGCCGAATTACACCGAGCAGATCGATGTGATCACCAGCGAGGGCGCGCCGGTCGATGCGGAGGGGAATCCTTCATGGATCGATGTCCCGGAATCATGGGAAACGGCCGCCTCGGATGGCGAAAGGTGGCGTTGGACGATGAAGGAGATCGCCCGCATCGATCCCAATTTGGCCGCCGCCGAGGAGTTGAAATGGTTCCAGTTTTGCCAAGCGCACTTCGATGTGAACACGCTCGCGTCCTACGGTTGGTGGAGCCAGCCTGATGTGAAGGAGCGCGACGGCATCCTGCAAGCGTCCACACTGAAGGAGACGGAAACGATCGCGCGGCTCGCCAACGGTGTGAAGCGTTTCACCCTTCGCGAAGACCATCAGTTCATCCCCGGGTTCCGGACGTTGATGCGGAAGGGAAAAGGCGGTTACGCAGAGCAGGCGGGGGATCAGCTGGTGCAGGTTTTCCTGAACCGCCGGCAATACGTGCAGGCCGCCGAGACCCTGAAAGAGGTCATCGGCCTTCACGGAAAAGGCAACCAAGGGCACCGCGAGAAACTGCTGCAACAGATCCTCGGAAACTGGAGCCGCTTCGGCACCACGCCGACCTATCACGCCGCCAATCCCGTCGAGGTGCCCTACACGTTCCGCAACGCGAAGGAGGTTTCCCTGAAGCTCTCCGGCGTGAAGGACGAGCTGGTGATGGCGGACATCATCGAATACCTGAAAGGGAATCCCGTTGAGGTCGATCACGAGAAAATCCAGTTCGAATATCTCGGCAACCGCCTGATCGGCAAGGAGCGCGGGCGTTACGTGGGCGAGGAGATCCGCTCGTGGAAACAGGAACTCAAGCCGGACGAATCCCACCACGACACCACCACGAACCTCGACCTCGGCAAGCTCGCGCCGGGTTGCTACCTGCTCGAATCGAAGCTGGAGGGCGGCAACACCTCATGGGTCGTCGTCTGGGTGCGCGATCTCGTTTTGCTGAAACGTTCCGAATCGGGCAATGAGGTATTTTATCTCGTCGATGCGGCGGACGGCAGGCCCGTGGCGGGGGAGCTGGAGTTCTTCGGTTTCCGCATGGAGTATTTGGAGAAAGCGAAGGGCAAGCGCCGCTTCGAGGTCGTCACCAGGAGTTTCAAAAGGAACACGGATGCCGACGGAAAGCTCGTCCTCGATGAGGTGCAAGAGGATGGCAACCAGTTCCAATGGCATGTGATCGCCCGCGCCGGGGAACGCCGCGCCTACCTTTCCAGCCACCGTTTCCACTGGGGCGATAACGGGGACAGCACCGACTACCTTGCGCAGAAAACCATCGGAATCACCGACCGTCCGGTTTACCGCCCCAGTCAGAAAGTTCATGTGAAACTCTGGGCCGGCGAGGCGCGCTATGATCTCGGCGAGGTTTCCACCTACGCGGGGAAAACGGCGGACATCGAGATCCGCGACGGGCGCAACGAGCTGATCCTTGAGAAAAAGGGCGTCGGTGCGGATGCCTTCGGCGGCATCGAGTTCGATTTCGATCTCAAGGAAGAGGCGGCGCTCGGGATCTACAACGTCAGCGTCACAGGTGAAGTCCCGGCCACGTATTTCACCTTCCGCGTCGAGGAATACAAGAAGCCGGAATACGAGGTGAAGGTGGATGCTCCCGCCGAACCCGTGGCGCTCGGCGAAAGCTTCGAGGCCACCGTTTCCGCAAACTACTACCACGGGGCACCGGTCACGGAAGCCACCGTGAAAATCAAGGTGGAGCGGAACTTTTTCAACGACCGCTGGTTCCCCGCCGGGCCGTGGGATTGGCTTTATGGGCCGGGCTACTGGTGGGCGTATCCGGTGTGCGATTGGTATCCCGGCTGGGCGAGGTGGGGCTGCATCCGTCCGTCTCCGCCGTGGTGGCAGCAAAACCGCATGGGCGCGCCCGAGTTGGTGCTTGAGCAAACCGCGGCCATCGGCGCGGACGGCAAGGTGAAGGTGAAGATCGACAGCTCCATCGCGAAGCTCGTCCACGGCGACCAGGATCACCGCTACACGATTACTGCGGAAGTAGTGGATGCCTCGCGCCGCACCATCGTCGGCAACGGCTCCGTGCTCGCCGCCCGCGAGCCGTTCGGCGTGACCGTTTGGCTCGACCGCGGCTACGCGAACGTCGGCGACAAGGTCACCGGCACCTTCGCCGCCCGCACGCTGGATGGAAAAGAGGTCGAGGGCAAGGCGACCGCCATCCTCTATTCTTCCGGACTGAACGCGAAGGGTGAGATCGAGGAAAAGGAGATCGGGAAATGGACGCCCGAGGGAGGGAGCTGGACGTTCACCGCCTCGAAGGCCGGTCAATACCGTGTGGCCGTCGTTTTCACGGACAAGAAAGGCCGCAAGCAGGAGGGCGCGACGGTGTTCTCCGTGCGCGGCGCGAAGGCCGAGGGAAATTTCCGCTACAACGCCCTCGAACTCATTCCCGACAAGAAGGAATACCGCCCCGGCGATATCGTGAAACTGCTGGTCAACGTGGACAAGGCGGACTCGCGAGTCTGGCTTTTCATCCGACCCTCGCAAGGGAAACTGGCGGAGACGAAAATCATCCGCATCGAGGGCAAGTCGCAGCTCGTCGAGATCCCGGTCGTGCTCGGCGACATGCCGAACTTTTTCATCGAGGGCGTGACGGTCGCCAACGGCGAAGTCCACACGGTCACTCGCGAGATCGTCCTACCTCCGGAAAAGCGCGTGCTCAATGTCGAGGTCGCGCCCGCGAAGGGCAAGCTCAAGCCCCGCGAGAAGACCTCGTTCACCGTGCGGATCACCGATTCGGACGGGAAACCCTACCAGGGCTCCGCCGCGATCAGCGTCTATGACAAATCGCTCGAATACATCTCCGGCGGCTCGAACGTCGACGAGATCGTGCCGTTTTTCTGGGACTGGAAACGCCACCATTACGGCCAAGGCATGGAGCACTCGCAGCATCTTTCAGGGGGTCATCTCCAGTTGCCGAACACCCTCCCCATGCAGCATCTCGGGATCTTCGGGCACATGGATGTCGGGAGAAACAGGGGGATGATGATGAAAGGTGGAGGTGGCGGCTTCGCAGGCGGACGAGAGATGCTTAGGTCCGCGCCCATGGCGATGATGGCTGATGCTTCGATGGATGCTGCGGCGGCTGCCCCGGAGGAAAAAGCCGGCGAGGCCGCGCCCGAAGTCGTCGTCCGCACGGAATTCGCGGATCTCCTGAAATGGGTCGGCTCCGTGGAGACGGATGAGAAAGGCGAGGCCGTCATCGATCTGGAGATGCCGGACAACCTGACCACTTGGAAAATAAAAACCTGGGCGATGGGCAAAGGTACCCGCGTCGGCGAAGGCTCGGCGGAGATTGTGACCAGCAAGGATCTCATCATCCGCCTCCAGGCACCGCGCTTTTTCATCGAGAAGGACGAGGTCACGCTCAGCGCCATCGTCCACAACTACCACGCCGAGGCGAAGGACGTCGCCGTCTCGCTGGAGCTGGATGGCAAGAGCCTCGAAGCCACCGGAAACATGGAACGCCGCGTGGCGATTCCTTCCATGGGTGAAACCCGCATCGACTGGACGGTCAAAGCCGTTTCCGAAGGCGAGGCTATCATCCGCATGAAAGCCATCGCCGCCGATGACTCGGATGCGATGGAGATGAAATTTCCCGTCTATGTACACGGAATGTTGAAAACGGATTCCTTCAGCCGCGCCATCGCGCCGGACGGCGATTCCGCGAAGATCGATTTCAAGCTCCCGCAGGAGCGCCGCCCCGCCGAGAGCCGCGTCACCGTCCAATACTCACCGAGCGTCGCGAGTGCGATGGTCGATGCGCTGCCCTATCTCGCCAGCTATCCGTATGGCTGCACTGAGCAGACGCTGAACCGTTTTGTGCCGACCACGGTCGTCCACCACCTGCTCAAGGATCTCGGCCATGATCTTGCGGCGATCAAAAACAAGCGCATCAACCTCAACCCGCAGCAACTCGGCGATCCGAAGGAACGTGCCGCGCAATGGAAGCCCGGAAATCCGCATTGGAATCCGGTCTGGGACGAGGCGGAGGTCGCGAAAATGGAGCGTGCCGGAATCGCGAAACTCCGCGATCAGCAGAACCCGGACGGCGGCTGGGGCTGGTTCTCCGCCTTCGGCCACCAATCCTATGCGCACACCACCGCCGTGGTGATGCACGGCCTGCTCCTCGCCCGCGACAACGGCGCGAAGGTGCCGGAAGACATGATCGCCCGAGGCCTCGCGTGGCTCGCACAATACGAGGAGAAGGAAGCGGATCGCATCGCCCATTGGAAAAAGCGAAAAGAGAACACCAAGCAAAAAGCGGACGCCACCGACGCCCTCGTCCGCCGTATCCTCGGCGAAGGCGGCAAGGATCACGCGCAGTTGCTCGGCTTCCTTTTCCGCGACAAGAACGACCTACCCGTTTACGCGAAATCCCTGCTCGGCCTGGAGTTGCACCGCACCAAGGACAACGCGAAACGCGACGAGGTGATCCGCAACATCCGCCAGTTTCTGAAGACCGATGAGGAAAACCAGACCGCCTATCTCGACCTCGGAAACGGCGGTTACTGGTGGGTTTGGTACGGCAGCGAGTTCGAGGCGCAGGCATGGTTCCTGAAACTCCTCGCGGCCGCCGAGCCTCAAAGCCCGGACGCGCGCGGTCTGGTGAAGTACCTGATCAACAACCGCAGGCATTCCACCTATTGGAACTCCACCCGCGACACCGCGTATTGCATCGAGGCCATCGGCGATTTCCTGAAAGCCACCAACGAGGGCGATCCGAATCTCACCGTGGAAGTCCTGTTTGACGGCAAGCCGCTCAAGACTGTCGAGATCACCAAGGACAATCTTTTCTCCTTCGACAACACCGCCCTCATCGCCGGTGACATCCTCACCACCGGTGAGCACACCATCGAGCTTCGCAAAAAAGGCGACGGCCCGCTCTATGCGAACGCCTACGTCGAGTATTTCACGCTGGAGGATTTCATCACCAAGGCCGGTCTTGAGGTGAAGGTGGATCGCACCTACCACAAGCTCGTCCCGGAAACGAAGGTGATCAATGCGGTCGATTCGCAAGGCCAGGCCATCGACCAGAAGCGTGCCGCCTACAAACGCGTCGAACTAAAATCCGGCGACGAGGTGAAGAGCGGCGACCTGATCGAGGTCACGCTCGGCATCGACAGCAAGAACGACTACGAATACCTCGTCTTCGAGGATTGGAAAGTGGCCGGGATGGAGGCCGTCGATGTGCAATCCGGCTACAACCCGAACGGCCTGGGAGCCTACATGGAGCTGCGCGACGAGAAGGTTTCCCTTTTTGTCCAAACTCTTCCGCGCGGCCGCCACAACCTCAGTTACCGCCTGAGAGCCGAGATCCCCGGTAATTTCAGCGCCCTGCCCACTCGAGCCGAGGCGATGTATGCGCCGGAACTCCGCGCCAACAGCGACAGCATGAAGTTCACCATCGGTGAGTAGGCTTCAGCCTACCGAGGGCAGTGGGCTTCAGCCCACTCTTCCAGGGCACTGCGGGCTGAAGCCCGCATCCCCTGGTAGGCTGAAGCCTACGCTCCCCACAATGTGAACCCGGCGTTGCGTAATCCTGCTTTGTCCGGATTCTTGGCGATGTATCGCTTGCATCGCTCGAAGTGACGGGCATCGCGGATGATGCGATCAAAATAATCCCTCTGCCAGAGCGAACCCCTCCGTCCCAGTTGTCTGTTGATCAGGAACGATGTCGCACCTTTCCATTTCCGCATGAGTTCCGAAAGGCTTCCCGTTTCCACTGTCACAAGCACATGAACATGATTGGGCATGATGACCAGGGAATGGATGAAATGGTAGCTTTCGTGACCTTCCATGATTTTACCTAGAACGATCTCCCGGACTGCCTCGTGCTTGAGGACACATTCGCCCCTGCCTTGGTCGAGCCATGTTTCGATCCTCAACGAAAACTCGCGGTGATACTCCTGTTCCGTTTCCTCGTCCCATGGCTGGGGATGCTTTTCGAGCCATGCGTCGCGGTCATGCTTCCATTTCGTAATCAGTTCAGAGGGAAGCGAATCAGCCAAGCGGAAGGTGATGAAATAGCAAACCCCGGGTTGCTCCCAGTGTGGCAGAATACCTCCGGATTTTCTCGTCTCTGCCGTGGGATCGAAAAATCGAATGGGGTGGTTCATGGCAGGGTGAGGGATAGGAGAGTAGGCTGAAGCCTACCGAGGGTTGTGGGCTTCAGCCCACTCTTTCGACTACGGGCTGAAGCCCGTGGTCCTTGGTAGGCTGAAGCCTACGCTCCCAGCGACTGGTGAAAGGTATCCGATTCCTTCAGCGAAAGCACGAAGGCTTCTAACAGGCGGATCGTGCTTTCGATGTCATCGAGGTGGGCGGTCTCCACGACGGAATGCATGCAGCGCAGCGGTAGTGAGACGAGAGAGGATGGGATGCCTTCGCGGGAGTGGAAAATCTTGTCGGTGTCGGTGCCGGAGAAGCGGCTCGACGATTCGTGCTGCAGGTCGATCTTTTCCTTTTCCGACAGCGTGATGAGCCGCTTGACGATGAGCGGGTGGTTGCATGTGCCGTGGGTGATTGACGGGCCGCCGCCGAGTTTCACCAGGCCGAACTTCGCGGCCTCGATGCCGGGGGTGTCGGTGGCGTGGGTGACATCGAGGCAAAGGCAGACGTCGGGCTTGAGGCGGTAGGTGGCCATCATCGCACCGTGACCGCCGATCTCTTCCTGAATCGCGTTGAGGCAGACGAGAGTGACGGCGGGTTTCTTGCCGGATTCCGCGATGCGTTTCATCACCTGCGCGATGATGTAGGAGCCGAGGCGGTTGTCCAAAGCGCGGCCGATCAGGCGCTTGTGTGCGAGTTCCGACGGGCCGTCGAGATAGACCATGGGGTGGCCTACACGGAGCCCGAGGGCGGCGACTTCCTTCGCGTTGGATGCGCCGACATCGACCCAAAGGTCGTGCACGGCGGGCGCTTTCTCGCCGCCAAGCTCGTCGCGGCGGAGGTGGATCGCGGTGTTGCCGATGATGCCGGTGACCTCGCCCTTGTCGCCGAGGATGCGCACGCGGCGGCCGCGGCCGGTGGCGGCATCGGATCCCCCGACGCGGTCGATGCGGAGGAAGCCTTTGTCGTCGATGTGCTTAATGATGTAGCCGATCTCATCGGCGTGCGCCTCCAGCATAACGATCTTCTTCGATTTCCCCGGAAGGGTGGCCCAGGTGGAGCCGTAGGCATCGCACTCCACGGAGGCGGCAATGGGCTTCAGGTATTCCGCCCAGACGCGTTGGCCGGGCATTTCGAAGCCGGTGGGGGACGGGGTTTCAAGGAGCTTGAATAGGAATTCTTTGTCGGATTTTTTCATGTTACGTATGTTCATTTCCAGCGGCAACACAGCTTTAATGTGTGCCGGAGATTGCCGGGAAGTTTTTTCTTCCGTTTCCGGGCGACCACTGCGCCCCCTGTTCCTTAGTTTCCGACAGTGGGCATCCCGAGTTGCTTCATGATTTCCTCGATCATGGGGACGCCCGCAAACTCTGCCGCGAGTTTTTCCGATTCTTTGGTGATCTGCGGAGTGGTGTGTTTGAACTGTGATCCGGTGCTTACCTTCGCGTAGTGCTTCTCGCTGAACTTGCTTATCTCCTCGATGCCTTTCACGTAGCTGACGTTCTCCGTTGGTGAGGAAAGCTTCGCGGTCACGGTGCCAAGAAGCGCGGCGTTTGCCCCCGAAACCTTATACTCGTCGCGAAGGAAGACACACCAGTAATACGCGCGGTGAGCTTCGGTTGAGGAAAGCTTGCCGATCCATTCGAGCATCGAAGCCTCGTAATCCAGGCACTCTGCCGCAATCTCGCGGGAACGCCTGTTTTTGGCGAGGTGACGCCCGTTCAGCCACACGATTCCCTCCGTGCGCAGCCATTCCGGCGCACCTCCATGTCCCGCGACATACAGCCGGTGGATCGCACTTTTTCCGAGCACCTGCGCCGCGTTGGCTGAGGTGTAGCGGTTGTAGTCCGTCGTGCCGCCGCACACGAAGTGGTCGCCTTTCTTGGGGACGGCGTTGTCCGGAATGTAGCCGATCTGGGGCATCGACCCGGCACCGGGCAACATGGCGGCGTTGTAAAACGACATCGCACCGCCCCCCGAGCCGCCGGTGAAATAGATGCGCTCAGGATCGACCGGAAGGCTGCCGGTGATATGCGCCACGTTCTTCTTGGCGAACTGGAAATTCTGGGCGGTGGTGTTGCCGTTCTTGGACTCGACGCTCGCAGCGAGCACCCACCCGCATATCTCCGCGCCCTGTATGAATCCCTTCACGCTGTTCGCATTGCCGCCGCCCGCATCGTTCACATGCATCAGCGGCGCGAGCCTGTCTTTCCGCAGGGATTTCGGGATGTAGAGGAAATAGTGCGAGCCTTCACCCGCGTCGATCGGGCCAACCACCTCGCCGATCTTCTGTGCCAAGTCTTCCGTGACGAAAGCCGCTCCACTGCCTGTGGATACAGATGTGCCGGATTCCTCACCGAAATGGGCGGTAAGGAAATCCCGGTCTGCGGCGGATAGCTTGTCGAGAGGGACGGTAAGCTCGCGCCCGTCTCCCAGCTTGAGCAGCACCTTTCCCGCCCTAACTGATTGAGCGGCGCCGGTCACTTTCGTGCCAGCGGTTGACACCCATTCCCGGCTTTCCGTCGGCTTTCCGTTAGAGAATAGGGTGAGCAGGAAAATGAAGAAGACCGCCAATTTCAATTTCATGGCGGTAAGTTGCCGGATTCAGCGCGGGAGCGCAAGGATGGCGACGGTGGATGGATGACTGAGGCAGCCTGGCATCAGCCACTCCCATGAATGGATCAGGTTACCTGGTTCTCCAGGATGGAGGAGGTGACTTTTTCCGCCGCGTCGGGGATGGCGAGGGAGCGGGAGGCTTCGGACATGAGCTTGAGGGCGCCGGGGTTGGTGAGGAGGCCGGTGAGGAGTTTCGCGAGGGATTCGGGATCGAGATCCTTTTGCTGGATGAGTTTTGCAGCTCCGGCTTCCGAGAAGACTTTTGCGTTGGCGGTCTGGTGGTCGTCGGCTGCGTAGGGGTAGGGGACTAGGATCGACGGGAGGCCGGCGAGGGAAATTTCCGTGAGGGTGGAGGCACCGGAGCGGGTGACGACAAGATCGGCGAGCGCGTAGGCGGAGGGCATCTGGTCGCAGAAGCCGATGAGCTGGTAGCCGGGGCGCTGGAGGGGATGCTCGGCCTGAATGCGCGGCAGGTCGTTAGGGCCGGCGATGTGCAGAATCTGGATGCTTTCGGGGAGTAGAGGCGCGGCGTTGGCTACGAGCTGGTTGATGCCGAGCGCGCCTTGCGAGCCGCCGGTGACGAGCAGGGTGGGCTTCGCGGGATCGAGCCCGAAGCGTTCGGCGGCTTCGGTGCGGGAGGGGAGCTTGTGGATTTCCGGGCGGGCGGGGGTTCCGGTTAGAAGGGTGGGCTTTTTGAAAAACGCGGCGGCGGGCTGGAGGCCGATGAAGACCTTGTCGCAAAAGCGGGAGGTGAGCACGTTCGCGCGGCCGGGGCGGGCGTTGGAATCGTGGACGAAGGTTTTTTTCCCGAGTTTGTATCCGGCGTAAACGGGCGGAAGCGAGGTGAAGCCACCCATGCCCAGCACGGCATCGGCTCCGAATTCGCGGATGATTTTTTTCGAGGCCTGGATCGATTGGTGGAGCGCCCAGAGGAAGGGGATCATCTTCGGGGAGAGCGTGGCGGGTTTCGCGATCGCCGGGACGATCTTGAAATTGAGGTGCGGGTATTTCGCGGATGCCTGGGAGTCGATTTTCTTCTGGGAAATGAGCAGCAACGGCTCGTGGCCTTGCGCGAGGAGAGCTTCGGCTACCGCGATGCCGGGAAACAGGTGGCCGCCGGTGCCACCGCAGGCGATGAGGATTTTCATAAATGAATTGAGGTGAAGATTTTCTCCGCAGAGGCGCTGAGGTCGCGGAGGGACGCGGTGATTGGATATGATTATGGAATGTGGTTGAAGAGTCTTCAGTCGAGGGAATCGACATGCGGATAATCGAGAATTAGGCGGTCGGTTGTGACGAGCGGCATACGGCGCATGCGGGAAGTGGCGATGAGGATGCGGTCGGCGGGGTCGCGGTGGATGGGTTCCGGCAGCGACCATGCCTCCTCGACGATTTCGCCGGAAATGGGGGCGAGGTTCCAGCCGTTCACGTTCAGCAATGTGCGGAACCAGGTTTTCCAATGCCCCTCGATCTCGATGCGTCCGCGTTCCTGGAGGCACGCGATCTCGCCTATGGAGATGGCGGAGCACCAGATCTCAG
>CAMCXJ010000046.1 GCA_945883455.1 Prosthecobacter debontii
CACGGTCATTTCGGGGCGGAAACCAGCCGACGCACGCCCCGTGAAGGAAGATTTCGCCGCCTTGCCACGGCAGCGAATAACAGCTCGTCCCTTTCAACCCCGTCGATGCGCTTTTGCGGAATCCGCGCTTCTGGAAAACATTTCCACCGGGGTGAGCAGCGTCCATTCCCCAGTAGAACATCTGCTGGATCAGCGCGGCGGAGAGGTCGCGCATGATTGCGGAAGGTGGGCGGGCGTTGCGGGGCGTGGCTTGCGCGAGGGACATAAACGCAACTTATTCGCATAAGTATTTAACGCAAGTGAATTGCGTTAAATCAAAGGGCTTGGCAATAAACTCAGACTAGCGAACTTCGAAATTACACTTCGGTTGCCTGTTGACAGGAGCGACAATTGCCACCACCAATCCCGCGTGCGGATTGTTCGTGCCATCTTCGTTATCGGAGCCCTCCTCCATCTGGGTGGCGGGCACTGGGGCGTTTTGCAGGGGATCGCGTGGGCGAAAATGCTCGTCGAATATTCCCAGGCCGACGGCCTCCGCGAGGGGGTTGTGAAAACCTTTGACGGCGAGCATCCCTGCGAGATGTGCGCGTCGATCTCCAAAGGCCGCGAATCGGAAAAGCGGGATCCTCTCGCACCCGTGCGCGCCGATGGTTTCAAGCTCAAGGAGCTGCTCCCGATGGGCGAGATACGCATCCAACGGCGTGATATTCCCCTTCCCTGCCAGCCGGTCGTTTGGCCGGTCACCCGTGTCACGGCGCAGTGGTCGCCATCCACGGACACGCCCCCGCCGCGGGACAGTGCGATGGCTTAGATGACGTTCATCCTTATGGCGCTCTGGCATCCAACGATGCCTCCATCGCATAGGTATCCAACAGCTCATCACCACATGGGATTTCCGGGTCGGGTGCGTTAAACCCGTTGGCGCGGGAACTTCCCGGCCCGGCCCTCCGTCCGCGTATGCGGGTGCTCTATCGCCAAACGGCGCTTCCGCGCCCATGCCGTGGCGGAGGGAAACCAAACGTCTCCGCCCGTACCGGGGCGGCGTTCTCCGACCAGCATTTCACGAATCGATCCAGCAAACTCATGGAACAGAACCACCATCCATCATTTCCCGCAATGCCCGCAACCATTCCTCCGACACCGCCTTTCCGACTGGAAGGCAACGGCCGACCGGCGGGATTCACCCTTGTGGAACTCTTGGTAACCATCGTCATCATCGCGGTGCTGGCCACCGTGACGAGCGTCGTTGCCCGGCAACTGATCACTCGCAGCCAAACCATGGCATGCGCCAACAACCTGCGCGTGATCGGTCTCGCATCACTCGCTTACTCGCAGGATCACCAATCCAATCTGCCGGCATCCAGCCACCAGCGGCGTAGCGGGCGCAAATCATGGAGCGTCGATCTCCAGGCCTACGCGGGGGATGCGCTGCCGTTGCGCTGCGCGCAGGATACCGATCCGCAAAGGCCTTACAGCTATGTCATCAACGACAACCTGCTGCCTCTTCCCGTGGGATCGCCGCTTCCGGATTTCAGCAAAACCCACCGCATTCCGGAGCCTTCGGCCACGGTGCTTTTCATCGAGGCGGTGGATGGCCACACCGGCGGCGATCACGCCCACTTCTCGAATTTCCGTGGCGCGCCCATCCCATGGGATTCCTTCCGCCGCGAGGTGGCAATGGATCGCCACGGCTCCTCGGCGAACTTCCTCTTCGTGGATGGCCACGTGGAAACCCTCAACGCGGAGTCGGCCAAGGCGCGCCTCACAAAGCCCGGCTCCCAATTCATCGAACCCGCCATCCGTCCCTGATACCTGTCACGATCATGAAACACCTCAGTCCCGCATTTTTCCCTACAATTTCCGTCCTTCTCGCCCTTTCCGTGCCCTCTGCCGCACACGATCACTACATCGCGGGCGTGCTCGATGCGAATGGCAACGGCCAATATGAGGCCGGTGAGCCGCTCGCGCTGACCGGTGACGACGGCACATCAAAAGTCTTCCATCTCCTGCCGCGGCGCACAGGCCTGCCGGCGGGCGGGCGCTATGTGCTCGACGAACGGGCTCGCGACTTGTTTCCGAACGACAGCTTCGCATTCACCGTCCTTTCGGACGGGCAATACGACGCCCCATCTCCACAGCACCCACGGAGCGGTGCGCAGATCTGGATGGAAATCGTCAGTGTCGCCGGCCCTCCCGGCGCCACGTTCTCGTTTTGGGATGAAAACCAAGCGCTGGTCTCAAACCAACCGACGCGATCCTTTCCCACGAACCTGCCGGCAGGAAACTTCGCGTTCGTCCTCAGCGAAGGACCGGATGCAGCCGGGGAAGATCCCCACGGGCACATCCACGGCAGGACATGGACGGCCGATATGCCGGGCGATTACCGGATCGGATTCCGCCTGGTGGATCGTTCTACAAACCGCCCCGGCGGACAGCCATGGCATGCTCCCGGCGCAACCTTCATCTGGCATTTCAAGGCCGGGCCGGAGTTTCAGTTCACCGGCATCGAGAAACAGGCGGGTGCCGGTGTCACGCTTGTCTGGCCCAGCCAAATGGGGACGCGCACGGCAGTCAACGAGACGGGCGTGTCCTTCCAAATCATGCGGTCTACGACCTTGGAACCCGACAGCTGGGAACCCGTCGGAACCGTCATCGGAACATCCGCCGCCACCGCGACCTTCACAGATCCCAACCCGCCGACCGGCCGTGCCTTGTACCGCCTCGCATACAGTTGGGCCGCCGAACCATGAAACCTTCCCGCGCCAACAGAATGAAAACAAAAAACAGAATGAAAACAGCAAACAGAATGAAATCACAAGCAACGGCAAGGATCGCATCGCTGGCCGCGATGCTTGCAGCGGCCGGCTCTGCATCCGCCCACATCACATATACCGGACGCGACTTCGGATCGTTTAGTCCGGGCAACCAATCCACCGCGACCACGTTGGGCGGCAGCGTTTCCAGCAATTTCGGCTGGGCTTATTCCACCGACCCGCAGATGGGAGACAGCCACCGGTTGCGCGCCTTCCGCTTCAATCTGGCTACCGCGGGCAACATCACGGTAAGCACAGGGGCGGGCGCAGCCGGCTTCTTCCCCGCCTTTTCGGTTTACGGAGGGCTGTCACACCTGGCCCCCCATGCCAACGCCCATGACACCAGCACCATCACGACCGACCAGCTTAACTCTGTTTACGGAGTTGGGCATGGCAAGCGCGGCGCGTTCAACGCGCTGGCTGACTGGTTCATCGGCAACGATGCCAACGCAAATGAACAGGCCAGCCTCAGGTATTTCGACTACAAGGGGCACGCTGCGGACGGAACATCGGCCAACTTCGGAAGCAATCCGGGCATCATTGGCGACGACCTCGCCGATGGCGTCGTGACGGCCACCTTCAACCTCCCCGCCGGGGATTACACGCTGATGGTCGGGGGGGCGCATTATACCGCCGCTCCGCCCGCCGGCCCCTACGACTCGAATGCGGTCAATGTCACGCTTTCGGTCATTCCGGAGCCGTCCACCGCCCTGCTGGGAGCCCTTGGAGCGCTCGCGCTCCTGCGCCGCCGCCGCTGAAGACGAAATATCCTGCCGGGGGCTTCGCAGGCGGAGCCCCCGGCATTTTTCCTGCGAACCGCACCAACGCCGATTTGCAGAGCCGCATCACCCTTCCCGAAACGTAAGGCGCTTCGGATGCACCGCCCCTGTCGCATGGTCTGTGCGGGTGGGTAAACCCTGCGTCTGCGCTGTGACACGCCGCCGCCCCCTACATCGATTCCAGCAGGTCGCTTATCCTCTCCGCCTTCTCCATTTACCCGGCGTTTCTGATCGAGACAAACGCCCTTTCATGGTGTTCATTGGGCGGATGGAAATGCGGAAAGATGCTTTGAAAAACCTGGCCATGCTCGCACTGCTGGCCGGTCTGGGCGTGATGGCCTATCTCGCCACCACTTTCACCATTTCCGAGGCTACGGAGAAAACCGAGCGACCCGCACAAACAACAAAGCCGGATTTTCCCGCCCGGCATGATCCCGCTCTGAAAACGAAAACCGGCGGGCGCGGGAAAAACGGGCGCCTCGACATGGCCGCCATCAACGACGGAGCGCTCCCCAACCAGCGTGTGATCGTTTTCAGGGACAAGGCCGCGCTCGAAGCCTTTCTCGCGAAACTCGGCAACGGCGTGAACCTGCTAGGACTGCTCGACAAGCTCAACGCGCTCCACATCGGCTTCGGCAACGAGGACGAACTGCTCGCGCTGCTGGATGGCACCGAGGAAACGGGCTTCATCTATCCCGTCAACATCCCGGAGATCGGCACCGGGGCTCAGGCGGGCGCGGCTCCCCTCGGCAGCGGGCTGCTCGACTGGCTGGGTGTCATCGGCGACAACTCGCTTTGGGGAAAAGGCGTGAAGATCGCGATCCTCGACACCGGCATCGCCGATCACATCGCGTTCAAGAACGCCATCGAGCGCATCAACCTCGTCCCGCTTCCCGCCAACGCCGCCGACCTCAACGCCCACGGCACCTCGGTCGCGTCGCTCATTTTCAGTTCGAACCCGCTCGCCCCCGGGATTGCGCCGGGAGCCACGCCCCTCTCGGTCCGCATCGCCGATGAAAACGGCTCATCTAACAGTTTTCTGATCGCGCAGGGGATCATCGCGGCCGTGGACGCCGGGGCACAGCTGATCAATATTTCGCTCGGCGGAAACGGGCGCAGCAGCCTGGTGGAAAACGCCCTCGATTACGCGAAGCAGGCCGGCGTCGTGGTTGTCGCCGCGGCGGGAAACAGTGGCACCGCAGGCGTGATGCAACCTGCCGCGAGTCCTTCGGTAGTGGCGGTTGGCGCGGTGGATGCGAAGAACCAGCCCATGGCTTTCTCGACAACCGGCAAGCAAGTGGCGGTGGCCGCGCCGGGTTATGCGGTGAGAGCCGCCTATCCGGGAAACATGGCGGCCACGGTATCCGGGACCTCGTTTTCCTCGCCCATCGTGACAGGCGTAATCGCCGCGACGATGAGCCAGGGCGGCTCGAAAAACCTCAGCGGCACCGCCGCTCTCAGCGCGATGAACTCGAACCTAATCGACATCGCGGAACCCGGCGGAGATACGGCGACAGGAGCGGGCGTGCCCGACATGTGGGGCATACTCAACGGCAACACCCCTGGCATCTACGACGCGGCCGTCACCTCCATCACCACTTCCCGCGGCCAGGTGCAGGCGCTCGTCCAGAACCTGGGCACCGAAACCCTGGTCAACGCCGGCGTATCGGTCCGCGTCAACGGCGTCACCACCAACGCCAACATCACCACCCTCGCCCCCGGCGACACCCGGGTCATCACCGTGCCCACCGGTGATGTGGAAAGCTTGAACATCCAGGGCAGCGTACGACTCTCCACCGGCCAGACCGACTTGCGCCCCTCCAACGATTCGATTTCCCAAAGCAGCACCGCTCCTTAGCCTCCTATTGCGGCCTGCTCGGTGACACTCGCCTATCACGAAGCGATCCCAAGAAGCCCACCTTAGCCCTTCGACATCAAAAACCGCCGAAGGCTTAAAGGCGTTTTTAGACGGAGGAGCAGCCGTAGCCCGAAGGGTGGGAAATGAAAGTATGATGGGCGTGCGGATGCCCATTTCGTAGGGCGAGCTTTTCGTGCGCAGGGCGTAGCCTTGCCATAGCTTTTGGTTCGGGTCGGCGGCGTTCGCGCTGGTGGCGGCCCAACCGTTGTCGCAGAGGTAGATGACGAGGGTGTTTTCGCCGAGACCCCGGCGGTCGAGATCGCCTAACAGCTCGCCGCAGGTTTCGTCGAACCACTCGCACATCGCATAATATTCGGCGACATCGGCGGCGCAGCCGGGCTGGGTGTATTTTTCTAACAGACGTTTCGGCGGATCGTGCGCGGTGTGGGGAAGGAAGGGGGCATACCAGAGCAGGAAGGGTTTCTTCTGCCCCGTTGCGTGGTTGTGTTTACCGTTCACATCATTTCCCGTGACCCCGTGGTCGAAGGGATATCGCCCGGTGATGATTGATGCAAGCGAGGGTCTGCAAAGCGGGGAGGCGACGTAGCCTCGCTCGAACACGACGCTACGTTGCGCTAGCTTGTCGAGGTGGGTATCTTTAGTGTCGGCTCGCCAGTGAGCAGGCCGTGCTTTACGAGAAATTTATCCGCCTCGATGAGGGTGAGGGTGCGCCATGGATCTTTGTTGAAAAAGCTGTGCGGCTGTCCTTCCGCGATGTGGAGCTCAATGCTTTTCGTGCCGATACTTTTCCACTTCGCATGGGCGGTGTCCCAGCCATTTTTCCATGTGTCCTTGTCACCGAAAAACACGACGGCGGGCGGGAGATCGGCCTTCATGTGGGTGAGGATGTCGATTTCCGAATCTTTGTTGTCCTCGGGAGCGAATGCGGGGTTAAACCAGAGGTAGGCGACCACTTTCATATCGATGTCCTTGGGGTCGGCGGGGTCGTTGAGGCCGGGGTTCATGGTGGCGAGGGCGCTGATGTGCCCGCCCGCGCTGCCGCCGCCGGTAATGATGCGGGCGGGGTCGATGCCGAGTTCACCGGCGTTCTGCTTGAACCAGCGGATCGCGCTCTTCGCGTCAGTAACGCAAACGCGTTTCTTTGATACGCCTTGCGGGAGCTTCGGGCTTTCCTTCCCGAGCATCTGGTATTCCGCAGTGGCGCAGACCAGTCCCCGGCTGGCGAAGTAGGCGCAGGCGACGCGGAATTGTGACAACGTACCCCCAGTCCAGCCACCTCCATGGAAAAGGATCATGCCCGGCACTTGTGATTTCGTAGGGTCATGTTTTTTGGGAAAAAAGATCTCCATCTCGCGCTCCACACCGGCAGAGGTTTTGTAGGTGTAGGGCTTGCCGGTTGGGCCGTCGAAGCCCTTCTGTGCGAAAGCTTGAGTGGCGAGTGCGGGGGCGAAGAGCGCGAGAAGATATCTTTTCATGATTTTTACTTATTAATACGATGCGATGGCGCGGGGATGTCACGGAAATTTTACGGCGCGCCTCTGCGGAGAATCTCATTCGAAATAGCAACCCTTTACCGCACGATTTCTTCTCACCAAGCGCATCGCAATAGCGTTCAAACATCTCCAATGGATGATTTTCAGGAAATCCTCTTCTATCTGGATAATCGATTTCGAATCAAAAACCTTGCAAAATAATCCAGATACGGATAAAATGGCACTACTTTATGAAGCAAATCTCGGAAAAGCAACTCGATGAGGCATTGGATCTCCTCGGTTCCCTGCTTGAGGAATCCGGTGTCTCCATTTCGCTCGTCGTCGCAGGTGGCAGTGCCTTGCTGGCTCAGAAAATCACTTCCCGCAACACCCATGATGTCGATGTGATCGCTTTGGACGGGGGCGACACACGTGCCTACCCGTTTCCAGCGGCCCTCACCGAAGCAGTCGCCCGGGTGGCGAGGGAACTGGATCTGGCTCCGAACTGGCTTAACAACTCCATGTCCCTCTTCCTTAGCCGCAACCAGTTGCCGGAATTGGTCTGGTGGACTTTGGACACCCGCACTTACGGTTCCCGGCTCCAGGTCAGCTACATACGCCGCGACGGACTCATTCTGCTCAAACTCCACGCGGCGCTAGACCGGGACGAAGCCCGCGACCTGACGGATCTCACCGCCCTTAATCCCACTGCAGAGGAAACCGTGCGACATCTCAATTGGATACTCGAAGAGATCATCGAGCAAACCACCCATCCGAAAATCGAACTCATCCTCAACCACCTCGGCCATGGCCATCTCCTTTCCAGATACCAGAAAGCACCTTGACGAACTGGCCGTCAATTTCCTCTGGCGCCAATGGTCCGCCATCGGCGTCGCGGGAGGTGCGCGCTCCGGCGACGCCTGGATGATCGACCCTGAAGCACTGGTGCTCGCCACATCGCGTTTTGGACGCCACGACCCGCGCCTAATGGACGAGTCGCTCGATTGGCTCGCCCGCAACGGACGCAGGATCAACGTGCTTCGCCTACGCTCACTGGATGAGGAATGGCCCGGCATTGCCGATGGACGCGTGCTTGCCGCCATGGCTGGCATTCTGGGGAAACAATCCGTCCTGCGGAAATGGCGTGGTATCGGCCAGCCCGCCGCCGCGGATGCGGCACCCGAGCCGCTCTTTTTCTCCTCCAAAGGCGGCTACCTGCCGGTTTTCGGCGATCCCGATCCCGTTTTCAAAGCCGCCGGTCTTCTGCGCGGCCCCGTGGAGCACCGTGGCATGAGCAAAGCCCCGGATGCCCGGATGCCCGGAAACCTGATCTTTCTCCTGCGCGCCCTGTTCGGGGTGAACGCCCGAGCGGAAATCTTCGCCTGGCTCCTGGTGCATGGCAACGGCAACCCCGCCGCCATCGCACGGGACACCGGCTATTTCATCAAGTCCGTCCAGCTCACCCTGAACGAACTGGAGGAATCCTGCCAGATACTCTCATCCCGCCGGGGCAGGGAGAAAATCTACCGCGTCATCGCCGACTCCTGGCACTTCCTCCTCTCCCACCACGGCAGCATCAAGGACGAACGCGTCTTCCCCGTCTGGCTCGATTGGATGCCCGTCTTCGCAATCATCACCCGCCTCGAGGAAACCTTCGCGATCCCGGATCTTGGGACAAAGTCAGAGCACATCCAGGCCATCAAGATCCGCGACACGCTCAAACCCGCCATCGACCGCGTCGCCGTCACCCATGGCTGGCGAACCACCACCGACCTACGCGGTGCCGACCTCATCAAAACCCTCCTCGCCGACCTCGACTCCCTCCTCGGCTAAGCTCCCGCCATGCCCAAGCTCTCCCTCAACTCCTCCAGGAAAACCAAACACACAACCCGCCGGGGAGATTCCGGTGGATTGGGCGTGGGGATAGATTGCGAAGGTGCTCACTGGCTCCACTCCATCAGGCGACCAAACAGGTAGCTACGGAGGATACATCCCCTTTGTCCCTCCGGGTGACATAACGCAATCAACCTGGATTCGTAAAACAGAGCGCAATCTTACTACGGATGGAATGAAGAGAACGCGACTTATTCCAGCAGGATCAACCGTGGTTGTTTGTATCGGATCGAACATTGGCAAAACCGGCATTCCCGCACCGAAAACAGCCATGCCCGGCAAGGAGACACGAATTGTTCACGGTGGTTGACCCCCAAAAGGAGAAAGCCCCGTAAAACGGGGCTTTCATTGGTTGCGGGAGCAGGATTTGAACCTGCGGTCTTCAGGTTATGAGCCTGACGAGATACCTGACTTCTCCATCCCGCGTTTGGATGCCGATGATGTAACCGGATGGAAAAGATAGCGCGGCGTGAGGCGGATTGGCAAGTAGGAATTTGCTTACCTACGAAATTTCCGCTTCGATGCGTTTGCGTGGCTATGGATTTGACAGAAACAGCGAAGGTGATCTTCGAATGGGACGAATGGCGATTGATCTGCGATTCCCACCTCGCCGAGGCGCAGGTCTTCACGGAAGGGCCGAGGTTTCGGCGCGACCGCGGCGAGGAGCATCCCGTGGAGGATTTTCTTTTTCGCTACTACCCCTACCCCATCGCTCTACTCGAGCTCTGGCAACCGGAATTCGGAGTCTCGTTGCGCTTTGAAGACATCGACGCCCTCCCCACCCGCTTCCTTGGCAAGCGCTACCGCACCGATGGCGGCGTGTGCGAACTCGATGTGAAATCGATTTCCGAAAAGGAGCGGCAGCGGCTTTCCTGGATTCAAAGCCTGCTTACCGCAACCCAGAGCCACGTGCCGTACTTCGCGTGCCATGGTTTGCACGAGTGGGCGATGGTGTATCGAGCCGAGGAAATCCGGCACTCGTCGCTTGCGCCGCTGCGGCTGACGCAGGAGGAAATCGACACGCTCGTGGAGTCCCGCCCCATTGCCTGCACGCACCATGATGCGTTCCGTTTTTTCGCGAAACAGGCTCTGCCACTGAACCGCATCCAGCCCACCCTCGATACCCGCCATGTGAACGAGCAGCCCGGCTGCATCCACGCGAATATGGATCTCTACAAGTGGGCCGCGAAGTCGATGCCGTGGATCGGTTCGGATCTGCTGTTGGAAATTTTCCGCCTCGCCACGCGCCTGCGTGATCTCGATATGCGCGCCAGTCCCTACGACCTATCAGCTTGGGGAGTGGTGCCGGTGAAAATCGAAACGCCCGAAGGGCGGCGGGAGTATGAAGCGGAGCAGCGCAAGCTCGCCGAGGAGGCGCGCGGACTACGCGGGAAACTCATCGGCTCCTTGGGGCGCGTCATCGCTGTTGGATAGTTGGTACATGATGTACCAACGACGGACTGGGACTGCAAGTCCCAGCCACTTATGAATTAAACGCCCTGCCAGCCCAGCTTTTGACGCAGGGCTTCGTAAAACGATGTCCCTTCCAGCCGCAGCAGGTGGAAGGAGCGGTCGGATTTTTTCACCGTAACGCGGTCACCGGGATCGATGCGGGTGGTGTCGCGGCCGTCGACATTGAACAGTAGCGGACCGTCATCCGCCCGTTCCGGCGAGATTTCGATTTCCACATCATCGGAAATTACTAGCGAACGCTGGCTGAGGCTGTGCGGGCAAATCGGAGTGATCACCATTACGGACGCTTGCGGGGCGATGAGAGGGCCGCCTGCGGAAAGCGAATAGGCTGTCGATCCGGTAGGTGTGGCGACGATCAGGCCGTCGGCGCGGTAGCGGTTGAGCCACTCGCCGTTGACCATGGCCTTGAGCGTGACTAGGCGTCCGGTTTCGCCGCGCGCCATGGTAACCTCGTTGAGTGCGTGGTAAACGAGGGTCGATCCGTCGGCGCGGATCACGGTGGCTTCAAGCAACATGCGGGGACTGGTCGTGAAGCGCCCCTCCGCCACGGCGTCCGCAAAACGCCCGATGTCGGCGTCGGTGCAGGTGGTCAGGAAGCCGAGTGTGCCGATGTTGATCCCAGCCACGGGCTTATTGAATTTTCCGAAACGGGAAACCGCGTGCATCATCGTGCCATCGCCACCGAGCACCGCCGCGATATCCACATGGTCGGCGAACTCACCCGCTAGGATGCCACCCTGCTGCCCCGCCATAGCGGCCGTGTCCCGCTCAATGATGCAGTGGCAGCCGCGCGCCTCCAACGCCGCGCGCAAAGCCAGCATCGTTTTCAATCCTCCGGCCTTCTGCGGGTTGAGCAAAATCCCTACTTTCATTTTCGATAATTTGTCGGTGAATTTCACCGATGACAAGAAACTAAAGGTAGGCGTCCGGAAATCATTTCCCGATCAACCTCCTTACGGTGGGGACGATCTCATCGAGTTCGCCCACGACGGTGAAGTCCCCTTCCCCGCACCATTCGTCGAGAAGATCGATAAGCGGAGTCCAGAACCTCACGCCGTCCTTGTCCATGCGGTCGAAGACGACGACCGGTTTCCCCGCCATACTTTTTTTGGATTGGTGGCGGAAGATCATAAGCGCGAGCATTTCCTGCACGGTTCCCGCGCCTCCGGGGAAAATCACGAAGGCAGCGGAGCGCTCGATCATGATCTCCATGCGGGTGTAGATGTCGGGCTTGAGCCAGAAACTCGAAAGCCCGGAGGGTAAGCCCTCCAGTTCGATGATGTGGGGCACGTTCGATCCGCCCGCCCAGCCGCCCGCGTCCACCGATCCGCGCACGACCTCGCCCATGATCCCGGATTTCCCGGCACCTGAGACGCAGCCCAAACGATTTTCCGCGAGAATTTTCCCCAAAGCGTAGCCATCCTCTAGGTAATCCTGTTGTTCGATGCTCGCGGAGCAGAACACGCAGACGTTTCCGAGGTTACCTTCCGGTTCCGGTGTCTCGAAGGACTCCGCGGCGGTATGCTCCAATTTTTCCCGACCGACATCGGGCAAGGCCTTGCCACGTGAATCCTCCAACAACCCGATGACCTTATCCACACACCCAGCTTCTAGAAGGTAGTCGCGGACGTTCTGTTTCACAGTACCAAGCGCCCTGAGATGATCGAGCAAAACGTAGAACTCCGTCCACGATCCGTCGGAGTTCAACAGCACGGTGGGCTTGGCCTCCAGGTTCTTGTCGAGCGTCTGATAACCGACGAACACCGAAATCGCCTTGAACAGATCCTCCAACGTCGCGCCGGGCGTAAACACGAAAGCGTCTGCCTCGATGATTTTCCGCTCGATGTTGGAGAGCGTGATGCGCTGGTCGCCATTCGAGTTGTAGATATCCCAGCCCTTGCTGAAAAGTTCGTAGAGTAACCGGGCGCGTATTTCCCGGTTCGGATCTTTCTCGCCCTTCATCGTTCCCGCCAATCTTACCTTCGCCATCTTTCTGTTCCTGTTAGTTTGTTCCAATCCCGCCATTACTCTCGACTCGGTGCTTTCCCGGAAATAAGGTAAGTGTATGGATGCATTTCTGCAAGCTGCGGTTGATGAGGCTCTTGAGGGACTTAGCGAGGGCGGCATCCCTATCGGCAGCGTAATTGTTAGAAACGGCGAGGTCATCGGCCGCGGACACAACCGGCGCGTCCAGAAAGGCAGCGCCATCCTGCACGGGGAGATGGATGCCCTTGAAAACCTGGGACGCCAACCCGCCGAAGTTTACCGGGATTGCACGCTCTACACCACCCTGTCGCCCTGCCCTATGTGCACTGGTGCCATCCTTCTCTATGGCATCCCGCGGGTAGTGATCGGCGAGAACCGTAGCTTTCTCGGCGCTGAAGAACTCCTCCGTGCCCACGGTGTAACACTTACCGTGCTGGATGATCCCACCTGCCTACGGATGATGGAGAATTTCATCCAGGAAAAACCCAATCTCTGGAATGAGGATATCGGGGAAACCTGATTAAGTAGAGCAGAATTTAGGTTTCACCTGCATCTCCTCCCAGTGCAGTAACGCAGTGAGCGGTGAAGTCGGATGCGCGGATTCGGAGAGTTGGCGAGGAGGCAATGGCAATGGCGGTGTTTCAAAGACAGAGCTCTTTCGCGAGCCAGTGTTCGAAAGCGGAGTGGTTGTCGAGGTGGTATTGGTGAGTGCGGAGACCGAAATAGTTGCCGGTGGCGATGTTGGCGGGTAGGTCGTCGATGTAGAAGGTTTTCCCGGGGATCAACGAATATTTCTCGATAGCGAGTTGGTAGATTTCCGGCTCGGGTTTGATGGAATCGACCTCGTAGGAAAGGATGGCGCCATGGAAGAGGGAGAACGCGGGGTAGACCTCGAAGACCCAAGGGCAATGGATGGCGTTGGTGTTGGAAAAAAGGATGAGGCGGTGGCCGGCGGCGTGGAGAGCGCGGACGTTTTGCCACATTGCTTCATTAGGCGTGAAAATGTGCCGCCACGCATGGTGGAACTCAGCGTGCGATGCAGAGGAACCGAGGGTGGCGAGCGCCCAGTCGGTGTAATCGGATACGGAGATACGGCCAGTCTCGAACTCGTCTTTTTTCGCGAGGAGCTCGGAAAGGGCGGAGGCAGGATCGGGGTGACCGGGCGACAGGAAGGTTTTTAGCGAAGCCTCGAAATCGAAATCGAGGAGGACTTTGCCGATGTCGAAAAGGAAGTCGGACATGGTAAAACTTTAAAATTTAAACATTAAAACTCAAATTAGAGGATGGGTGTGTTTCAGGATGAATTTGGCGGCGGTTAGGGCTCCGTCGTTGCAGTTATGGGCGGCGAGGGCGTCTTTCATGGTGCGCCATTTTGCGGCGCGGTTCGCGAGGATGTGGGTGACGGCTTCTGTGAGGTCTTTCGGGTGCTCCGCGAGATCGCCCGCACCGAGTTGCTGGAGGAGGCGGAGGTTCCCCTCCTCTTGGCCGGGAACGAGGTGGTGGATAAGCATGGGGCAGCGGGCGGCGATGGCCTCGTGGACGGTGGCTCCTCCTGCCTTGCCGACGACAAGGTGGTGCTTGTTCAGAAGCTGCGGGACTTTCCGCGTCCATCCGAGAAGGC
>CAMCXJ010000047.1 GCA_945883455.1 Prosthecobacter debontii
GCGCGGTGTCATGCAGGGAGGCGGTGAGGAAAGGCGCGCCGGGTGTGGCAAGCTTTCGCAGCGCGGCGGTGGCCGCGGCGATGTTTAGTGCACGGTCCCCGAGATTGGAGCCGAGGGCGATGGCGACACGGGGCACTGCTTTTAAACTCTAAATTTTAAATTTTAAGCCTTAATGAAGAGTTTTGCCGTTTCCTGACTCCTGACTCCCGACTCCCGACTCCCGACTCCCGACTCCCGACTCCTGACACCTCAATCTTTCAGGTTGGCGATTTTCTCGATGCCGTAGTTGGCCTGCACGCGGGCGTTGGCCTCTTCGACTTTTTCCGAGGGGATGATGACGGGGCGTTGCGCGCCGTGGAGCTCGATGACATGGAACTCGGGTGGATTCTCGCCGTAGAGTAGCTTGTGGGCGTGGGCGAGGTCCCGGACGGCGGTGCCATTGATCTTGTCGACAGCGAGGCCGGTGAAATCTCCGATCTGAGAAGTCACGGGATCCGGCGTGATGCGAGTGAGGATAACAATGTCCTTTTTCTCCAGGAAGATCCCTTTCGAAACGTAGTCCGTGTAGAGGAGTCTGACGGTGACATCGTTAAACTTGGCGGTGGCGAATAGATTTGTGTCGAGGGGCTGCAAAACGAGACCCGCGAAGACGATGTAGCGCGGTTTTTTCTCATACTGCACGGCATACATGCGTGAAGGCGAAAGGGGCTTGAGAGTGACTTCGACGTCGTTCGCCGAACCGTCGCGCTGGAAGCAGACGTTCACCTTGTCACCGGAAAACTTGCGCTCGATAATTTCATTCAAATTCACCTTTTCGCCCTCGACAAGCACCTGTCCGTCGGAGTCGACAGGGTTGCCATCTAGGGAAATGAGGATGTCGCCGTTCTCTAATATGCCATCGACGGAGCTGGACGGGACAATGTTGGTGATGAGCACGCCGAGGCCGTCGTTAGGGAGTCCTAGGGCTTTGCGCATGGCTGGGTTGTGAAGGGGGAATTCGCTGATGCCGAGCTCGGCGTATTCGTCGTAGGAGCCGTCCTCGGTGTCTTTAAGGAAACGTTTCACGACGGGAGTGGGGATGATGTAGCCGGTATTGTCCGCGGCGCGCAGACCTTGGAAGGCGACGCCGACGACCTTGCCGTCTTGGAGCACGGGACCGCCGGAGTTGCCGGGGTTGATGGCGGCGTCGATTTGAACAACGAGGTGGGAGTCCGCGCGGCTATGGGAGTAGGGCTGGAAATCAATGCGCGAGACGATGCCCTTGGTGACGGAGAGGCGCTCGCCGCCAACGGGATAGCCGATGACGGTGACCTGGGACTCGAGTTGGGGCATCTCGCCGATGCTGAAATGCGGGAAGTCGGCGAAATCCGAATCGTCCTCAAGGGAAAGGAGCGCGAGATCGCAATCGTGGGCGATGAACTCGACCTTGGCGGGGTATTTTTCTGGCGAGCCGTGGACGGTGATGAGGATGCGCTGCTGATTCGAGACGACGTGGGCGTTGGTAAGGATACGGTTTTTTCCGATCAGGAAACCGGTGCCGATGCCGCCGCTGAAACGGCCGGAATTCCAAGGCGTTGCATAATCCGGGATCTGCGTGGCAACCTCGATGCGTAGCACGGAGCGGTAGAGCGATGAAGATCCATTCTCGGCGGCGGCGGCGAGCGGGAGAGTAACAAGAGATAGAAACAGAGTGAACGCTTGGCGGATCATGTTGGGGTGACTTTAGGTAGGTGGTGGTAAATGGCAAAGGAGAAGTCAGCGGCTGCCGACGGCGAGCATTGTCTGGAATTTCGGATGCGTTTCCTCCTTGTCCGCTATGATCGTCTCGATGCCGGTGAAGCCCGCTTTTTCCAACATGGAGGCGATGTGGCTTTCGGAAAACCCCAACCAGCGGTCCGCGTAAAGTTCGCGGGCTTCAGAGAAATTATGCTGAAGCAGATCAAGGACAATAAGGCGTCCACCAGGGCGGAGGATGCGGTAGGCGGAGTGAATGGCGCGCTGAGGATTTTCCGCATGGTGGAGTGCTTGGCTGAGAATGGCGAGGTCGATGGAGCTGTCAGCGATGGGCGGATCCTCGATATCGCCGATGCGGAATTCGAGGTTCGCGAGGCCGTTCGAAACGGCGAGTTTCTGGGCGTAATCGACCATTTTTGGCGAGAGGTCGATGGCGATGACTTTTTCCGCACGCTGGGCAAGGAGCTGGGAAAGCGTGCCCTCGCCCGCGCCAAGATCGGCGACGTGGCGGTAGTTCATGGCTTTCAGCAGGGCTTCGGCGAGGGCTTTCCATGAGCGGCCGGGGACGTAGTCCTTTCCGAAACGCCCGGCGAGCTCGTCGAAGTAAGCGCGGGCATAGTCCTTGCGTTTCGAAAGGATGTGGCGGAGCGCGAGATTGTCGGCAGCGATCTCAGGAATCTCCTCCGCCGCCCGCTTGGCGATGGCGGAGAGTTCCGGCGGCATCGAGGCGGAATAGACGTTGTTTTTCCCGCTGCGCTCATCGGTGGCAAGACCTGTGGCCTTCAGTTGGGAAAGCTGGGTGGAGATGCGGCTCTGGCCCATACCGAGGATTTCCTGAAGCTCCGCGACCGAGAGCGAGTCCTGCGCCAGCAGGGACAGGATCCGAAGCCGGGTGGGGTCGGAAAGCAGTTTCAGGGATTTGATGGTTGACGGCATGGGCGGAAGCATACATCAACGCATCACGATTTGACGATACGAAAAAACGAACACCTAAACGAACAGCAATGAGCAACTACATCTTCTCTTCAGAATCCGTTGGCGAAGGCCATCCTGACAAGGTCGCGGACACCATCTCCGACGCCATCCTCGACGCCTGCCTCACAGTGGACCCGAAAAGCCGCGTGGCCTGCGAGACCTTCGTGAAAAGCAACATCGTCGTCGTCGGCGGCGAGATCACGATCCCGAAAATCGGCCAGAAGCCGATCGGCTCGGTGATCAATATCGAGAAAGTGATCCGCGACGCGGTGCGCGGCATCGGTTACGTGAACAGCGACGACGTGTTCCACGCCGACAGCATTTTCATCAACAACTACCTTACCACCCAATCCCCCGACATCGCGCAAGGCGTGGACGCCAAGGGAGCCGAGGGCAAGAAGCACAAGGAGCAGGGCGCCGGTGACCAAGGGATCATGTTCGGCTACGCCTGCGACGAGACGCCGGAGCTAATGCCCGCTCCGATCATGTTCGCGCACCGCCTCGGCCGCGAGCTCACGCGCATCCGCAAGGCCGGCAAACTCGCCAAGTGGCTGCGCCCCGACGCGAAGTCCCAGGTCGCCGTCGAATACACCAACGGCAAGCCGACCCGCATCGTCAACGTCGTCATCTCCACCCAACACGCCGCGGACGTCAGTCACGCGGTAATCGAGAAATTCTGCATCGAGCAGGTAATCAAGAAAGTCCTTCCGAAAAACCTCCTCACCAAGGACACCGAATACCTCATCAACCCGACCGGGAAATTCGTCGTCGGCGGCCCGCAGGGCGACAGCGGCCTGACCGGACGCAAGATCATCGTCGATACCTACGGCGGTATGGGCCGCCACGGTGGCGGTGCTTTCTCCGGAAAAGACCCGTCGAAGGTCGATCGCTCTGCCGCCTACATGGGTCGCTGGGTTGCGAAAAACGTGGTCGCCGCCGGCCTCGCCTCGAAGTGCGAGGTGCAGTTCGCCTACGCCATCGGCCACCCGCAGCCGCTCTCCGTCCACATCGACACCTTCGGCACCGGCGATGACGCGAAGGTGCTCGCGGCCGTGCTCAAGGTTTTCTCCTTCAAGCCCGCCGACATCGTCAGCCAGCTCAAGCTGCTGCGCCCGTTCTACTCAAAAACCACGAACTACGGCCACTTCGGCAAGGACGACGCGGATCTGACATGGGAGAAGACGGACAAGGCCGCCGCGCTGAAGAAGGCGCATGGCTGAAGCCAAAAGACACAAGACACAAGACTGCAAGACAGAAGATAAGAGGATGGGTGCGGAACAGCATAATTTTGAGGATCTGGAGGTATGGAAGCGTTCGTCGCGACTTGCCGTTTCCGTCCTTGAGCTGATTGATCCTATTCGGCTATTCGCGCTGCGGGATCAGATGGCACGGAGCTGCATTTCCGTACCATCGAACATCGCCGAGGGAGCGGAACGAGATAGTAACCGGGAGTTCCGACGTTATCTCGCCATCTCGAAAGGGTCGGCGGGCGAACTCAGGACGCAGCTCTACATTGGGATAAGGGCAGGGATTTTCGACACAGAAAAAGCAACTCCGCTTATCCAAGAAGCCAAGGAAATCGGTGCCATGCTAGAAGGCCTGCGCCGCCGCCTCCTCCCGACCGGTATCATCCCAAAACTCCTAAGCGTCCTCTTCTAACTCTTGTGTCTTGTGTCTCAAAGTCTTGCGTCTCAAGCCCAATATCATCTAAACCAACCAAACCACCACCAACCTCCAATACAAAAACAATGAGCTTCACAGATTACAAAGTTAGGGACATCGGCCTCGCCGATTTCGGCCGCAAGGAAATCGACATCGCCGAGCACGAGATGCCGGGCCTGATGGCGACACGGGAAAAATACGGCAAGACCAAGCCGCTCCAGGGCGTGCGCATCATGGGCTCGCTGCACATGACGATCCAGACCGCGGTGCTCATCGAGACCCTTGCGGATCTCGGAGCGGAAGTGCGCTGGGTTTCCTGCAACATTTTCTCCACCCAAGATCACGCCGCCGCTGCCATGGCTGCGAAGGAAATTCCGGTGTTCGCCTGGAAGGGCGAGACGCTGGAGGAATATTGGTGGTGCACATGGAAAGCGCTCGTCAACAAGGACGGTCTCGGCCCGCAACTCATCGTCGATGACGGCGGCGACGCCACCCTACTCATCCACAAGGGTTACGAAATGGAGAACGGCTCCAACTGGATCGAAAGCCCCGGCGAGAGCGAGGAAGAGCAGGTCATTAAAGATCTCCTCAAGGACATCAAGGTCAAGCAACCCGGCATTTTCCACACGATGGTGAAGGACTGGAAAGGCGTTTCCGAGGAAACGACGACCGGTGTGCACCGCCTCTACCAGATGGCGAAGGCCGGCACCCTGCTGGTTCCCGCCATCAACGTGAACGACTCCGTCACGAAATCAAAGTTCGACAACCTATACGGCTGCCGCGAATCGCTGCTCGACGGCATCAAGCGCGCCACCGACGTGATGATTTCCGGCAAGGTCGGCGTCGTTTGCGGATACGGCGATGTGGGTAAAGGCTGCGCGCAGGCACTCCGCGGCGCAGGTGCCCAGGTGGTCGTCACCGAAATCGACCCGATCTGCGCGCTGCAGGCGGCGATGGAAGGTTTCCGTGTACTGCCCATCGAGGACACCCTCGGCTGGGGCGATATCTACGTCACCACCACGGGCAACAAGGACATCATCACCTTTGACCACATGTCGAAGATGAAAGACCAAGCCATCGTCTGCAACATCGGCCACTTCGACAACGAAATCCAGATGGACAAGCTCAACAAGGCTCCGGGCGTTGTGAAGCTGAACATCAAGCCCCAGGTGGACAAGTACACGTTCCCGACCGGCAACAGCATCTACATGCTCGCCGAAGGCCGCCTCGTGAACCTCGGCTGTGGAACGGGCCACCCGTCCTTCGTGATGTCGAACAGCTTCACGAACCAGACGCTCGCCCAGATCGACCTTTGGGAAAACCGCGACAGCTACAAGCCCGGCCAAGTAACCGTGCTACCAAAGCACCTCGACGAAGAAGTCGCCCGACTCCACCTCGCCAAAATCGGCGCGAAACTTACGGTTCTTACCAAAGACCAGGCGGACTACATCGGCATCACGCCGGAAGGCCCGTTCAAGGCGGATCACTACCGCTATTGATCGTAACGCACATCGAAAATTCCCCGAAGCCAGCCGAGAGATCGGCTGGCTTTTTTTGGGGGGAAATGCTTGTGATGATCCGAATGAAGGGATAGATTGTCGCAAATGAAATACAAAGCGAAAGCAAGCGAGGAAATGAAAGCCATGCTGGCGCGTGCGGAAGAGAGCGAGGAGAGCAGCAGTGTCCTCCGCGAACCCGAAGCCGCCTACATGGTGGAGAAAGTGCGGAACGGGCTGGATTTCATTGAGTTCCATGCCTTTCGGGAAATGATCGGTATCACGGAGGAGCGGCTCGGAGGATTGCTCGGCATGTCCCGCGCCACCCTGCATCGCCGGAAAAAAAGCGGCCATTTGGATCGTTCCGAATCGGATCGTTTGGTGCGTTACGCCCGGATACTCAATCGTGTCACGGAATTCTTCCAATCGCGCAAGGCGGCCGCAGAGTGGCTGAATTCCCCTGCTTTTGCTTTCAACGGGGAGACGCCCTTGGACTACGCGGACACCGAGATTGGCGCGCGCGAGGTGGAGGCGCTTGTGGGGCGGATCGAACATGGCGTTTTCTCCTGAGCAATGCCCCTTTTTTTCCGTATCTGCGAGACCCACCATGCCGTCGATGCGCTCAGCGGCGAGGGTTCGCGGCTGTTCGGCGGGCGTTGGAATCCGCCGGGTTTGTCTGCCGTGTATCTCGCCGAGTCACGGGCGCTGGCTGCGCTTGAAATCCTTGTCCATTCGCGGATGGATGTGATCCGACTGAACTGGTCATTGGTCGAGGTGGAAGTGCCAGAATCATTGATCGAAACGCCGGTATCTGCGGATTTGCCCGCTGCTTGGGATATCCAGCCGAAATCCCTTGCCGCCCGAAGCTTCGGTGAGGAATGGCTACGGAACTCTTCCAATGTAGGGTTGCGGCTGCCAAGCGCCGTGATTCCAGAGGAAAACGTGCTGTTGCTCAATCCGAACTCCCCATGCATCACGGAGATCCGCGTCAGTCCGCCAAGACGATTCCCTTTTGATGCCCGGTTGTGTGAGATAGGGACTCGCGGTCGGGAATGAGAATCGGCCTCACTCGACGATCACCGGCGTACCGATCTCCACGTTGTCGAAAAATTTCTCCGACATGTGGTGGGGCATGCGGACACAGCCGTGCGAAGCCGCGTAGCCGGGAAGGTATCCGGTGTGCATTCCGATACCGCCGTCGAAGCGCATGAAATTCGGCATCGGCGCGTTGTAGAAGACCTGCCCGGGGCCCGGTTTGTCCACTCGCGCGTCGGCGTTGTCATTGACGGTCTCGCCCGTGGCCTTGTCCTTGATCACGCCGTAGAGCGAGGATTTGTGATCCTTGCTCTTCTGGGAAATTTTAAATGCGCCCGCCCGGGTTCCCGTGTCCTCCTTGCCCGAGGAAATGCGTGAAACGCCGACCAGTACGCCGGATTTGTAAAAGTAGGCTTTCTGCTCGCGGCGGTTGATCTTGATCAGAGGACTGCCGGAAAGGCCGTCGCCGTCCCAGTAGGAAACGTCGTCGGGGATGGCGGGAGCTGGATGGTGCGGGCCACCCGAGGTGGGGCGATGAACGGGACCCACGCCGGCCATGTAATCCGATCCGGGCGGAGAGCTATTGAAGCAGGAGGCGAGCAGCAGCGAAGCGCCGAGTAAGAGAATGTATTTCATGTTTCCGAAGCGATTCTTGCCCCGATTCGCCGGGAATCAAGACCAAGATCACAATCCGGGCGGGAGCCACGCAGAGATAACGTGCGGGGCAGGAGACCTTGATTTCTCATCATATCTTTAATCTCAGCGCCTAGGCCGCGGCATTTCACCTCCGCCATGCGATCAATAGCAACGCGAGCGCAGCGGGCAGGTAAAGCAGAGTGGAGAAAAACAGCACGCGGCAGGATTTCCTCTCGCCATCCACGATAAAACGGAACGCCAGCGCCATGATCGCCAGCCCGAAGAGCGGGCCGCCGACAAGCCACAGCACGCTGGTAAAACCCCAGATCCCCGGCAGCAGCGAGAACACCGCCAGCACCAGCGAAAACACCGCGCAGAGCACCCCGCTTTTTTTACCGCTGAGATCCCCGTTCGACCACATCTTGTAACCGGCATCCTCGTATTCCGCCCGGCATAGCCAGTTGATTGCGACGAAGTGCGGGAGCTGCCAAAAAAATAGGATACCGAAAAGGAACCACGCCTCGGGCGCAAAAATCCCACCCCCGCCGCCAACCCATCCGATCATCGGCGGGATTGCCCCGGGTATGGCACCGACCAAAGTGTTCATCGAACTCATCCGCTTCAGCGGAGTGTAGATGAAAACGTAGATTGCAACCGTCGCCGCGGTTAGATACGCCGCCGGGGCGTTCACCATCACCGCTAGGTGGATAATGCCGGCCGCCGAGAGCACCCAGCCGACCGCGAACGCCGTGACCGGACTCATCCGTCGGGAAGGCAGTGGCCTGTCTGCCGTGCGTTTCATAACGGCGTCGAGATCGATCTCCATCAACTGGTTGAACGCCGCCGAACCAAACGCCGTTGCTGCCGTTCCAATCAGCGTGTGAAACAGGGTCGACCATTCCATCGGCATTCCTTTGCGCGCGAGCAGGTATCCGAATAACGCCGTCACCAGCACAAAGAAATTCAGCCGCACCTTCATCAGCACGCTGAGATCCTCCCGTAGGTTCGGGGTCTTGTTGATCAGTTCCTCTTTTTCCTCCACACCCGAACCCTGCCGCACCCTCGGCGCGGAGTCCAGCGGGGAACAGCGGTCAGCCGATAACCTCAAGTTTCAGCCCTTCGATGACGCTGAAATGCCGCTTGTTCCTAGTCACAAGCGGGAGATTGAGACTCACCGCGACGGCGGCAATCCAGAGATCGTTCTGTCCTATGTTTCGGTATTCACCCGTATCCTGTAGCCGTGCGCAAAGTCCCGCATAGGCCTCAACAGCCGAACTGGCATCCAACAAAAGAACCCCGATCCCGAGGAACTGATCCACACGCTCGGAGTCATGACCGGCGCGAACCGCTCCATGCTTGAACTCACCAACGACAATCCAAGGGATTCCCAGGCTTTTCGCAGAGTTGCGACCCGCATAGGAAGCCGCCCACGATTGGTTCCGCCATAAACCGATCAGAAAAGACGTGTCCGCAATCAGATCCACGGATCCTCCTTTACCGCGGAGCGCTCATTGATCGCCTCCTCCATCAGGGCATCCTTCTCCTTATCAAGGTTTCCTGCCGCCTGCACATGGCTCAAAAACGCTCCCAGGGTGCCGGGTGCTGGAATCACACGCTTCACCACACTGGAAAAGGATTCCCGCGAACCCTTCTTCCAAGCTTTCAAGCGCTCATACGCCGCTTCGTCTAGTGTAATCGTTTTCATTCGGTTCGTGTATGCACGAATAGGCACACGAACTAAGATATAATCAAGCGATATCTGATTATCGAAGATGCCATCACCTTCAAGAAAGCAAACCTCTTCCTTGAGAATTACAGTTTAGAATTTGAAGTTTTTAGCGCACCACCCTCGCACCGCCGCCGGAGATCTGCTTCTCCACTTCCTTGCGGGTCGCCATCGAAGTATCGCCGGGCGTGGTGGATGCCAAAGCACCGTGAGCCGCGCCGTATTCCACGGCCATCTGCGCGTCGTTAAACTCCAGGAAACCGAACTGCACCCCGGATGCAAAGGAATCACCGCCTCCCACACGATCGAGGATTTCCAGGTCATCGTATTTCCGCGACTCGTGGAATTTCCCGTCGTGCCAGAGGATCGCCGACCAATCGTTGATCGTCGCCGTTTTCACACCGCGCAGGGTGGTCGCGGCCACCTTGAAATTCGGGAACTCTTTGACCGCCGTCTCGATCATCGCCTTAAAGGCGTCGAGCTCGATGTTCGAGATGTTGTGATCCACACCCTCCACCTCGAAGCCGAGCGACGCAGTGAAATCCTCCTCGTTGCCGATCATCACATCCACATATTTCGCGATCTCGCGGTTCACCTCGCGCGCCTTATCGAGGCCGCCGATCGTTTTCCAAAGCGACGGGCGGTAGTTCAGGTCATAGGAAACGATGGTGCCGTATCTGTTCGCCGCCTTCACCGCCTCCACAGTGAGCTCCGCCGTGCTCTCGGAGAGCGCCGCGTAGATCCCGCCGGTGTGGAACCAGCGCACGCCGAGTTTCCCGAAAATATGATCCCAATCCACGTCACCAGGCTTGAGCTGCGAGGCCGCCGTGTTGCCGCGATCCGGATTCCCCACCGCCCCGCGGATGCCAAATCCGCGCTCCGTGAAATTCAGACCGTTGCGCACCGAGCGCCCGATCCCATCGTCCCCGCGCCATTGGATGAAATCCGTCGCGACCCCGCCCTGCATGATGAAATCCTCGATGAGGTGGCCCACCTCGTTGTCCACGAAAGCCGTCACCACCGCCGTCTTGTAACCGAAGCATTTCCGCAAACCGCGCGAGGTGTTGTATTCGCCTCCGCCCTCCCAGGCCGCGAACTGGCGCGCGGTGCGGATCCGCCCCTCGCCGGGATCGAGGCGCAGCATCACCTCGCCGAGCGAGATCTGGTCAAAGGCACAATCGGATTTCGGTTTGATGGTCAAAGGCATGACACAGGAATTCAAAGACCCGTGGGCTTGTATGTAAAGAGGTTTGAAAACCGCGAATCACTTAAGCATTAAGTCCTCGACATAACGAAATAAATCGTCACGTTATTTTCCGTCACGATGAACTCCGCCCCCTCCTTTTTCCGCGCCCTTGGCGATGAGACCCGCTGGCGTATTGTCCGGCTCGTGATGGATCGAGCGCTCTGCGTCTGCGAACTCGCGGATATTCTAGGGATGCCGCAGTCCTCCGTTTCCAGCCACGTGCAGATCATCCGCAAGGCCGGGCTGCTGGAGAGCGAGCACTGCGGGAAATGGACGTATTTCCGCATCCACACAAAGCACCACCCCCTACTTACCCGCCTCATTGAATCCTTCCCGAACAGTCCCGAACACAAGACCGACCTGAAAAAAGCGAAAGCTCGCCTCAAGGATCGCGAAAACAGCTGCTGCCCGGGACCCGTCAAACTCGCCGAACCTACATCATGCAACTCAAGGAACTAAAATCCCTCCTCGCCGGAAATGCCGACCGCCATTTCCGCATCCGCCTGCCGGACGGCGATGCGATCCCGCTTTCCTTCCACGTCACGGAGGTCGGCCATGTCCGCAAGACTTTCCTCGACTGCGGCGGCACGCGGCGCGAAACCGAAACCTGCCAACTCCAGGTCTGGGTCGGCGAGGATTACGACCACCGCATCGAGACTGGGAAAATGGCGGGCATCCTCGAAAAGGGCAAAGCCGTCATCCCCGATGATTCCGTCCCCGTGGAGATCGAATACGAGGATCGCTTGATTTCCCAATACACGATCACCGGCCACGAGATCACCGGCGACGCGGTTATCCTCACCCTCGCCCACAAGCACGCCGAATGCCTCGCTCCGGAACTCTGCGGACTGCCCTCGATTAACCGCCTCCCCGCCCTCGGCGGGAAATCCTCCTGCTGCGCCCCCGGCCAAATCTGCTGATATGATGAAGCATCGGTTTTTCGCGGAATTGCTCGGCACCTTCATCCTCGTTTTCGCGGGGACTGGAGCGATGGTCGTGAACGAAATCACCGGCGGTGTGATCGGCCATGTCGGCGTGGCTCTGACCTTCGGATTGGTCGTGGCGGCGATGATCTACACCTTCGGCGATGTCAGCGGCGCGCATCTCAATCCCGCCGTATCCATAGGCTTCGCGGTGGCCGGGCGTTTTCCCGCCGCAGATCTGCCCGCCTACCTGAGCGCTCAGATGCTCGGCGCGCTCAGTGCCAGCGGCTCGCTGAAACTCCTCTTCCCGGATTCGTGGAGGCTCGGAATGACACTTCCGGCAGACACTGCAGCGCAGAGTTTTTTCCTGGAGATCATCCTCACAGCCATCCTCATGCTTACCATTCTTAGCGTCTCGCACGGCGCGAAGGAGAAAGGCATCACCGCCGCAATCGCGATCGGCTCCGTGGTGGGGCTCGAAGCAATGTTCGCGGGGCCGATCAGCGGCGCATCGATGAACCCCGCCCGTTCGCTCGGCCCCGCGCTCGTCAGCGGCCATTTCGATCACATCTGGCTCTACCCCTTCGCCACCATCATCGGCGCGATCGTCGCTATTCCCCTTTTCAAAATAACCCGCAAACCGGAATCCACCCCATGAAAACACCCGCCATCCTCATCCTCTGCACCGGCAACTCCTGCCGCTCCCATCTCGCCGAGGCGATCCTGCGCCGCGCGCTCGGCGACGGATTCCGCGTCGAAAGCGCCGGCTCGAATCCCGCAGGATACGTCCACCCGCTCGCGATCCGCGCGCTGGCGGAGATCGGCATCGACACCACCGGTCACCACTCGAAGCACATGAACGGTTTCCTCGAAGACCAGGTGGAAACAGTGATCACCGTCTGCGGCAACGCCGACCAGGCCTGCCCGATGTTCCCCGGCCAGATGAACCGCCATCACTGGCCTTTCGATGATCCTGCCCACGCCACCGGCACCGAGGACGAGCAGTTCGCCGTCTTCCGCCGGGTGCGTGATGAGATTCTGAAAGTTTTCGGAGCCTATGCGGCGGGGAGGCTGGATGGTCGGATAAGCTGACGGAGACAAATGTCTCATGGTAGGGACGGTTCGGCTCGACCGTCCCACTTCCAGAATCTGGTGGCTCAATCACTCCAGTGGACGTGAGATCTCGGGAAAATGAGCCCTTCCCCTGGATCTCACCACCTTTACGCAATCAAAGCCGCTCTGTTTTCAATCAGGGCTGACCGGGCCGGATCAGCCCTACCTTTTGCAGACTATGAAACTCGCGCCATCATCGCCGCCTTAATTTCTTTCAGCTTCGCGCGATCCGGAGCCGCGCCCCTTGCCTGATCCGGCTTGCCGCCGCCTTTGCCGCCACCGATGGTGGCGAGGTCGCGGAGGAGGTCGCCGGCTTTGAGGCCTGCCGCTAGCGCATCGGCTCCACAGTGCACGGCGAGGTGGAGTTTCTCGCCGTCATCGACGATGAGCAGAGCCGGGCCGGCAAAATTCTTTTTCTTCAGACCGTTCTGGAGTTCCTGGAGCAGGGACGCATCGGACTCGAAAGAGACGACGATGGGCTCGCCCTTCGCGATGAGTTCCGCGAGCGCCTCGTCGGCGAGGGCGGCGGCTTGGGCGGACTGGATTGTCTTGATCCGTTTCTCGGCCTCGAGGGCGGCTTCCTTGGTTTCCTCAAGGGTGCGCAGGCCGTGGGAATAGGTCGCGTTGATTTCGGAAATGTCCGCGCGGCCGACGAGCATCGCGCCCATGATGTGCGGGAATTTATTTACATTCACCGGTGTCTCGCCGAGTTCGGCGAGCTTCGCGTTCGCGGCCTTGAGCTTCTCGGTGGCGGCCTTGAGATCGTGATCCCATTTCTCTACGTTCTCACGAATCAGCGACCACGCGGCATCGCCGCAAGCCGCCTCGATGCGGCGCACGCCGGAAGCGATGGCTCCCTCACTCTTAATCTTGAAAAGGCCGATCTCCGAGGTGTTGCGGACGTGGGTGCCGCCGCAAAGCTCCATGGACGGGCCGTCGAGCTGGTTCGCGTGCCCGCCGATTTGCACGACGCGGACGCTATCCCCGTATTTGTCACCGAAGAACTGCATGATGTCGGTGCGGTGCTTGATGTCCGCGTGTTTCACCTCCGTCCAGGAAACTTGCATTCCTTGCTTGATCGCGCCGTTCACCATCTCCTCCATCTCGGCAAGCTGCTCCGGTGTGACAGCGGCGCTGTTGAAATCGAAACGCAGGCGATACTCATCCACCGAGGAACCTTGCTGCGCGGCGTCCGCGGAGACGACTTCGTGCAGCGCCCAGTGAAGCAGGTGAGTGGCGGTGTGGTGGGTCTCGATCGGGCGGCGGCGGGCGGCGT
>CAMCXJ010000048.1 GCA_945883455.1 Prosthecobacter debontii
ATCCCGATGACGTCGAGGCCATCATGGAGCGCCTCCGTAATATGGAGTTCGACATCATCGACGCCTCCGAGGTGGACCGTTTCAAGGACAAGAAAAAGGACGAAGGAGACGGCGAGGAAGAGGAGGTCAAGGCCGACCAGAAGCTCGACATCCTGGACGATCCCGTCCGCATGTATCTCAAGCAGATGGGCCAAGTGCCGCTGCTCACCCGCGAGCAGGAAGTGGAAATTTCCAAACGCATCGAGGACGCGGAAATCGAAGTTTCCAAGAACCTCCACCAGTTCGGCTTCATCACCGACCTTTACCTCGAACTCGCCGAAAAGCTGAAGAAGAAAACCGAGCGCTTCGACCGTGTCATCTTGGATAAAAAAATCGAGTCCCGCGACCGCTACGAAAAAGGGCTACCCAAGCTCTGCGACCAACTCAAAGCACTTCACGAGGAGAACGATAACATTTTCCGCCAGCTCTCCGCCAAGGCTCCCCGCGGCAAGAAGAAGCTCGAGGAAACCTTCGCCAAAAACATTGCCACGATGCACCGCATCTACATCCGCTTTTATTACAAGCAGAAGATCGTTGAGGATTTCTGCGAGCAGGTGGATGACTATGTGGACAAGTTCCGCAAATACGCCCGCCGCCTCCAAACTCATCCAGAGGACAAGGAATTCGTTAGCAAAATGCGCGAAATCCAGCAGCGCACTTGGCTCAACGACAAAACCTTCGAGCCCGTTTACATGGAGCTGCGCCGTTGGATGAAAGAGGCACTCAAAGCGAAAACCGAGATGGTCGAGGCCAACCTCCGTCTAGTCATTTCCATCGCGAAAAAATACACCAACCGCGGCCTCTCCTTCCTCGACCTGATCCAGGAAGGCAACATGGGTCTGATGAAGGCGGTCGAGAAATTCGAATACCGCCGCGGTTACAAATTTTCCACCTACGCCACATGGTGGATCCGCCAAGCGATCACCCGCTCCATCGCCGACCAGGCCCGCACGATCCGGATCCCGGTGCACATGATCGAGACAATCAACAAGCTGATGCGCGTGCAAAAGCAGCTCGTCCAGGAATACGGCCGCGAGCCATCCCCGGAAGAAATCGCCGAGGAAATCCACCTTCCCGTCGAGCGGGTCCGCGCCGTTCTCAAGATGGCCCAGCAACCCATTTCCCTGCAGGCTCCCGTCGGTGATTCGGACGACACCTCGTTCGGCGACTTCATCGAAGACAAAGCCGCCGAGAATCCGATGGAGGAAGCCGGTTTCGCGATGCTCAAGGACAAGATCAAGGACGTGCTCGACACTCTAACAGAACGCGAGCGCGAGGTTCTCGAACAGCGCTTCGGCCTCAAGGACGGCTACAGCCGCACGCTTGAAGAAGTCGGCCGCCAGTTCCAGGTCACCCGCGAACGCATCCGCCAGATCGAGGCGAAAGCCCTGCGGAAAATGCGCCACCCCACCCGCATCCGGAAGCTGGAAGGCTTCATCGAGCTGCCAGGTGCGTAGTTCATTTTTCGATTGGAAACCTGCGGGAACGAAATACGGTTTTTCATGACCCGCCATTCATACCGCGTTGGTTTTCTGGCGAGTTTTGCCGTTGCCGTTTGCTCGCTTTCGGATGGAGCGCCACTCACAAGTTCTGGAAAAGCCATTCCCGTGACGGTGACTGCCGCAGGCATGACGCGCGGCGGTAAGCCCTACACTGTGCAAGGTGTCGGTGGGGACAAAAGGCTCAAGGAGCTCGCGGCGCGTGGCGGCCATTCCATCCGCACCTGGTCAACAAACGGCCTCGACGTGATCATGGATGAGGCGCATCTGCTCGACATGACCGTCAGCGCCGGGATTTGGCTGGAAAGCGAGTGCAGCTGGTTCTCCTACAAAAACCCCGAGCATTGCGCGAAACAAGCTGAGCGTGTGAGGAAAGAGGTGACGCAATACCGTGACCATCCCTCCCTGTTGGCATGGGGGATTGGCAACGAATCCGAAGGCGATGGCAAGTGCGCTGCTTACTGGCAGCAACTCGACCGCCTCGCCATCTTGGTTCGCGAGATCGACCCACATCATCCGACTTTCACCGCTGTCGCCGGACTCAATCCCTCCAAAACCAAGGGCCTGAACGAGCACACACCGAACATGGATTTCGTCGGTGTGAATACCTACGGCGGGGTTTTCGGCGTTCGTGAGCATCTGAAAAGGGTTGGCTGGAAGCGCCCGTGGATGCTGACGGAATGGGGGCCGCGCGGTTTTTGGGAGAGTAAGAAAACCGCCTTCGGGGCTCCGCTGGAACAAACCAGCGCCGAGAAAGCGGAAATGATGCGCAAGGCGTATCAGGAAGTTCTCAAGCCAGGTGACGGCTACCTAGGCAACTACGCCTTCGTCTGGGGCTGGAAATTCGAGGCCACGGCCACATGGTTCGGGCTTTACACCCATGACGGGGAAACCACCGCAGCCGTCGATGTGCTCGAGGAGATGTGGACGGGTCGCCCGCCAAAAAACCGGGCACCGACGGTGAAGCCGATCATTTTCGACAGTAAGGCCGCCATCGCACCGGGTGCCGTGTTCGAGGCAAATGCCTCTGCATCCGATCCCGACCAAGACCGTCTCACATGGCAGTGGGCGGTTCTTCCCGAGCTGCAGGGTCATGATCACAATACCAGCGAGAAAATTCCGAAATTTATCGAGGGTGCGATCACTAATCCCGCAAAAGCAAGCATTGCCGTCACCGCTCCCGCCAAGCCCGGCGTCTACCGGCTCTACGTCTGGGTGAAGGATGGCAAAGGCCATGCCGCCAGCGCGAACCAGCCGTTCGAGGTGCGCTGAGGCCACCCGCTGGTCGCCGGATTTTCCCTTTCCGCCGCCCGCCTCATCGGCTAGGTTCCTTTCGTGGCATTTCCCCAATACAGAATCCCCATCGAGCGGCTCAAGGAGGAGTGGTCGGCTCGCATCGCGAGGAACATGATGCGGAAGCGTAGGCCAAAGCTGCCTCCATCGCGCATCACAGACAACAGCGAGCCGTGGATCAGGAATCCTTCGTCGGTGGCAGAGTTCTGGGAAATCGCGTGCAAGATCAACGAAACCGTCGAACAATGGGCACCAAAGCGGGAGAATTCATAGCGGCACTGACCGAGCGCCACGATGTGATCGTGATCGGCGGGCTGGCGGTGATCGCCCATGGCTTCAACCGTCCGACCAAGGACGCGGATATCTGGCTCGATCCCATGGAAACAGCCGCCGAGTGGGCGGTGATGGTCGAAGGGGTCTGCTCGCGATTCGCGGAACTCAGCATTCATACACTGCCTGGGTGGCGGCAAGTTTCGGGCAAGGAAATCGCGGAGGCGGCAGATCAGGTAGGAATGGTGCGCGTCTCTGGCCTAGACTGCCCGCTCGATATCTTCCGCCGTCCCAACGAGTTTCCCGCGGAATCCTTCGCGGAGGTTCTTTCTCGTTGCGAGCGCAATGCCGACGGGACATGGCTTCCCGATCCTATCGACCTCGCCATCAGCAAGGATCTGACGAATCGCGAGAAGGATGGACATGACATCCGCTTCCTCGAATCGAAGGTTCGCAGCCGATGGATCGAGCTTTTGCCAACTGCCACCAGCGGGGAAGCTGAAGCCCTGTTGGAACGTTTCGTCGATTGGCAAACATGCGTGGCCGCGTTGCGGAATTCCGACGCGGCTGTCCGGGAGATGGCCTTAGACTTCCTCCGCGAATTCGCTGCGGAAGGAGACCCTTTTTCCCAAGCCATTCTCGATGACAGAATGATCCCGCCGCCCTGACAGCACATGCAGCCCGACGACTTCACGAAAATCGAATCCATCTTCGTCCGCCACAGAAATTGCCTGCTGTTGCGCGGGCAGTTCACGGACATTTACACGGATCATTACCTGCACCTGATGGAAAACAGCATCCGCTACCCCGCCGACCTGGATGCGATGCTCAAGGACACGCTGGCCATGCTCACCCTGCACCTTACCGCCCGCCCGTGGAATGAGACGATCGCCTGGACGGCGAACCTCCGTGCGCCGCGCATCAACCTTTTCGTCACCGGCTCATCGAACGAGCGCTACATCACCGGCCGGGTTTTCACCGAGGACATCCGCGAGTCCGACCGGAATTTTTTCTACTCCCAGACCACCACGCCGAACTCAACCGAGCCACGCCTCTCCACGATGGAAGTCGAGGGTCGCGATCCGGTCGCGTGGGTATCGCAATTCTACACTCAGTCCGAGCAGCGCCCGGCGCGCGCCTTCCGTCTAGAGGATGAAAATTTCGCACTTATCGCCGCGCAGCCGGACGCCGATCTCGAATGGCTTGCCGGGCTCGATGCGGAGCAGGTCGCCGCCATCGATACCACCGAGGAAACGAGTCTGCTGGAGACACGTTTTTTCCGTTTTCACTGCGGCTGCACCTTGGACAAAATTTTGCCGATACTCGGATCATGGCGCGAAAAGCCCGATGAGCTTTTCCACGACGCCGAGACGATCACCGTCCAATGCCCGCGCTGCGCCGCCAGCTACGTCATCACCCGCAGCATGATCTGATGTAAGATCGCCGCCGCTGCGGAAGTAACCCACTCACTATGCAAAACCCGATAAAGTTCCCCGTCGCGCTCCTTAGCCTGTCGATTCTGGCCACCACCTCCCTGTTTGCTCAGGATCTCCCGGACCCTGACGGGAAACCCGCCGATATCAGCAAACCGGTCAAGGTCTTCATCGTGATGGGTCAATCCAACACGCTTGAAATGGGTGCTGTGGGGGGGGATAAGGACGGCGCGTTGGAGAAAGCGGTCAAGGGCGAGAACCTTTATGGTTTCCTCACCGACGCCGAAGGCAAATGGACGACCCGCCAAGACGTCCGCAACGTTTCCGTGATGCAAAAGGGCGACAACATGAACGTTTACCGTAACGATTGGCTCACGATCAGCGGTAACAAGATCGGCATCGAGATCGGCATCGGTCACCAGCTCGGCAACGCCGTCGAAGAGCCGGTCATGGTGCTGAAAAGCTCGATCGGCAACCGCGGCCTCGGCTGGGATCTCTTACCACCGGGCAGCGAGAGCTACGAATTCACGGGCATGGACAACAAGACCAAGAAGGAGACGACATGGGTTTACGCCGGCTACAAGCAATCGCCCAACCGTTGGGAAAAAGGCACCGAGCCGGTGCCGATCGGCTGGTATGCGGGCAAGCAATACGACGATGACACCGCCAACGCCAAAAAAGTCCTCGCGGAGATCGGCACCTATTACCCGGGTGCCACGAAATACGAGATCGCCGGTTTCATCTGGTGGCAGGGCGACAAGGATCGCTACGACGTGGCCCACGCCAGTCGCTACGAGAAAAACCTCGTGAACCTGATCAAGGCTCTACGCAAGGATTTCAACGCGCCTGACGCCCCCTTCGTCTGCGCCACTCTCGGTCAGACCGCCAAGGACAGCAAGCAAGGCAATGACGGCCTGATTTTCGACGCACAGATGGCGGTGGACGGGGAAAGCGGCAAATATCCCGAGTTTAAGGGCAATGTAGCCACCGTTTATGCACATCCGCTTTCCATGGGCGGCGCTTCCAACGGCCACTACAACGGCAATGCCAAGACCTACATGAACGTCGGTCTCGGCCTGGGCGAGGCAATGGCCAAAATCCTTAAGAATTAGATTGTCTGCAGAAAAGCCCGTTTGCGGCTGGGCGGGTGAAGTGTTCGCTTGAGGGATGCCGTGCCCGCGCACAAGCTGGTCTTGTGCGCCGCATCCTACACCCCTCTTCTGTGATAGGCCGGCAATGGCCTTTGCTGGCGCTGATTCTTTTCATCGCGTCCGTTCATGGGCTGCAAGTGCTGCGCGGCATGGAATTCAATGATCGCTTCATGGTGGTGCCGGCCGATGTGATGGAGGCGCTCCAATCCTTGCGATCGGGCGATTTTTCCGGGTCGGCAGCGCTCTTCACGCTGTTCACAGCTGCACTGCTCCATGGCGATGTCGGGCATCTACTCGGAAACATGCTCTATCTCTGGATCTTCGCCGCGATCGCCGCGGAGCTTCTCGGACACCGCTGGGTGATGCGGGTTTTCATTTTCACCGCCCTCTGCGGCAGCGCGTGCCACGTCGCCCTGAACCCAGAGGAAACGATTCCCATGCTCGGGGCATCCGGCGCGGTGATGGGCTTCGAGGGGTTGTATCTCGGCATGGCCGTGCGCTGGCACCTGCCCAACCCGCATGTCTGGCCTATCGCGAGACCCGTTCCGCCCGCCCACCTCGCGGCAATCGGTGTGATCGGGCTGCTGTTTGATTTCTCAGGGTATCTCGGAGGGTATCAAGGCGTGGCCTACGGCGCGCACCTCGGCGGATTCATCGGCGGCATGGTGCTGGGGGCTGCCGTGATCCCCATGCCTCGGGTGGCCTTGCCTAGATAACACCCGTTTCCAAAAGTTTGGCACGCATGCTGCTTATCTTAGTTTAGGCGGACCGACTGAGACGCTCTAGGTTATTGGGTTTTCCTGTAGCTGATCTGTCGGTCCGCTCTTTTTGTGCCCGGGTTTCGGGGTTTGAATTTCCCACAGCTCGGGTAATGTCCAGACATGGCTGCCGGAAACGAACAAACCATCGAGGTGGAGGTCATCGAAATCGACGGGGTAGCGGTGGTGCCGCGTCCTGTCAAAGGGGAAACACCGAACACCCGCGGACGCATCGATTGGACGGCGTGGCAAGGTCGTGTGAGACGCCTCGACGCCCGCTGGTGGCCACTATGGCTTGTGCTCGGCACCATCTTCCTGGTGCTCGCTGTGGTCGTGGGGATATGCTGCGCGGTGGTTCTCGTCGCATGGCAGATTTTCAAAGCGATCCTAAAACTAAGCCAGAAAAATATGCGAAACACTTTATGATGTTGCATCAAGAGCTCCGTGTTCTCTGTGTCTCTGTGGTCAAATTACTTGGAACCAATTTTCTATTTCGGAGTTCGGGTTTAAGGATACACCAAACAGGTTTAAAAATCGTTTCCATAACTCTTTCTTCATCCGTGCCTTTCCGTGAAATCCGTGGTTCAAACGAAGATTTTCACCGCAGAGGCGCAGAGGTCGCAGAGGGAACGCTGAGAAAAGTTTGTGTTTTGGGATAGTGCAGGGCATTTTTCACGGAGACTCCATTCACCCATTGGGTGAACAAAGCAGTTCTATCGTTTTCCCAAATTTCCATCTTCCCACATGCAAGGCTCTGCGTTCCTTTGCGACTTCTGCGCCTCTGCGGTGAAAAATTGATACCCAACTGCGGAATTTAGGTTGATTTGGAAGGTGGTGGGCAAGATTCCCCCACAACGGTCCAGGGCTGGAATCCCCAGCCCCGGTTCAATACGAACGGACTTTTATCAGTCAGTCTTGATGCTGGAATTCAAAAGCAGCCGGGAAGGGTGCAAGTCAAGCGACAGAATCTGCGGCACCCGTGCCATAGGGGAATGGGGACGATTTCGTCACAACCATGGATCGCGCGGCGGGTATCATTCCCCATGGGTAAGGCGGATTCGGCTCGGTCGGGCCTGATCCAGAACGGAGGAGCCGTGATCACGGAAAGGTGGTGAAGCCGCGCCGCTGGGACCGCGAGTCTGCGACTCGCAAGCCCATGGATAGCGAAAGGGAAAAGCCCCGAAGGGCTGATTCTTTCTCCGATCATGGGATTGCGGGTTGCAAACCCGTGGTCCCGGGGCAAGCCCATGGATAGCGAAAGGGAAAAGCCTCGAAAGGCTAATTCTTCCTCCGATCATGGGTATCGGCGGATTCCGATCCGCCGCTCCATGAAGGGCACGCAGGACGGATCAGCCCTACCGGATGGACATGTAAAAACTCATCTTCCCATTCAGGCTAAATGAAGAGAGACCCACGGATAAAGAGGACGGGAAATGCAGAGCGCCATCCGTGTTTATCCGTGTCCATCCGTGGTTCGAATTCTTCTCCACTTCTCTCTCAGCAGTAATCAAGGCGTGACAAGCGGCGGGTTGTGGCGAGCCTAAGGTCAAGACCGATGCAATTTCCCGAGAAAAATCTGCTCGTGCTCGCCTCAGCGGGGTCGGGGAAAACATACCGCCTTTCCGACCGGATCATCGGGCTGATGGCGGGGGGGGTGGAGCCGGAGAGGATCGTGGCACTCACCTTTACGCGGAAGGCGGCGGGAGAGTTCGCGGACGCGATTTTGCGCAAGCTGGCGGAGGCGGCGAAGGATCCTGGCAAGGCGGCGGAACTGGAAGCGCGGCTGGGCGTAGGGGCGGTGGATTTCGCGGGGTTGCTGGAGAAGCTGACGGGGAAACTGCCGCGCCTGACGCTAGGGACGATGGACGGTTTTTTCGCGAAGGTGGTGAAATGTTTCCAGTACGAGCTGGGCGTGACCGGTGGGCGCTTCGAGCTGCTGCAAGGCGAGGTGGCGGAGGGTATCAAGGATGAGCTGTTAGAGGGCTTGCTGGAAGGCGGCGCGCATGGGCACGATGGGGAGGAGTTCGTGGCTGTTTTCCGCCGGGCGACGCAAGGCAAGGAAGGCGCGGGGGTGCTGGAGGAGCTGCGGGGATTTATCGGCGGCTGGCATGGGATTTACGTTTCCCCGGAGAATCTGGTTTGGGGGCCGCCGGAGCTGGCGGGCGTGGAGATTTCCGAGTGGGACAAGCAAAAAGGCGCGCTGGTGGAGGCGGTGGAGCGGGATTGGCCGAATGTGGTGAAGACCCATAAGGATCAGGAGAAAAAGGCCGGGGACATGTTCGCGCTGCTGCGCAATCACACGATCGGCAGCGGCTCGCTGAACGTGAAGACAGGGATGTGGCCAAGGGTGCTGGAAGGCATCCTCTCGGGCAAGGGGCCGATCCATGCGAAAGTCAGCAAGGATTTCACGATCGACGGCCTCGCCGCCCAAGCGCTGCGCGATCTCGCGGAGCTGGCGGCGCGTTGCGAACTGGCCGCCGCGCTCTCGCGGACGCGCGGGGTGCGGGACTTGATCGCCACCTACGACGGACTCGTGGAGCGGGAGCTGAGGACGAAGGGCAAGCTCGGCTTTGATGACGTGAAACGCCTGATGGGGGCGTGGATGAGCGGCGAGGACGCGCGGCTGCGGCGCGAGGCGGTGGATTTCCGGCTCGATTCCAACTACGGTCACTGGTTGCTCGACGAGTTCCAGGACACCAGCCGCGTGGAGTGGAACGCCCTGCTGCCGCTGGTCGAGGAAGGCATCACGAACGATGAATCTACGGTTTTCATAGTAGGTGATAAAAAACAGGCGATCTACGCGTGGCGCGGCGGTGAGGTCGGCCTCTTCGATGAAATCACGGAAACTTACGGCGGCGGGCTGCAGATCGAGACGATGGCGGAGTCATGGCGCTCCTGCCCGGAGGTGCTTGAGCCGGTGAACCGTGTATTCGGTGACAAGGCGACCATGGGAGGGCTTTTCGGTACCGCCGCCGCGAGGTGGGAGTGGGAGGAGCACGTTCCTGCCAAGCCGCTGCGCAAACCGGAGAACGAGGGTCACGCGCTCGTCGAGGTGATGGACAAGGAGGAGAAATCCGAACGCGTGATCAGGCTGCTGAAGGAGCTCGGCGTGGGCAACAAACGGATTTCCTGCGGTATCCTGATGTCCACCAACGAGAAGGTGAAGGAGCTCGCCGACGAGCTGCGGGCGGCGAGTTTCCAGGTGGTAGAGGAAGGGGAAAGGGAGCCGGGCAAGGATCATCCGGTGGGTGTGATGGTCTGGCAGTTGCTGCGCTGGCTAGCGAATCCCGCCGACCTCTTCGCCGAGCGGACGGTGATGATGTCGCCGCTAAAGCCGGTGCTCGATGACCGTTTCGGCACGGCATGGCAGGCGGCGTGGGAGGGGCTGGGCCGGCGCGTTTCCGAGATCGGCTTCGCGGGCATGGTAGGCGAGCTCGTCGCGCCGCTGCTGGATGGCTGGGAAATGTTCGGAAGGCGGCGGGCGCAGGATTTGCTGGAGGCGCTGGGCGAGCTCGACCGCCAAGGCGTGGTCACCGCGCGCGAGGCGGCGGAGGGGATCGGGCGTAGGAAAATTTCCCAAAGCCCCGGTGTGGCGGCAGTGCAGGTGATGACGATCCACAAATCGAAGGGGCTCGGCTTCGATGTGGTGGTGTTGCCCGACGTGCCGTCAAAAAAAATCCCGGATCTGTCCCATTACAAGACCGTGACCGGCGATGACTGGATCACAATGGCTCCCGCGCAATGGGTGCGGGAGATGATCCCCGAGCTGCGCGAGGCCGAAAACCGCTGGGCGTCACAGCAGGCCTACGAGTCCTTCTGCAAACTCTACGTGGCGATGACGCGCGCGAAACGAGGCCTTTACGTGTTTCTAGACACCCCCGCCGCCTCCGCCGAGGACGGTAAAGCCAGCCTCTCAAACTGGCTGATGACATCGCTCGAAATCGATGGCGTGGAGAATGGAATTTTCGAAACCGGCAACCCGAATTGGGCGGACGGGATTGAAGAAATCGGTGCCCCGGAAAAAGCGCCGCATATCCGGTTGGGCGGCGCGGTGACGAAACGCTCTCGCCGCAGCCCCAGCGGAGAAAAAGGAAAATCCGCCAGCAAGGTATCGCCGCAAGGCCGCCGCTTTGGCACGGCGATCCATGAAGCGTTCGAGCAGATCGGATGGATCGATGAGGAACACGCTCCCGATTTCTCCGCGGATCTCCGCAAGACCATGGAGCAGGGGCTTTCCGCGCCGCCGATCCGAGCGTTGTTAAGCAAGGATGGGCGGGCGATCGACCTCCACCGCGAGCAACGGATCGAGGCCGTATTGGATGGCAAGTGGTTGAGCGGGGTGATCGACCGGCTCCATATCCACCGCGATGCCAACGGCTCTGCGGAAAAGGTGGAGATCATCGATTTCAAGACCGACCGCGTGGACTCAGCGGAAGAGTTGATGGTGAGATACGCCGGCCAGATGGAGGCTTACCGGCAGGCGATGCAAGCGATCCATCAGGAGGCAGCGGTGAAATGCCTGCTCATCTCCACAGCACTGATGAGCGTGGTGGAGGTCTAGACTGTTTGCTTAAAAAGCCCTTTCGTAATGAATCCTGGCGGGGGGATTCTTGCCCTAAGCTTCCCAATAAAAATGTGGATCATTGCGCAATTTCCGGAGTGCAGACCGCCGGAAGTATGCTAGCCTCTGGCGACTTCGAGATTCAACCATACCAACACCATGAACAACCGCCGCAATTTCCTGCGCCAACTCGCCGTTTCCGCCGCCATCCCAGCCGCCGTATGCTCCCGGGCATTCGGCCAGGCACCGCCGCCGGCCAAGCTTGAAGAGACCGATCCCGTCGCCATCGCGCTCGGCTACAAAGAGGACACCACCAAGGTGGACGCCGTCAAATATCCCATGCACAAGCCGGAGCAAAGATGCGACAACTGCGCCCTCTACACCGGAAAAGCCGGCGAAGCGTCCGGCCCGTGCGGAGCTTTCGGAGGCAAGCTTGTCACCGCCGCCGGATGGTGCCAGGTCTGGGCGAAAAAACCCGAGCCCGCCAAACCGTAGTCGGGATCACGGCCGTCCCCACCTCCGGCGATCGGAGGCCCTGTGCGGATGACAGTTTCCCCTGGTGATGGCCGCTCAAGCTCTTGCGTGATCCAGTCCACCCCGCCTAGCTCCGTGAAAAAAACTGGGATCATCCTTGTCATCGCTTTCCGCTCACGCAGCGGATGCGGTTCATCGATTTCCCCTCCGCTTCCCATTGGATTTGGAAATCTGTCTTCGGGTAGAAAAATGAATCCTCCTCCCACGGCGCGCTCGCGAACAACCCGCTCTCGTGGATTTTCCCGCAGGCTTCCTCGAAGTATCCCTCGTGGTCTGTCATGAAAAGGAACTCGCCGCCGGGTTGCAGCGCGGCTTTCACCGCCTCAAGGAACGGGATCTGCACGAGGCGGCGGCGGTGATGCTTGAACTTCGGCCACGGATCCGGGCAGAGCAGGTGGATGCGGGAAACGGAGGCTTCCGGCAACAGCCACTCCACCACGTATTTCGAATCCAGCCGCAGGATGCGGGCGTTGGCCGCGCCCGCGCGACGGATCTTCTTCGCCACCTTTTTGCAACGGCCCAGCAACCTCTCCACCCCGATGAAATCCCGCTCCGGAAACGCTGCCGCCAGCTCCACGAGAAACGACCCGTCCCCGCATCCGAGGTCGATCTCCAACGGTCGCTCCCCGTTGCGGATTTCATCCATCTCCAGCCGCCGGAAATAATGCGGAGGGACGAATTCGGCTTCGGAAATCGGCGGGCGCGGCAAGGTGTTCATGGCGGAACTCTCAACTTTCAAATTTCAAGATACAAGGAAGACGAGCTTCACGCTGGGCATCGGGGGCTGGGGCATGTAGAGCCACCCCTGATTGTGAAACTTTGCTTGAAGCGGTATATCGATGGACTAGGGTAAAAGCCGTGATCGCTGAAAATTTCAAAACCTTCTCAGTCTCGTCGCGGGATACGCCATCACATGGTGGACGGATGAACCCGTAATCGAAATCAAAGTGCTTGATATCCGTCCGATCACCTAAATCCCCCCATGCGCAACCCTGCCCCCATCATCGCGTCGCTCTGTCTGGGGCTTCTGGTCGTTTTTCTGCTGCTCCGCACCGAAACGCCGAAGCCCGCCCCCCCGCAACCACCCGTGGCTGTTCCTGAAACCACTCCCGAAAAACCCGTTCCCCCAAACCCCACTACCCTCTCCCTCCTCGCCGAGAACCCCGACTGGACTACCCTCGAAGCCTACCAGCACACCATCTCCCGCGGCGATTTCGAGAATCTCCTCACGGAAATTTTCACTACCGACGATACCTGGCGCGAGTTTATCGTGATCCTCGACGAATCCGCCGAGATCATCACCAACCCCGATCCCGCCGTGCCACCCTTCGTGCTCCACTTTGCCACCCCGGAAAACACCCACCCCGCCCCGCGCTTGTGGAAGGACACCACCACCCGCCCTATCCCGCCCGAAGGCAAACCTTTGGCGAACCTCCACATCGCCATCGACCCCGGTCACATCGGCGGCGAGTGGGCGAAGATCGAGGAGCGCTGGTTCCAGATTGGTGAGGCAGAGCCGGTCACCGAGGGCGACATGACCCTTCAAGTCGCGAAACTCCTCAAGCCGCTTCTCGAGGAACTCGGAGCCACTATCACCCTCGTCCGCAGCACCGCCGAACCTGTCACCCCGCTGCGCCCGCAAAACCTCGCCTCCCTCGCCACCGAGAGCGCCACCGACGATGCTGCCTCCCTCCGCAAATTCGCCGAGCGCCTCTTTTACCGCACCGCCGAGATCCGCGCCCGCGCCGAGCTCGTCAATGAAACCATCAAGCCCGACCTCGTCCTCTGCCTGCACTTCAACGCCGAGGCCTGGGGCGACCCCAACAACCCCACCCTCATCCCGCGCACCCA
>CAMCXJ010000049.1 GCA_945883455.1 Prosthecobacter debontii
GCCCTACCCCTCCAGGCTCTCCACTCCCTCCTTCGCCGGTACCGGGACCGGAGTCTATCACAGGGTTATGCACATGCTCTATCAGCCTTACTGGCTCTAGGCCAGGCCCATGTCACCCAGGATCAAGGATGTCCGAAACCAAGATCGGAAGGTGTAAATCAACCACTCCTGGTTTTTTGAGAGATTGCTTTTGTCTTTCAGGATGCACTCATGAAATATATTACGAATGCGCTCCATCCGGAAAGTTTTGGTCATTTATTGGTAGAAAAATTTGGGTGCCATGCAAGTAAAGCGCTTTAAATGCCTGTATTCCATTATTTGTTTATTGCTTTATTCATGCGGCGCAAGCCAGATCGAAAGCAATAATCGAAAGTTTTCAACAGATATAATGAGAACACTCGCCCTTGCGATAAAGTCGTATGAACTCGAGGAGGGGAAATTGCCAAAAACATTGTATGACATGGTTCCTATTCATTGTCAGCCTGGTAAAAATGGGTTCAAAGATGGATGGGGAAAAATTCTGTATTATGATAACTTTTCTGGTGAATTAATTTCTTGTGGAAGTGACGGAATATTGCACTCGAAGGATGATTTGCATATTAAACAGGACGGCACAAATAACTTTTAATCGTTGTTTGGGGTCAGGCGCGAATGGCGCTGTTTTAAGCGAAATTCCCTATCGTAATTTCCCAGGAAAATAGAACAGGATTTAGCAACCACGGGGGTTCCAGGGTGGGAAAGGAGACATTCCGGGGTGTTTCGGGGGCACAATGAAGACCTATCGGGTAATCGGGCAAAACCAACCGCCAGAGCAAACCCCGCTCCCGTCACGCCATCTGCTTTTGGGGGCGGATTGCGCTTCGCGGTGTGGGCAATAGTGGCAGCCAACCGCGTCAAAGTGACAGACAAAATGCACCCCCTCTTTGCAGCCAAAGGGCTTCACGGAGCGGGAAGACCATCGAACAAAATCCAGTCCACCTCCCCCGACAGCAACAAGCACCGCGAGGCATGAAGCCTGCGGTGCTTGCTTTTTGGCAAGTCCCCGGATCGTCATCTGTCGGAACTACTTCGGCACGTGAATGTGAAAGAGTAATCGTTGAACCCGGTGATGATGTCAGCGGGAAGGCGGCTGAGGCCCTCAGGAAGACGATGAAGTTCGCATGAGCTGATGTGTTTCGTCCGGGGTCAGAGAAAAAACGTTCCAGTTTGAATTTTGGCTGCCATTTCCGCCGTGGCTGAGCTAAACGTCTCTCCAAAGAATTTCAGACGAAGATGAATGCAAGTATAGACATACAATTAGTGCCGGGATCTGATGCGGAGACCGCCAATATCGAGATTCGCAGCTTCGGTTGCGTATCGGAGCTGAGATTCGCAGATGACCAGCTAAACGCCGTCGCTCAGCTTCAAACTTCTGAAATCGGCAGGATACTTCAAGTTCTGAAGGCCGCAGAAGAGCAACGGACATCGCCAAATGATAAGACGATTGCAGCAATAGAGCATCTGCGTGAAAGGTATTCTCTTTTTACGGAAGAAGACCCTACCCGAATGACGCTGTCCATAGATCTTGTGTTACCGATTGCTTCCGGAGGTTCCGTCTATCTACAGCCTAACATGGGGATCGATACATTCGAGTAGCCATCCAATCATAACAACAAGAATAGTTTCAAGTTTGAAGCGCGAAATTTGAGGGGTCGTAATAGACCTCGTTAGGTGTCCTGAATCCAAGGCATTTCCTAGGCCGGTTGTTCAGGATTTAGGCAATCCGCGTGCCGATTCCTCGGTGAGTTTTCCCCATCCCGCCTTCGGCATGCTGTGAGCGCGAGCGGCTACGAGCGGGAGATGGTTGCGTCCATGTACCTTTTCATAAAAGTGGCAGTGCCGCCCAGACCTCGGGGATCGGGATGGATTCCTGTTCGAAATCCTGCGGCACGCCATGTTCCAGGAGGATTTCGACGTGGGTGCGGAGTGAAGCGGGTAGCTCCGCGTGGAGCAGGCGCTGGAGGGTGGCGTGTTCGCTGTCCGCGATGGGGCGGCGCCTGGTGGCGGGTTGGGTGGGAATGAGTAGGGGCTGGATCTCGCGTCCGGTTTTTTCGCGGAGGTCGCGCAAAATGTCAGAACCCGCTGGATCGCCGTCGCCGAAGTGGTGGAGGTCGAGATCGGCGGGCAGCGCGGCGATCAATCGCCTGACCGCCGATCCCGCGTAGCTGGTAAGGATGAGCAACACACCGGGATTCGTGGCGGCCAGTTCGTGGAAGGTGTCTTCATTCTCGACGGTGAGACAGATGGAAGCGGTGGTGGAGAGGCGTGAGTCCGGAGTCAGGTTCGTTTCGGACAGACTGACCGGGCCGGGAAACATAGTGAAATCCGTATCCGTGTCGACAATGCGGAGACGCAGGGGGCCGTGAAAGGTGACGGAGCGGGGTTTGCGGAGGATGCCGAAGTCTTCGAGCGCTTCGCTTCCGGTGATTGCCGCAAGCGCGGGGCGGACGCGGGGTTCGAGTTGCTGGAGCAGTTTGGAGTTTCCGCAGATGGCGGTGCTGGCGTAGCGGATAAGCGACGGGCCTTGCCAGCGCAGGATGCCGGTCAGCGTTTCTGTTAGAACCAGGTTTCCGGCGGGGTCATCGCGCCGGAAGGGTTGGATGCTTACGCCGCTGAGTGCGGATTCGGAAAGCTGGATGAACCAACCAGACCATGCCGACTGCCAACGCTGCGGGACGGTTCGGGCCGCCATTTCTCGGAAGGCTTCGGAAAGCACAGCCCTGCGCTCGGTGGGTGGGGCTTCGCCGATCTGTTGGAAAAGCCATCGCTCCCCGCCATCGAGGGAAAGCCGCAGCCGCTCGGGAAGGGCGGACCGCTTGTGGCGTTCCACGCAGAGGAGGCCGTTGGATTTTGTTTCGGCCGCACGCAGCTCCCGCTCGGCGATTTCGCGGTCGTCTCCGTCCGCGATGTCGGCGGCGCGGAGGAATTTCTCGTAGTCGATGGTGTAGTCACGCGCCGCGCCTTTGCGGCCGTGGGCCGATTCCCGGTAGATCGCGGCGAGGGCTTGCAGGATTTGCTTCATGCCTTTTCAGGGTCATCGCCGGTGGCGGCATCGCGCTCATCGATCCACTTCCGGCCTTCCGGGGTGTCGCGGAAGAGGACAACCGGCACGTTTCGGATGCCGACCCTGCTGCCGATGCGCTCTTCCTTGCGGGAGATGACGATGAGTTCGTCGCACTGGCGAAAGGCGTAGGGGATGTTGCCGCTGGACATGGAGAACATGCCCTGGAGGTCCAATTCGGTCATCGCCTGGATACAGTTCTGGATGCGTTCGCCGGAGAGTTTCGAGAAAGCCTCGTCGATGGGCACCAGGGCGAGAGAGGGTTCCCTGCGGCGGTTTTCGTGGCGGTTGTAGGCGTGCAGGTAGCTGGCAAGGATGGCGATGAAATAAGGGCTCTGGTTCTCGCCGCCGCTCATCTTGCCGCTCTGTTTGTCCACGCTGACGGGCTTCGCATCGGGATCGCGGATGTCGGTGACGAGGAGGTCGTAGTCGAAATACTGCCGGTAATCCAGCAAGCGCGCCGCCTCGGGGCTGTTGGAGTTTTTCACGAGCAGGCCGAGGAATCCCTGCAACGCGTCCTTCATCTCCCCGTTCATACTGTCGAAGAAAAGGCTGTCCTCGTGATGCACCGCGTTGAGGTCGATGAGTTCCCGGTGGATACGGAAATCCGGGTTGTTTTTCCGGTCGATCTTGTAGCGGTCGTTGCCAATCGGGCGCTTGAGCTGCTGGTTGAGGAGCGAAATGATGTTCTCCACGTTTTTCAGCGCCTGCTGCATCCGTGAGAGCACCTGGGTGCGGAACAGCACCTCCCACCGCTTGCGCTCCGTGGCGGACTTGCGCTCGTATTCGGGGATGTTTGCGCCTTCGATGATGTCGAGGCGTTTGAGGTAGGCGGAGGCGCCGGCGGCCTCCTCCGGCAGGTCGTCGAACTTCGGATGGAAGACGCGTTTGAAATCCACCATCGCCGCCTTGAGTTCCCCGGCGAGGCGGGTGGCGTCGAGTTCCGCCTTCGCCTTGGCTTTCTCGAACTCCTTCGCGCAGACATCGAGCAAGGGCGTATAAGCCTCCGCTTCCTCCTTCCATGATTGGTAGCGTGTGTGGTGCCGGGAAATGTCGATGCGCAGCTTGATGCGTGAGAAGTCATCCTCGCGGCGGGAGGCTTGTTCTTTCGATTGGATTATTTCCCGCTCCAAGCTGCGTATTTCGTTTAGCACGCCTTTTCGAGCGATCTCTATTTTCTCCTGCTCCCATGAGGAAACCTGCTGCTTCAGCTCGTCGATCTGATCCTGGAGCGAGGTGAATTCGTCGGTCGCGATGGCGTGGTAATCCGCCATCAATTTCTCATGTTGCTCCTGCTTGCGCGGGAGTTCCTCGATGCGGACGAGATCCTGGGTGAGGTTCTGGTGATCGGGGATTTCCTGCTGGCGCGCCTCGATCAGGCGCTGGACTTCCCGCTCCACGGGTTCGAGGCGGCGGAGGGCGGCATCGATCTCGCCGAGACGCAGGCGTTTTAGCTCAAGCTGTTTGCGCAGTCCTTCCTCGCCGATGAACGGAATGCCATCGTAGGGACGCGGGCGCACGACGGTGCCGCCGCGCTTGTGGACGCCGTTGGGCAGGATGGCGGATTCGTGATTCACCAGCTCATCGGCGGAGGAAACGCAGATCATCTCGCCGAAAAGCTGGTCGATGCTCGCCTGTGCTGCGGGATGGGAGCAGCGAAAAATCCCGGCCAAGGAATCCTTGAGCCGGCGGGGCTTCGCGGTGAGAATCTGGCCGGAGTGGAGAAGCCGTTGCGCGCCGGATTTCACTAGATCGGACTCGGGCAGACGCTGGAGGATTTCGAGCGCCTGCTGGTAATGTTTTTCGGCGACGAGCACGGAGAATTTTTCCACGAACGCCACCTCGGCGGCCGTGCGCCAGTTCTCGTCGTCCACTTCGCACAGGTCACGAAGGGCGCGCGGCGGGTCTTCGCCGAGGAGCGAGGGGAGCGATTCGCGGAGGGCTGCCAGGAGCGGCTGGTGGCCAGGGGAAACGCCTTTTTTCAGTAGATCGATCTGGCTCTCCAGCTCACCCTTCTCGCCGCGAAGCCTCTGAAGCTCGGTCTGATCCTTGGCGAAACGCGAGCGCAGATCTCGGCACAACTGGTTGGCGGCCTCGGCGAGCAGGGACAGGGTGTTCGCCGTTTCCGAGCGCTCGCAGGAGTCGAGGAAACGGATCGCCTCATCCATGCGCGTGGTGTCCACGAAGGGATGCACCGGGGCCTTCGCGACCTGCTCCATCCACGCGCGGGCGGTCTTCATGCGCTTGCCAAGCCCCCCGTCCACCTTGCCGGCTACGGAGCGGAGGCGCTCGATTTCCTCCTCAAGCCGGACGATGTCATCGGTGAGTTTCTTGAAAAGGCGGCCTTCCGACGATTCGTTGAGCAGCGTGTTGAGATGCTCGCGGCGGGTCTCGGAGCTTTGGGTGAGCGCGACGAGTTCGTTGAAGCGCAGCTCGTCCTCCGCGTGATCCTCGCGGAGCTTTTCGAGCCTGGCCTTCGTGCGGGAAGTTTCCTCCGCCGCGTGTCTCCAGGCATACTCGGCGTGGAGATACGACGCCACATCGCGGTCCCGCTCCGCATCCGACAAGCCGAGCGAAACCTCGCGGATGCGGCTCAGGCGTTCGAGCTGCGCCTTGAGATCGGCGAGTTCCTTTTCGTAGGATTGGAAATCGCGGAAGCTGGTGATGACCGCATCGATATCGACCGCCTCGGCGGGCAGCACGAACTGGCGGCAGAAGTCATCGAAGCTCTTGAGGTTTGTGAACGACATCGCGCTGGGCAGCAGGCGGTGCAAGACCTCCTTGTTGAAGTTCAGGTGGCTCGGGTTCGCCATGTCCCGCAGGTAGTCGCGGGTGGAGGAAAAGAGCCGTCCGCCCTTGGAATCGATGAGTCTCTTGAAGCTCGCAAGCGGGCTGGGTCGTTGTTTTCCGTCCTCGGAAAGGGTCAGGAAATCGGAACGCTCAAGCGACGCGCGGCAGAAGAACGGGGTGGTGGTGCCGTCGTTCTCGGTGGTGTTGTGATACTCGAAACGCAGGCCCCATGTCTCCACGCGTGAGCCGTCCGGCCAGGTGAACTCGGCGGCGATGTAGGTGGTCACGCCCTTGTCGTGGAAATACTGCGGCTGGCCGTTTTCCTCGCGCTTCGTGTCCAGCAGGCAGTAGCCCTTGATCGTGCGGTCGCTCTTGCTGCCGGTGGCGCTGCGGTTGAAATGGTTCCGCGCTTTTTCCGGGCCGACAAGCACCAGCATGAGCAAATCCATGAGGATCGACTTGCCGGAGCCGGTCACGCCCGCGAGCACGAGGTTGCCCTTCACGGGCAGCGAGTCGCGGTAGCCGTACCAGTTCAGAGCGTGGATCTTGGTGAGTTGGATGGCGCGGCTCATGGTGTTTCCTCCCCCTCTTCGTTGTTTTCGGAAACATCGGCTTCCCGTTGGAAAGTGGCGGCGGTTTCCGTCCACGCTGCGACATCGCGGAAAGGGATGATACGGCGTATGGCGGGCAGCACCTCGATGCCGGATTCCTCGAAGGGCTCAGCCGCCTCGAAGCGGATCAGGTTGTAGCGCGCCGCCATACGCAGGATGTCACGCAGGTTCCCCCTCGGCATGGGGCCGACGGAATCCGGCAGGAGCTGATCTTGGAGCAGGTCGTTGAGTTCCGCGACGGAGAGGAAAGCCTGATCCTGCCCCTCGTCGCGCCAGCGCATGTCACCGGCATACCACAAGGCGAGCCAGACGAGCGTGGCGTCCTGCCTGAGGCGCAGCCGCAGCGAGGCGGTGCGGGGGATGGCCTGCACCAGCCGCTCCTCGTGGAGGATCGCCACATCCAGCCCGGCCAGCGCGGCGATTTCTCGGAGCCAATCGAAATACTGTCGGCACCAATGGTAGAGCGCGGTGCGGTTCGGATCAATGCCGTTGATCGAGCCGGCTGCGAGCAGGATCTGGAGCGCCTCGCAAAGGCGGTCGCGCTCGCTCTCCGGCAGGTTCAGCAAACCGGGCGGCGCGTCGGTGACAAAGGCGGAGGTTTCTTCGGCGGGTTCGTTCACTTCTTTATGATGGAAAATTGTTCCACCGAGCATCCGTCAAGCGGGTCGATGCGCGGTGTTTGTTCTTCGTGGGTGACGCGCCCGACTTCCAGCCGGAAACGCGCCTCGGGGGATTCCGCGTGAAGCAGGAGGGATATGAGATCCGTGAAACCCTTTTCCCCCGTCACGCTGATGTCGGAGCTCTCGATGCGCGATCCCTTGGTGCCCGGCAGGGAAAGGATGAACGCGTTGGCCCGCTGCACGGAGAGCGATTCGCGCAAGGCTTTCTCCATGTCCCGCAGACCGGCCTGGCGATCCGTCTCGTCCACATCGTCCGAGAAGGCGTGTTGCTCCATCGGCGTGCGGCGCAGCGGCGGCGTGTGCAGCGAGTCGAGGCCGGAGGGGACTTTCATCGAGGGCAAAAGCATCCCGGGAAAATCCAGCAGCGCGCCCGCCCCGTGGGACAGGCGCTTGCCCGCGACGAGGCGGTTCACTTCCTCGAAAAACGATTTCAGTTCCGTGCGGCGCTCGCCGGTGACGTCCTGGAGGTAGCGAAAACGCGCCAGCGAGCGGCGGGTGAAGTCCGCAGTGCGCCTGTCGATTTCATCCGCCATCGGCAGCACCCTTTCTAACAGATCGGTAAGTTCGTCGAGCGCGCCCGACACCCTCGCCCGCGCCGTCTCCGCGCTCATTTCCGGATGGCGGCGCAGCACCTCCTCCTGCATCGCGCTCAGGGCACCGTGATCGTCGGCCAACCGGTCGCCGATGCGCCTGACCGCCTCCGGCAAACGCAGCGGCAGGCGGGCGCGGACGAGAGAGGCGTAGCAGGAATTCGACATCTGCTCGCTGTAATCATCGAACACCACGGCGAGGTTCCCCTGAAGCGTTTCCTCCTCCATCTGGCGGCGGGTGAAGCGCTGCACGGACTTCTGCATCGTGCGCAGTTCGTTGAGACCCTCGCGCACCGTGGAAAGGCAGTTTTCCACCGACTCCCACGGCCTCTCCGTCAGCTCGGTCTCGTTGGCGAGCAGGGCGCAGACACCGATGAGCTTGTCGGTGAAAACCGCCGCGTCCGGCCATGCGATCTTGCGCAGCGCGGTGATCAGCGTGGCCCCGTGGGCGTCGAAATGGAGCTTCCTCCGCCAATCGCGGCGGGGAGGCTCCTCCAGCCAGCGGCACTTGATCAGGTGCTCCAAGATGAGCCTCGCGCGGTTCCGCGTGTCGGAGGCCTGCTGGTCGATGGCCGCCTCGTCAGACTCAGGATCGAACTCGAAACCCGGATGCCTTTCCAACGTCTCCACGATCATCACGATGGCTTCCTCACGCGCCATCCCGTCCGGGCGATCCGAGCTTTCGCGCTCCAGGTCATCGAGCGCATCCACGTAAAACGCCGCGTTCCCGCCCGCCAGCACGCGGAAAAACCCCGTCCCGCGGGTCTCGCGGAAAAGGGCGCTGGATAGGAGTTCGTGGGACATGTGATGCGGGGGTGGCCGAGGCTAGACAATCACATTCTGGACGGAAACCAAGAATCGCGCATCGAATTCACCCCCTGAGAGGATGGCTGATGATACCGCTTGATTACCATCATGTCCTCGAAATTGAAGATCCCACCGGCCACTCCCACCTCGTAAACTAAATCGCATGTGATATTAGAATTCTTGCCCTAAGCGGTCGCGAATAGGAGGTATCTGCAACGCATGAGGCGCAATTCAGAGGCAGGGGAAGCGCACTTTCTCCGATGAATTCTCTGGAACTTGTGTGAGAGGAAAATTTTCCTAAGAGCATATTAGGCTCATATTCAATGAGTTACAAATTTTCCTGAGCTTAGGAAAGAGGAAAATTCGCCTACGCGAAAAAACCCCTTGCGTAACGGCCATTTTCTTAAAACAACAAGTATCATGGGCTATGAACACTTTATGCCCGTTAAACAACAACTCCATAAAAACATGAAACATACTCTCCAGATTCACATTCATGAGATCTTCAACAACATCTCCGTTCGCGGTCCATTTAACCCGCTCAACAACGCAGCCTATAAGCTTGTCAATGGACAATACGACAAGGGTGGCCGCAGGTGGATTTTGCCCGATGCGGAAGAAAGTCGGCAAATGCTCGACGAGCTGTTCGGGTCTATGAGTCCGACCGTTGCTGTCGCCGTCGAATTCGCGCAGCTGACCAGTACGGGCAACCAATCCGGGTTGGGTGGATACCTTATCGCCAACTGGGACACTCGCAAGAATTGCATCCGGCTCGGCGATGGGATCGAACTCATCGATGGAGCTTGGGATGTTGCCAAGAGTGCCGTCCATCAGGCACCTTGCGTGGTGGAATCCGACGCCTTGTTCCACATTCTGGTCAGGCGCAACTTCGCAGTCGCGAACGGCCTCGAAATCATCGCCGAACTGGGTGAGGAAATTCTGATCAATCCACTCGCTCCGTTCTCCGACTCCGACCTCCGGGAGGAGTTGGAGAGAAGAGGCTACCGGGTCGAGCGGCGGTTCTTTTAACTTTTGATACAACCACCTCATGGAAACTCCACACACATCCCAATCATCCGGCCAACCACAGCGTCTGGAGATCACCGAGAAAAGCGTCGATTCTCAGCCTCACTCCGGTAGCACCGAGTTCGCAGAGAAAACTCCGCTCGAATCTCATCCGAGTGGTGGATCCGAGGGAACCACCGGAGAATCTACTAGTGGGGATGCCGGGAAAGACCCAGAAAATGAGCCCAACGAAGAAGTCCCCTCTGTGCCTAATTCCGGTGTGGAACCCATCTCGAAAGAGAAAACCGTCCCCAAGTCCATACGTCTTTCCCAGACCGCCTTCGATGCTCTCAAAGTCCTCATGGGTAAATACGGCAAAAACATGGCCGATATGGTCTCCATCGCCATCCTTGCATACGCCAAGAATGCAGCCGCTGCGCCCATCTTGCGTAGTCGTCTCATGGACGACAAAGCGCTGTTTGCGCTCCAAGCGGCAGCTACCGACATCCGGACAGGCCTCAGCAATTTGCGCAACGATCTCTACGAGGCCCGGAAGTCCCACCGCAACCCGGAACAGCTCCAGGCAATCTATGCAGAACTCAGCGCAAAGTATGGGGCGCTCATGAAGCGCGCTGATGAGACCCTCACCCTAATCGACAAGGAGAGCGCGCTCAATGGTCTGATCGCGCCCTGTGACCGCGCGCTCCTCATCCAGGCCGTCGCGAAGCTGAAGGTCGCGAAGCCGAAGAGCCGAACCGCAGCCCAGCTCCAGGAGCTTCTCATCAGGATCTACAACACCCTGCTCCGCTGAAGCCATGTTTAAAAAGGTCAAGCGGAAGTCGGAGAACTCCAGGAGCTGGAGTTGTCTCGCCACTAGGGTGCGCTACATCATCGATCAGATGCACCCCCACCACAAAGTCAAAAAGGTGGTGCAGGCTGCAATCAACTTCGGATGCCTCTGGGGGCAGACTGCCAAGGACTTTATCCAGGCGGTGCATGAATCGCAGGAGCTTTGGAAGATTCGGAACAAGAAGGGAAAGGGTGGTGGTAATCCAACCGAGGACATCTTTTTTGAACTCATTTACTCTGCGCCGAAAGGCCTCAGAACCAATTTAGAGCAAAGAACCGCCATCGACCGGATAATCATTGAACCATTTCGGAACTGCCCGATTCGCCGCAACTGGCATCTCGCTGCCTGGGATCTGGCGGAGGCGGAAAGGCCTGAGAATTGGAAGGACATTGATGACGGTCACTACTTATTTTCTGCCCGGGACAATTTTGGGAATGCGACGATCTCCAGTCGGTTTGGCAATGGAAAGGAGACTTTCGAGTCCTGGATGCGCCGAGTGGACCAAGAGATCTGTGACATGCTCAACCAGAGCCGCGAGGTGCCGTATGAGCCGGTTCACGGCATCCATCGCCGAAGGTTGGGCGAAAAGCTTGGGATCAAACTGACGAAGCTATGTGAGATAATTGGCCATCATACTTCAGAACCCGTGAGGCGCGATAACGTGGTGGAGATCATCAAGGGCCTTGGCCACCATGCAGTCCCGATCAAGGACAGGGATAAGCTGGTTAAGGTTACTTTCCATGGTCGCCAAAAGCCCCGGAAGTACCGAATCAAGAAACTGCTCCTCGACATCTCCGAAACCCAGCTCGAAATCGAATTGGCTCGTCCCGATGGCAATGATGGTGAAGAGGGAGGTGCTGGTGGCGAGAGCGGAGGCGGCACCGGGGGATTGGGGGCGGTCGCACCTGCCGCCGCGCAGCCGGGGGCTGGGTCGGCTCTGGAGCCTGATCATCCCACTTCTGGAAAAGTTTCGAAAACTGTTACGGTTCCCTCTGCCTCCCCGACACTGGTTTCTGCTTCGGCTGAAACGGTGAAGCCCTTCGTGGCCTCCGCTGCTCCGCCACTATCGGCCAAACCTGACTCAGCCCAATCGGCGGCGAAACCTGCGTCCGCGGACGTTGGCGGCATCGACCCGGGCATTGCGGGAACGGGAGCCGCGGCCTCCGACCCCGATGCCGACGAACCCGCCAAGCCCCAAGCTGCCTCCGCGCAGTCCGCGCACGCAGTCGAGCCGGCCGGGCAACCCGAACCCATGCCCGCACGGAAAAAACCACGCTGGCGACTGAAGCCTCAGCCCAAGAAAAAAGACGGAGAACAGGAGAAGTGATGAAGCAAACCCTACACGCTCGCCGCCGCCGACACCATGTCCGCATCCGCGTGCCAGCGTATGTGCCTGCCGTTGTGCCATCGCCCGGCTTAACGCCGTGCCCGTGCCGCTCCCGAAGTGGTCGCCCAGTGAGCCGTCCAAGTCCGCTCACTCCGCATGCCTCAACGGCATGGGCCGACCAAGCGGCACAAGGACGACCGAACCGGTCGCCAGGGTGCCGCTCAAGTGAGCGCCACAGGTTGCCGACAATGCGGCCATCGCTCCCGGAAGGGTCGCGGCGCCACCTCAACCGGTGCCATGACGTCCGGTGCATCTGCTCCACTGGCGTGCCAAAGGCCGGCCAGTGGAGCGGGAATTGCCCGGACTGGTTGTGCAAGTATGGGTATCCTCACACAATCGTACTACAGAATAGCCGATTGGATGTTGAAACCCTCCTCGCCAAGGTGCAAGCCCCTTTGGAATCCCCGCTTTGGACGAGCCCCACTCTTCGACAAGCTCCGAAGCGGCTTCGTCCACGCCTACTGCATGGGCGGACAGCAGATCCAGCCATGCAGCAAGTGGCAACTGGGAGTTGCCCTTTAAATATCGCGATGATGATCCGATTTTTTTCGGAATTCAGCAGATTTTTGCGTGATAAGAATCGTGTTCAAATCCGATTAGTTTCCGATTTGTTCCACTTTTAAACCGATTATATCCCCATGGAAAAAAAAATCACATCGCGAGAACTACTGGCCGATGTTGGAGCCTCTGTTGAGGACAAACCAGAGATTCCACCCTGCTATAGACACCTGCTGATCACGTCGGTCATCACGTTTGTGTCCGCAAGAAAACTCCAGACGGCTCTGAACAATCGAGGCCATGCGGTGTCATTTCGGGATGTGTTGGGATGGCAAAATGCCACGCGAGAGTGGCTTGGCCTGCCTGAAGTCGGTCGCGGCAAGCCTTCCGATGATTACCGAAACGTGGTTAAAATGTGGCTACAGGATCATGGCAACCCCACACTTGATGACATCGATGCTGGCTGGGTGCCTACTGATAAGCGCGAAAATAATTCCGTAAAGTCCTCACAGTTGTCCCCAAAACATCGGCATATGATGGAGGAATTCCGAATGGAGATGGCGGGTTTAAATGCGGCTAAGGATGATGAGGAAACCAGATTGCTACTGGCTAAGTATCTGAAGCATGAGAACATAATGGAGCTGCTGGATGAAAAAAACTGGAGCCGACACGATGTATTACCTCGGTGCAACGAAGAACAGATCGTTGAAAATGTCTGACATCAGCCTCGTTCTGGAGAGTATCCT
>CAMCXJ010000050.1 GCA_945883455.1 Prosthecobacter debontii
CACGATCCAAGCCTGTTATTGGTTTTTCTTTCTCTAGGCGGCGCGCTACTTCCCCTCATGGGTGTTCAGCTTGATGGCTATACCGTGAATGCCAGCGGAGCCGCGATCTCTACGATCAACCCCAACTCAACGTTCCAAGCGGAGAACTATATCGTCTCAAGTAGTCCTAGCATTTTAACTGGGATCAACATCAATCACTTTGTCGGGGCGGATACATTCTATTCGGCCGGTTATACCGGGACGAACGCCACCATGCTGAACATCGAGGCTGGCCACATTTGGAGCGGACACGAATCGCTCGGTCATACCATTCATAACAACAATATCGCCTTAGGCGCACTCAATGAGGCGGATCGCCACGCAACGTGGGTCGGCGCTGCGATGGGCGGACGCCTCGGTGGTTCGTTTCCGGATGGATTCCAGCAAGGCATCGCTCATGGCGCGACCTTGCGCAGCTCCGCTATTGCCACGGAATGGGGGGGAAGTGCTTATGCAGGCAGCTTCGACTACACCGTTGAGAGCTCGCTGGATCATGTGGCTTCCGTATTGGGTCAAGCCAATGTTGCCAACAGTTCGTTTGGTTCCACGGATGCATCGTCCTCCTCGGGGTTTGCATGGGCGTATGATGCGATCACACAGGATAACCCGCGCACGACTTGGGTCTTTGCGGCGGGGAACAGCGGTCCAAGTGGCAACACGGTGCTTGCGCCAGCCTCCGGTTACAACGGAATCTCGGTGGGAGCCACCGGCCCTGGAAACGGTTACACCACCGTGGCTTCATTCAGTTCGCGCGGCCCCCAGGACTACTTCGACCCTGTAAATGGTACCGTAGCGGGAGTCCGGGCACCCGTGGATATCCTGGCTCCCGGGCAAACCCTTACCCTGGCATTCTATGGAGGTCAGACAGGCGGTAACGGGAGCGCTTTACTCGGATCCACGCTCGTTGAGGGAACGAATTTATACAGCAGCAACATGGCTGGTACAAGTTTTGCCGCGCCGATCGTGGCGGGCGGGGCTACATTGCTCAACGATGCCAGCATTAGCCTCGGTATGGGTCAGAACTCGCGTGAGAGCAGGGTGATCAAGGCGGTGTTGATGAACTCGGCGGACAAGCTCGCCGGTTGGACAAACAACCCGACGGTCATATCCGGAGCCTCGGTCACAACCCAGGGTGTTGATTTCGTCCAAGGAGCCGGGCAGATGAATCTCACCAAAGCGTACACGCAGTATATCGGGGGGGGGCAGGACGTGGCCGGCAGCGGCGGCGGTGCTATCGGTGCGGTGGGCTGGGACTTCGCGGGTTTTGGAAATGCTCTGGCCAATAACGACTACCCCATGACCACCATCCTACTCGGCGGCACGAACTTGACTGCGACGCTCGCGTGGTTCCGCGACCGTACCTACGTTCCCGGTAGCTTAGCGGTCTCAGATGACTCATTCGCGAATCTCGATCTTCAGCTGTGGGACTCTGCCTTCACCACCATGTTCGCCAGCAGCCAGGGTCTTTACGACAGCAATGAGCATCTCAGCCTGACGATTCCCGCGACCGGAAGCTACGGCATACGCGTATCCCGAAAGAACAATATGTTCGGCGACTTGGCGGGTATCGATTACGGATTGGCATGGTCCGCATCGGCGATTCCCGAGCCTTCCTACATGTTGACGCTCGGAACTGCCGCGCTCCTCGTCACCTCGTTGCGGCACCGCCGTGGTTATGCTGCCAGCTGAGAGTGCGCTCCACCCAGAGCCGGACGGTGCGCTCGCTGCGGCGGCTGAGGTGCACGGCATGCTCGGAGGTTTCGGCAATTATTTCTGACAACGTAGTAGCGCTGACCGGAGAACGGCTCGACCTCGCACAGCACGAACGCCACCCGAGGCAATCTTGCACCTTGCATTCCTTCCGTTGATTTTAGAACCTCTCGCCCCAATGTGCTTTATGCCCGAAACCGACGCAGAAGAAACCCTGTTGCTTGTCGATCCCGATCTGGATTTCCTGGACTGGGCCACGAAGCATCTTGCTGCGAAGGGCCTGCGCATCCTCCGCTGCGATGACGCGGGCAAGGCGATCAAGGTAATCGAGAAAACGCCGGTCTGCGTGGTCGTAGCAGCAGTCGACCTCCAACCCTTCGACGGACTTGACCTCCTCGGTCGGATCCGCGCGCAAAGCCCCGATACGCTCGTCGTCCTCACTTCCGGTTTCCCCACCACAGGGCAGATCATCGAGGCCACCCAGAAGGGCGCGCATGATGTGCTTAGAAAAGAGTCGCTCTCGTTCGAGCTGCGGCCAGTGGTTGAGTCCGCGCTGCAGACGGTAGAGGATAGGCGCAGTGCGGAGCGGCCGACGGCGGAGCTGCCGAGTTCGGACGGGCGCGTGAAAATCATCGGCGTATCGCGCGCCTTGCAGGATGTTTTCAAGCTCGTCGGCCGCGTGGCGAGGTCGGACGCGCCGGTTCTTATTACCGGGGAAAGCGGTACTGGCAAGGAACTGGTCGCCAAGGCGGTGCATGAATACAGTCCGCGCCGCCAGCGGGAGATGATCACGATCAACTGCGGCGCGATCCCGGAAAACCTTCTGGAAAGTGAGCTCTTCGGCCACGAGAAAGGTTCCTTCACCGGTGCGATCGCCCGCCGCGAGGGCCGCTTCGAGCAGGCGGATGGCGGCACGCTGTTCCTCGATGAGATCGGCGACATGCCACTCTCGATCCAGGTGAAACTGCTGCGCGTACTGCAGGATGGTGGGTTCTCACGGGTCGGCTCCAACGACATGCTCAAGACGGATGTCCGCATCGTCGCCGCCACGCACAAGAACCTCGCCGCCGAGGTTTCCGCAGGGCGTTTCCGGGAGGATTTATTCTACCGGCTCAACGTCGTCGAGCTGCGCATCCCGCCTCTGCGCGATCGCCCGGAGGACATCCCGCTGCTGGCCGAGTATTTCCTCCAGCGCATTACCCGGAAAAACGGTATGGCGCGGATCCGCATCTCCGGCGAGGCCATCGCCTCGCTCTGCACGCACCACTGGCCCGGTAACGTCCGCGAGCTCGAGAACACCATCGCCCGCGCCTGTGCGCTGGCTTCCTCGCAGATTCTTTTACCCGCCGATATCCCTCTAGCCTCGGCTCCTATCAGGACTTCCGCCCTGGCGCACGGACTCGATCAGGTGATCAACGCCGCGCCCGCCAACACGCCGCTGATGAGCTGGGTTTCCAGCCAGATCGTCGGGCGCATGCTCGACCGCTCCGGCGGCGATCTCAAGGAAACCGCCCGCGCGCTTGGTGTGGAGCTTGCTGATGTGAAACGCATCCTTTCGCCCAAGGACTGACATGCTCCATCACATCGACCACCCGCTGATCTCCGCCGAGTTGACCTGTCTCCGCGATCCGGATTGCCCGAGCCATGAGTTCCGCCAGCGCGTGCGGCGCATCGCTTCGCTGATGGTGCCCGCCGTCACGGCGGATCTGGAGCGAGCGGTGGTGCCTTGCCAGACCCCGCTGGAGATCACCTCCGGGGAAAGCATAGCCCGCCCCATCATCCTCGTGCCCATCCTCCGCGCAGGTCTCGGGTTCCTTGATGGCTTTCTCGATCTCATCCCGCAGGCGGCGGTGGCCCACATCGGCCTTGCGAGAAACGAGAAAACCCTCCTGCCCGAGTCCTACTACCTCAAGCATCCCACCGATCTCGCCGAGGCAGATCTGATCCTCCTCGATCCCATGCTCGCCACCGGCGGCTCCGCCGTGCAAGCGATCACCACCCTCATGGAAGCCGGGGCGAAACGCATCCGCTTCGCCTCCCTGCTTGCTGCCCCGGAAGGCATCGCCGCCATGGAGGCCGCACATCCGCATGTCCCCGTTTTCACGGCCGCCATCGACCGCTGCCTCAACGACAAAGGCTACATCCTCCCCGGCCTCGGCGACGCGGGCGACCGTTTGTTCGGGACGATTTGAATTCTCAGCGGCGGCGTGGAGGATGATTTGTTACGCGATCATGGTCCGTCTTCCGTCTGATCCAGAAACGGGATCGCAAAAGCGCCGCCCGCAAGCACACCCGGATGGAAACCGAACGCGAACGGACGGAGCCAAAAAGCTGATCGGAGATGAATGAAAAAGAAAACGAACATTTTGAAACCACCCGGAGCAGCGGAAACGTGTTCGCTGACTTAGGTCTCTCCGAGGCCAAGGAGCTGCAAGCCCGTGGCCTCATCGGGATACACCTGGTTCAGTTGCTGAAAGCCAAGGACATGAAGCAGAAGGACATTGCGGAAATGCTCGGCCTTAAACCGGCGGACGTCTCCCACTTGTTCAACGGCCATTTCAGCCGCTTTTCCACGGACAAACTGCTGGGGCTGTTGGCTGATCTTGAGCAAAATGTAACCATCCAGATCAGCCCAAGGAAACAAGGCGAGCCATTCCAGGAAGTCGCCTTCGCCTGAGCTTGGTTCATGTCTGCCAGAAACTCCGGGTGGACGTTCATGGGTGGCTTTTCAGAGGCTCCGCAAGCTGGGAACCACCGGGTCTGAGCGGCGGCGGACTGCGTATCAGATAAATTAATGTAAATTTTAGCCGACTTATAGGCTTTTCTACCAGTGAATGTGCGGCTACTAGCTTGTTGAATGTCGAATGTCGCTCGGTTACCAAACGCATGGCTGTCAAAATGTATCGATCGCTTTCTCGAAGAATCGGAAGATGCGCTACTCGGTGAGATTCTTCGTCACAGCTCATTGTCCGTGGAGTTAGAGCAAAGAAATGCGTGGCTAGGGCAAATTGGGATTCTGAAAGCCGCTTTGGTAGGACTGCAAGGTCAGGTTTTTTTTGAGCTTACGATACCTCGAATTGGAAAAAGAATTGATACGGTGATTCTGACGAATGGGAGAATTTTGATCCTGGAATTTAAAGTCGGATCAGCTATCCCTGATGCAGCATCTTTGAATCAAGTTTGGGACTATGCGCTCGATCTTAAGAATTTCCACGCAGGTAGCCATGACGCGGAAATTGTTCCGATTCTTATCCCGACAAACTTGAATGTTCCTTTCTCTAACGTCACAGAATTGAGTGATGACGGCGTATGGGATCCGTTTGTGGTGGCAGTTGCTTCAATCGGAACAGCTATAGACGAACTTTCCAAAATCAAACCGAAGAGACATTTTATTCAAGAGGGGTGGGCCGACAGTGCGTATAAGCCGACGCCCACCATCGTAGAGGCGGCACGCAATCTTTACGCGAAGCACTCCGTGCACGATATTTTGCGGAATGATGCGGGAGCAAAGAATATCACAGTCACCTCCAAGCGGGTGGAAGAGGTTATTCGGGAATCCCGCGAAAATCGAAGAAAGTCGATCTGCTTTGTGACTGGCGTGCCGGGCGCCGGCAAAACTCTGGTGGGATTGAATGTCGCTACGAGACATAGCAAATCTGACGACCTGCATTCTGTTTTCCTTTCCGGCAACGGGCCGTTGGTCGAGGTTCTTGTGGAAGCTCTAACGCGCGATGAACTAGCACGAGAGAAAGGCCGGGGAAACAGACCAAAAAAGATTGATGTGAAACGCAGTGTTCGCGCGTTCATACAGAATGTTCATCATTTCCGTGATGAGGGAGTCAGGCAGCCTGACAAGGCTCCAAACGACCACGTCGTGATTTTTGATGAATCGCAAAGGGCATGGAACCATAGAAAGACTAGCGATTTCATGCAGAGGAAAAAGGGTATCGCTGGCTTTGATGCGTCAGAACCGGAGTTTCTGATTTCATGTATGGATCGCCACAATGACTGGGCGGTCATCGTTTGCTTGGTTGGGGGCGGACAGGAAATCCATGATGGGGAAGCTGGAATCAAGGGATGGTTCGAGGCTATCCAGAACCGCTTCCAACACTGGTCGGTCTACGTTTCGGATCAGATGGGAGGTAGTGAATACCATGCTGGAGATGATGTTCGAAGATTGAAAGAATGCGGGATACTGAGTGTCGAAAATCAGCTACACTTGTCCTCTTCGATGCGGTCGTTCAGAGCCGAGAATGTTTCGGTATTTGTAAAAGCTGTCCTCGATTGCGAACCTGACAAAGCACGGGACGAGATTTCAAATTTTGCTACACAGTATCCAATCGTAGTGACTCGCGATTTAGTTTTGGCGAAGAAATGGCTTCGTCAAAAAGCCAGAGGAACAGAAAGAACCGGTTTGGTAGCGTCTTCCAAAGCGCAACGTCTAAAGCCACATGCGATAGATGTCCGTATTAACGTGGATCCTGTGCATTATTTCCTGAATGAATGTGATGATGTGCGATCAAGTTTTTACCTCGAAGATGCAGCTACGGAATTTCAAGTTCAAGGACTAGAACTCGATTGGGTGTTGGTGAGTTGGGATGGGGATCTTCGTCATAATAAAGGACGTTGGTCTCATAACCAATTTAGGGGAAATAAATGGATGCGAATCAACAAGGCTGAGAATCAACTGTATCTTTTGAATGCATATCGAGTTCTTCTCACAAGAGCTCGCCAAGGTATGGCGATTTTCGTGCCTCATGGCGATGAAGGTGATCACACGAGACTATCTCAGTATTACGACGATACGTTTGAGTATTTGGCTCGCTGTGGAGTTCCTGTAATCTGAAGAATTTGACTCATCGTCCGTGGACGCATGTGGCGAAGCGCGGGAACATCCGGGATGTTTTTGGAACTATCTCGCGCTGAGTTGGAACTCGTTGAGCAAAGTGTGGCATGCCGTCTGCAGACATGGCGATGGACTGAGGAGTTTTTGAGGACAGGTGTTAGCGGTGGCTTGATCGAGGAGTGCCATCAAATCAGCGAGGCTGAATGGATGGTGGAGCGGTATGAGAGCCTTTATCAGAAGATATCTAAGATTGGCGATAACGGCGGTGTGAGCAATTGAATGGGATGTGAAACAATTGCGCTAAAAGCCACGCTCCTTGCGGGAGCGTGGCTTCAGATAATGATCTGCCGGATGAAAGGATTATCGATTCTCTTTACCCCAAAATCTGCGCCAACACGTAAGGCAGGATGCCGCCGGCGCGGTAGTAGTCTTTTTCCACGGGCGTATCGATGCGGACTACGATGGGGAGATCGAAGGTGGTGCCGTCGGCCTTGTGGACGCGGAGGGTGGCTTGTTGCATCGGCTTGAGGTCGTTGTCGATTCCCACGATGTCGAAGGTGGCGTCGGCGAGGTCTTTGACTTTTTCGTAGTCGTCCGTGTTGACGAAGTTGCAGGGCAGGACGCCCATGCCGACGAGGTTGGAGCGGTGGATGCGCTCGAAGGATTTGGTGACGACGGCTTTCACTCCGAGGAGGTTGGTTCCTTTCGCGGCCCAGTCGCGGGAGGAGCCCATGCCGTAGTCTTCGGCGCCGATGACGATGGTGGGCGTGCCTTCTTTCTGATAGACGGCGGCGGCGTCGTAGATGGCCTGGGTTTCGCCGTTGATCTTGGTGACTCCACCTTCGATGCCGGGAACCATGAGGTTCTTGATGCGGACGTTAGCGAAGGTGCCGCGGGTCATGATGCGGTCGTTGCCGCGGCGCGAGCCGTAGGAGTTAAAATCAAAGAAATCGACGCCTTTTTCGGTGAGGAAACGGCCGGCGGGGCTGTCTTTCTTGATCGCTCCGGCGGGGGAGAGGTGGTCGGTGGTGACGGAATCGCCGAAGATGCCGAGCGGGCGCGCGCCCATGATCTCGAGGATGTCGCGCGGCTCCGGGGTGAAGCCGTCGAAGAACGGCGGCTCCTGGATGTAGGTGGATTCGCGATCCCATTCATAGACGTTGCCGGTGGAGGATTTGATCTCGTTCCACTTCGGATTCTGGTCGGCGAAGCCGGTGTAGAGGCGTTGGAAAACGTCTGGACGCAGCGAGGAATTCATCGCGGCCTCGATCTCGGCGGAGGTGGGCCAGATGTCTTTCAGGAAAACCGGATGGCCGTCGGAGCCGAAGCCGAGTGGCTCGGTTTCCATATCGATATCGACCGTGCCGGCGATGGCGAAAGCGACGACGAGGGGAGGGGACATGAGGAAGTTCGCCTTGATCGATTGGTGGACGCGGGCTTCGAAATTGCGGTTTCCGGAAAGGACGGAGGCGGCGACGATGTCCTCGGCTTTCACGACATCCTCGATGCCGGTGTCGAGCGGGCCGGAGTTGCCAATGCAGGTGGTGCAGCCGTAGCCGACGGTCTGGAAGCCGAGCTTGTCGAGCTCTACCTGGAGGCCGGTTTTGTTGAGGTAATCGGTGACGACGCGCGAGCCCGGGCCGAGCGATGTTTTCACCGAAGGCTTCACGGTTAGGCCTTTCGCGTTGGCTTTTTGCGCGAGCAATCCGGCGGCGAGCATGACGCTGGGGTTCGAGGTGTTCGTGCAGGAAGTGATAGCGGCGATGAGGACGGAGCCGTGGGTGATCGTGTCCTTGATGCCGTCCTTGGAATCGACGGTGACTTCCCAGAGCGGGTAGCCGGGGTCTTCGTTCGATTCAGTGACCACGCCCACTTCCGCGCCGAAGCCGTGGCCGATGTTCGACGGATCATCCGGCTCGCTGTCGAGGGTGGGCGGGAGGCCTTCTGGGGTTTCCGTGTTGATGACGGGCTGCTTGTTGTAGCCGTCGGGAGCGGGGCCGGTGAGGAGGGACGCCCACTTGGATTTCAGGGAGTCCAGCTCGATGCGATCCTGCGGGCGTTTCGGGCCGGCGACTCCGGGTTTCACGGTGGAGAGATCGAGATCGACGATCTGGGAAAACTGGAGGGCGTCGCGGTCGGTCGGGATGCCCCAGAGACCCTGCGCCTTGTAGTAGTTTTCGACCGTGGTGCAGAGCTCGGGCGAGCGGCCGGTGCCTTCGAGGTAGCCGGTGGTGATTTCATCGATGCCGAAGAATCCCATGGTCGCGCCGTATTCGGGAGCCATGTTGGCGATGGTCGCGCGGTCTGGCAGCGACAGGGCTTTCGCGCCGGGGCCGTAGAACTCGACGAATTTTCCGACGACCTTGGTTTTCCGCAAAACTTCGGTGACGAGCAGGACGAGGTCGGTGGCGGTGACGCCGGTATGGAGTTCGCCTGTTAGATAAACTCCGACGACCTCAGGAACGAGGAAAGTGACCGGCTGGCCGAGCATGCCCGCCTCCGCCTCGATACCGCCCACGCCCCAGCCGACGACGCCGAGGCCGTTGATCATGGTGGTGTGGGAGTCGGTGCCGACCAGGGTATCCGGATAAAACACGCCGTCTTTCTCAAGCACGCATTTGGCGAGGTATTCGAGGTTCACCTGGTGGACGATGCCGATGCCGGGTGGCACGACTTTAAACGTATCGAACGCCTGCTCGCCCCATTTCAGGAACTCGTAGCGCTCGCGGTTGCGGTGAAATTCGAGTTCTAGGTTTTTCTCCAGCGACGCACCGGTGCCCGCGTAATCGACCTGCACCGAGTGATCGACGACGAGATCCACTGGCACGAGTGGCTCGATCATTTTCGCGTCCTTGCCCATCGCGTGGACGGCGGAGCGCATCGCGGCGAGATCGACGAGCAAAGGCACGCCGGTGAAATCTTGCAACACGATGCGGGCTACGACGAAGGGGATTTCGTAATCGCCGGGGGATTTCGCGTTGTAGTTCGCGAGGTTGTGGATGTCCTTGTCGGAAACTTTCAGTCCGTCGTTATTGCGGAGCAGGGATTCGAGCACGATCCGGATCGAGACGGGGAGCTTGGAAAGGTTCGGGAATTTTTCTGCGAGGGCGGGGAGTGAATGGAGTTTGCCCTCTTTGCCGGAGCCGGTGGTGAAAGTGCGGATGTAGCTCATGGTCTTGTTTTTTCGGGGAATCGTGTGGGCGGAGGGTTGGGGATGGCGGGCGTTTTGTCAAAAAGGTTTCGTGCCTCCGATAACGGCTCCAAGGGCGTTTGGCTTGAAGAGTCATGGGAAGGGTTTGGCTTTTAAGATGAGATTGATGGCGCGTTGGTTTTCGTCGAGCTTTGCGGCGCGCCTCCAGATGTTCAGCATGTCCCGGCCGCCCATGAGCAGGCCGAGGGCGACGAGGGTGAGCATCGCGCTCAAAGGGTGGCGGCGGCTTTGCGGGCGGCGGGGATCGGGCACTTGGCGGAAGGCGTCGCGCAGGGTCTTGAGTTGGCCGACTTTCAACGGGCTGTGGGTGCCTCCGCCGCCGGTGAGGCCAGCTTTGCAATCCTCCGGGAGTTCCGGGGTGCAGAGCAGCGTAAAGGCGTTTTTGACGAGGGGTTTGAGCCAGAGTTTTTTCGGACGTTGGTTGGGCAGGTAATAATCGGTATGATCCTCTTGGAGGATGAACTGGCAAAGCCGATCTCCCGCCTCGCGTCCGGCACCGAGAAGGTGCTCTTCGTCAAGCATGGTGTGGGCAAGTTGCCAGTCGGCGGAAGTCTCGGCGGTGCGAATGTGGAGTGAAGCGGTGTTGGACTCCGTATGTCGGGCGGTTATCGGATGGATATCCATGGCGACGCTAATCGACCATTTTTGTGCCCTTTTGTTTAGTCGAAATTTTTCCCGAGCCTTTCCAAGGGATGCAAAGCCTCAAGCCAAAGGCCCTATCTAGCCCACCATGGAGAAAGCCTCGACATGATGGCGGGCTCACGCAAACTAGCCCAATGGAATCGCATGAGTGGAACGAACGCACGGACGAGGGGAAACGGTTCTTTCGCGCCAATTTCCACGGCAACACTTGGCGGATCATTACGACACTGAAGACGGATCCCGATTGGCAGATCCTTGAACATCCGCCCGAGGAAGTTTGGCGAGAATTGCGGGATGTTGTTTGGAAAAAGTATCAACGCAAACGTTGCCCATGGGAGCGCGTAGCCTCTCTCGACAAGATCCTCGGCGACGACGTTCCGGAATAAGCTTCAATGGGAAAGCGGATTCTCGCCCGAGGCGTCACCGAGATGTGATTGTTCCTTGGGGAGGAACTTTTTGAAGCGGGTCTTGTCGATCGCCTTCATGTAAGCCTCTGCAGGTGAAATCATTCCTTCGCGGAGTTTCGACCAGATCGACTCGTCCATGAACTGCATACCCTCGCTTTTGCCGCCGGTGATCACGTCGTAAAGCTTTTGCGTCGCGCCCTCGCGGATGATGGCCGCGACCGCTGGGGTGCCGAACATGATCTCGTGAACGGCGACGCGGCCGGGCTTGTCCACGCGCTTGCAAAGGAGCTGGGCGACAACACCGCGCAGGGATGCGGCAAGCATCGTGCGCACCTGGGCTTGCTGGTTGGCGGGGAACACATCGATGATCCGGTCCACCGTCTTGCGGGCGTTGTTGGTATGCAGCGTTCCGAAAACAAGCAGCCCCGTTTCCGCCGCGGTGAGGGCGAGCGAGATCGTCTCCAGATCTCGCATCTCCCCGACGAGGACGATGTCCGCATCCTCGCGCATGGCAGCGCGCAGGCCATCGGCGAAGGAGGGTGTCTGAACATGCACCTCACGCTGGGTAAGGATGGATTGCTTGTTGCGATGCACAAACTCGATCGGTTCCTCGATCGTGATGATGTGTCGGGAAAAGTTCATATTGATGTAATCAAGCAACGCCGCAAGGGTGGTTGATTTTCCAGAACCCGTCGGCCCAGTGACGAGGACGAGCCCCGAACGCATATGACCGAATTCCTTAACCATCTCCGGTACGCCAAGCGCCTCCAGAGGCATGATTTCCGTGGGTATCAGTCGGAAAACCGCGGCAAGACCGTTCTGTTGCTGCAGGTAGTTGCAGCGGAAACGGGAATCCAGATCCATCTCATAGGCGAAGTCGAGATCCCCGCCTATGAGGTATTTCTCGAAAGCCTTGGGATCGCAAATTTCTGCGAGTAGTTGTTTGAAGGATTCGCCTTCAAGGACTGGTTCGTCCGGGATCGGTTTCACCGATCCGTGGACACGGATCTTCGGAGGCTGACCCTCGGAAAGGTGTAAATCCGACCCCTTGCTGGCAATCAGTGTTTTGAAGAAGGCATCGATTCTGGCCATATTGCGGAGGAGTTTTTTGGGTGAAATGGGTCTTATTCAGGACTTCAGGAAAATACGCATCTGCACGATATCTTCGCAACGATACAACAGGTCCTCAGCGGTGATCAGGCCTTTCACGTAGAGTTTCCTTAGGGATTCATCCATGGTCACCATCCCGACGTGTTTACCGGTCTGCATCACGCCTGGAAGCATATACGTTTTACCTTCACGGATACAGTTCGCAACAGCGGGCGTATTGACCAGAAGCTCTGTGGCGAGAACCCGGCCATGACCGGTCGCTAACGGAATTAGTTGCTGGGAAAGGATGCCGCGCAGGGATTCGGAAACCATGATGCGGATCTGATCGCGCTGGTCGGTGGGGAACACATCGAGCACACGGTCGAGCGTCCGCGGGGCGTTTCCGGTATGAAGGGTTCCGAGCACAAGGTGCCCGGTTTCCGCAGCGGTGAGGGCGAGCTGAATCGTCTCTAGGTCGCGCATTTCCCCGACCATGATCACATCGGGGTCTTCCCGCAGCGCACCACGCAGCGCTCTAGCAAATGATTCCGTGTGCTTGTGAACCTCGCGCTGGTTTACATGGCAGCCCTTTGATTCGAAAACGTATTCGATGGGATCCTCAAGGGTGAGGATATGGTCGTCGCGATCTTGGTTGATGAAATCAACGATGGATGCGAGTGTGGTGGATTTCCCGGAACCCACGGATCCGGTGATGAGGATGAGGCCGTTCTGGTAGCGGGTGAGTGGGATGATGTGCTCGAGGGGAAGCCCGATCTCCTCCATGGTGCGCAGCTTGCCGTTGATGATTCGGAAGGCCATGTCGTAGCCTAGGCGCTGCTTGATCACAGAAGCCCGGTAGCGACCGTCGGTTCCGATGTATGCGAAGTCAACGTCACCCCTCTCATTAAGGCGTGCCATCTCTTTCTCGCCGAGGAACGAGCGAACGAGTCGCTCGGCTTCCTCCGGCTTCAAGGGTGGATGCTCAGGCCAGATTGGAGAGAGTTGTC
>CAMCXJ010000051.1 GCA_945883455.1 Prosthecobacter debontii
GGCGGTGGAACCGGCACTGGAGCACGGGCAGGTGTTGTCCAGTCGTGAAATTCATACCCGTTACCCAGCCCGCCGATCTCTCCCAGCAAGGTGAGGCATTTCGCGCCCCATTTCTTGTGGTCAGGCACGGCGGTATCGACCTCCCCACTACCGGGGAAAACAAGATAGCTGACGCCGGGATAGGCAACCGCCTTTTGTGCGGAATTCCATCCAGAGACAAGGGTGCTCGCCATCCTCGCGGAGGCTTCCCCCACCTGGGTATCCGTCCCCGCATCCCCGACGATGCACGGATAGATTTTGCGACCGGATATCACGACGGCGTAATCACCGACCTTTGGAGCGTAGGGATCTTTCGCATCCTTGAGGATGCTGATCGGAAGCACGATGTAGGGGTCGTAGGCGGAAATTAGGTAGCTGCGCTTTTTCATGGCTTCTATGGCCGCCTTCAGCATGGCAAGCCTTTCATCCACCCAGGCTTTTCTTTCGGGGGTGATCGCCGGGGCATCGAGTTCCTTCTTTCCAATGGCGATCCGCCGCTCCCAGCCGGCAATCATGGGATTGGGCGCTTTGCCTGTCTTCGCCCATTGATAGACCGTGAAAGGGTCGTAATCGATGGAGTCCACTTGTGAAGCGGGCATCACAGGTGCCCGATCCCCATCGGAGCCTTTCAGGATCGCGTCCATATCCGCCTGCATAAAGAACACCTTGCGGCCTTTCTTGTTAGTTAGGTGGAGGATGGTGTTGCAGTCATAGGCGTTGGGCTTGGAGAGCAACGCACCGAGCTGCCTCGAATTCGTGCGTAGATCCGAGATCTTGTTGCGGTAAAGCATCTCGTGCGCTGGCGAGACGAAGCCTAGGGGAAACAACGCGGTAAAACCCGGGAGGATTTTTGATAGTTCAGGGGTCGCTTTTTCGATATCAAGTATGCTGATCGCGGGGCGTGGGATGCGCATTTTAAGCTGATACGTCGCGGTGTAGCTATCGTGCAGCTGCCTTTCCTCCAGTGCGGTCTCGCCGGTGTCATATAGAACCTCGGTTCTCAGCGGGATGCCATTGCTCAGGTTGGTGATGTCCGAAACAATCCCCCTAGGCATCGCGAACATTACCACCGGGGGCGTAGGCTCCTGCGTTTCCTCGCGGCCCACCTTCGCCTTCTCCCGTTCCTTGGCTAGCTCTGTTTTGAGCTTTTGATCATACTCCTTGCGCAGTCTCGCCTCGATCTGCTTCAAGGGTTCATCCGAATTTACAGGATCCGCAGCAGGCTGCGGAAAAAGGACGGGCGCTTGTGGGGATTCATCCGCCTCCACGGGATCCGGAGATATGGGTGCGTGATCCACTGATTTCCGCACACTCTGTAAGAGCGTTCGCAGGGTGGGATTGAATGTGTAGCCCACAACGACAATGAGGATCAATAGACCCAAAGCAATCCACGGAAGCCCACTACGGACTCTTTTCTTATTCATTTTTTTAGTATTCACGACCATGACAATATTTAGGAAATCCCTCGGGAAAAAATGGTGAAAGGCGGTATCCGGGAACCGCTAACCGCTAACCGTTCCCCCGGCTTTGTCACCCCAACCATTTCAATCCAATAGGATGTGCCCCGTTGAATTGTCCGCAAACCATGCGTATCCCTGCTCGATCGTGCGGGTGACCGGATCAGGGAATTCCTTCCCAGCTGGGACTTTCGTAACCCCATCGACCTTGATGATATCTTTCTTCGTTTTCGGATCCAGATTCCCATCGAATAGCGCACCCTTGATCAGCACCAATGTGGCTTTGTTGGTCAGTTCACCGGCCTCATTCTTCACGTCGTAGGGAAGGGTGTAGAAAGTGCTGATGACCAGAACCGCATAGGATTGCTGCACGGTGAGCAGATCGCCGAAACTTATCGTCTCGTAGCCGCCCTTCCTCAGATCCGCTTCGATCTTCTTTTTCAAGGCCATGGATTGTGCCGAAGACGTCTTCCATTCGGATACACCTCCTTCCGAAGATTTGACAGGCACGAGTTGCTCGATGGCCTTGCCGCTGCTGTTGCTGCGTAAGGGCGGGAAGACATAAACAAAGGATGGGATATCCCTAGGTTGCATGGACGCCAACGCCTCATAAGAAAAGGTAACACGCTTGACGGGTTCAGGTGGTTTCCCTCCCAGCGAGCAGGAAAGCTGCGATAGGGCGATGGTGAACAATAAGGCAATGGAGGTTTTCATGAACCTAGTAGGTTGTATCTGTGTGCGAATCGGGGATGAGGTGACAAAAAAACCCGCACCGTATGAGCGGTGCGGGCTTAGTTGAGCTACCAGTTACCGTTCAACTGAGAGTCAGATTACCACTGAACAGCGACACCCAGGCGAACGACGCTTTCGTCGAAGTCAGTTGTCGATGCGACCGAGGTGTGCACCTGGACGTTCTCATTGATACGGTTAGCATATCCGAAGGCGAAGCCGGTCTCGGATTGGAACTGTGCCATGTTGAAGTCAACTCCGTGGGTCTTGCCAATATCCACGGTGGTGTTGGTCATCGCTGCAACCATTGCGATACCGCGAGTGTTCTCGTCGATGTTCGACTGGAGCCTGCTATCACCGGCGATCCGGGCGTTGCGCTCGGTGGTATCAGCGGCAGCAAACTCGTTGCGAACAGCGGTGCCGAGAGCCGTGTCGGCAGCAGCAAACTCGTTGCGGATGGCGGTGTCGGCAGCAGCGAACTGGGTGCGGATGACAGTGTCCGCAGCAGCGAACTCCGAGCGTACCGCAGTGTCACCTGCGATGCGTGCGGATATTTCACTATCAATGCGACCGCCAAGGGCCGTGTCGGCAGTGGCGAACTCACCACGGATGGCTGTGTCGGCGGCGGTGCGTGCGTTGCGCTCAACAGTGTCAGCGGCGGCGAACTCGCTGCGAACAGCGGTGCCGAGAGCCGTATCAGCGGCGGCGAACTCACCACGGATGGCCGTGTCGGCAGCCGCGCGGGTGCTGGCCTCGGTGTTGATGTTGTTCTGGAGTGTGGTGTCAGCAGCAGCAACCTCACTACGGATGGCCGTGTCGGCAGCAGCGCGGGTGCTGGCCTCGGTGTTGATGTTGGTCTGTAGTGTGGTGTCAGCAGCAGCAAACTCACCACGGATGGCCGTGTCAGCAGCAGCGCGGGTGGTGGCCTCGGTATTGATGTTGGTCTGGAGTGTGGCGTCACCGGCATTCACTTGACCGAGGTTGGCTGCATCCGTTGCTGCAGTTCCGTTAGCTAGGTTGGTGATTTTGTCGCCGGTGGCATCCAAGCCATTGTTGGCAACGAGTGCTCCGTTCACGGTGGTGGTGTCGGTAGCGGCGTCACCAAGTGTAGAGTTACCTTCGACTACGAGGTTACCACCGTTGCCCGGCACGTCTGTTGACTCAGCAAGGCTGGGATCAAGAGCCTCCAGCTGTGCTACAGTTTGGGAAGTTACGAATGCATCGACCAATGCAGGGGATGCGAAGAATACTGGGGTTGTCGGAATGATCGCCCCTGTGGTTTTGTTGACGAGATAATATTTTTCAGTGCCGGGAATGGCAACACCTACCGTGTTCGAGTTACCGGCTTGTGCGACTTCTTGGGTAACTAATGTACCATAAGACTTGTCTTCTACGACCGCAGAAGTTGCGCTTAGAGTAAGATTACCGTTAGTTTCGGCACGAACTCCTCCGCCAGTAGTTGTGGACTGCGTCGTGTCGGCGGTTTGGACAAGCGTCTGGATGATTTTGGTAGGCCCGCCGGTGCCGGTGGGATTGATTTCATCCAAAATTGTGGGGGTGCCTGGGTTTGTATCAACAACTGGCGTCCCGACTGTCGTAGTAAGTTCAGGTTGCACGGTGAGAGTGCCGTTCACAAGTGCAGGTCCTTGAACCACTGCACTGCCTTGAACGATCACTCCAGGAGCTGGAACGATGGTTTGTGCGTGGATAAGTCCGGAGGTCATCAGTAGCGCGAGCAGCGCGGAATATTTTTTAACTTTCATAGGTGGCATGAAATTACTCAGACGGCCTCATTGGGGAAGATTTCATTTGTAAGCTTATTTATTACACTGTAGCGGGTGTCTTTTCAAGGGTGCGGGACGTTGTGAAAGATCTGGCTGTGGTGGTTTATCAATCGATGTGAGCATGGATACTAGATATCTAGTAGTTTGTGACAAGGATGACACACGCGTGCTGGATGCAGATGATTCGACCCGGTAAACCACCTAGTCTTCCGTAGCTTGGTGGCAGGACTAGGTCGTGACGGCCACGGGTGGTGGAACTACTACGGCATCCGTAGTTTAAGGATGTCCACACATCCCGTGCGCTCGCGGATGCGGGTGATGTGGGTGCGGACGGTGGCTTCGCCTACATTGAGCTTGTGCGCGATCTCTTTTACGGCGAGGCCGTCGCGGAGGCCTTGAAGAACGGCGATCTGGCGTTGCGAGAGATCGGCAGGACGGCCGGTTACACGGTCTGTTTCGATTTCGCACTCGGTGCTCCTGATCCCACTCTCGATAATGTGGGCAAGAGCCTCGCTGATGGAATATCTTTTCGACTTCGCTAATCTTTGGGCATGCATGTCGAGCTTATGGTGGTGCGGGAATAGCGGATTACTCGTGTGCTCGCCGGAATCATTTTTGGTGGTCGAAAACTGTTGTGCATTTAACATAAGTTTCTACCCTAATATCTTAGTAATTATGGTGAAGACATTTTTTGTAGTGATAATAGTTACATTTTCTATTTATGATTACCCTTAAATTTTATGATATGGCGACGCAGCAATCCCGCATGTTCGTGCGCGTGCGCGTCGCCTAGGCTGCTTCGCGCGCCGGCTTTCTCCAAACGCACCATGCTAAGTAAGCAAGCACCGCGTAATACAGCGCGAATTCCGCAGCCTTCGCCCAGTAGGAAATTTTCTCCGTCCCGCCCAGGCAGCCGCAGGAAATATCCAGCCCCCGCCACCACGCCGAGCCGACGGAGATGCTAAATGCGGTCACCAGCCCGAGCATCGCCAGCCACGCGCCTTTTTTCAGCATGCCGAGCATGAAACAAAGCCCCGCCACCACCTCCACCCACGCCACGATGTAAGCCGCCGCCACCGCCATGCCCTCGCCGACCAGCTTGTAGTTCCCGATGTCCACCGCGAACTTGTCCAGGCCGCTGGAGAAAATTTTCAGCCCACCGGCATACACGAACCACGCGCCCATGACCACGCTTAGCCGCAGGGCGATCTCTTCGTGTTTCCGCATTTCCATCGCCGCATCTCTCGCACATGCGGCGGAAAAGTCACGGAGATTGGGAGGGGTGCGGCAGATTACCAACCCACCCGGCGTATGCCTTGGATCGAGTCGAAGTGGTTGTCGCGAGAAAGGATTTTCATTGAATGCTGGCGGGCGAGGGCGGCGATCCAGATGTCGTTATGCGGGATGGGCCGCCCCTTGCGCTTCAGATGATCCGAAATCCAAGCGTAATGGCCGAGAGTTTCGGCGTCTGGGAAACAAACGCCTGCGCTGTCGGTGAGGCGCTCTAGAAGTAATAAGCCACACTCGGGACGGCTTGAGCCAAGGAGACCGTAGCGGAACTCCGCAACCGCTATGAAGGGTAAGGCGACCGCATCGGCTGCCGCGAGGATGCGGAGGATCCCGCCATCCTTTTCCCCGATCGCAGAGATCGCATTCGTGTCCAGTAGCATGCCGATCAGTAAGGTTGTCTTGCGAGATCTGCTGCGTCAGATGCAGCCACACGCTTTGCAATACCTGCGACCACGGATTTCTGGATTTTCGGCACCCCCTCGATGGCACTCATCCACGGCTTGTCGCTAGCTTGCGGAGCTGGATAGGTGAGGGTGCGCTCCACTGCCTCGGTAATGAATGTCTTCAGCGAGATCCCGCGCTCGGCAGCGGTGGATTTTGCTTTCCGGAACATAAGATCGGGCAGATCAATCGTGGTCTTCATATCTCAGTATTCCCGTAATTCCGCTTTTCCGTCAAGCTGGGAATCATGTATTCACAAAGATGTTTGCGGAGAAATGCGGCGAATGCTTTTATCCCCGCGTGAGCTACCTTGAGATACGGGATTTGGAGAAGCATTTCGTGAAAAAGGCGGGAGGTCTCCTGACCCACCACACGGATACGATCAGAGCCGTCGACGGCGTGAACCTTGAGATCCGTCAGGGCGAGATCCTCGGCCTCGTCGGCGAGTCAGGCTGCGGGAAATCGACCTTGTCGCGGATGATCATGCAGCTCATCCCGCCCACCGCCGGATCCGTTATCCTCGATGGCGAAAACCTCAGCACGCTCCGCCCGCATGAAGTGCGCAGGCGCCGCCTCGATTTCCAAATGGTGTTCCAAGATCCCTACGCCTCACTGAACCCGCGGATGACCGTTTTCTCGACACTCGCCGAGGCCGTGCGCCAGCGGCATCCGAAAATGAAAGGCGCGGAGCTTGAGAAAAAAGTCACCGACCTGATGGCCACCGTCGGCCTCGACGCCGGGCAGATGCGACGTTACCCGCATGAATTTTCCGGCGGCCAGCGGCAGCGGATCGCGATCGCCCGCGCTCTCGCCCCGGAGCCGAAACTCATCATCGCCGACGAGCCGGTCTCCGCGCTCGACGTTTCCATTCAGTCCCAGATTCTCAATCTCCTCAAAGACCTCCAGCGCGACCTCGGGCTGACCATGGTTTTCATTTCCCACGATCTCGGTGTGGTGCATTACGTCGCCGACCGGATCGCGGTGATGTATCAGGGAAAAATCGTCGAGCTGGGCACGGCGGACGACGTATTTCACCACCCGAAGGACGATTACACAAAACGCCTGCTCGCCTCGATCCCGATGCTAAGATCGGCCTAACCGTTTGTCACCGCGGTAATGAGGCCGTCTTTCACCTTGAAGTTCAGCCGCTCCGGGCGGTAGTCCATCGTCGCCGGGCGCGGCTCGCCGTCCAACTCGATCACGCGGTGAGGGATTTCCCGGGCATCGCAGGCAGCCTGAACTTGATCCAAGGACTGCCCGACCAAGGACTCGGGTTTCGATATATCGATCTCAGATTTTACGGCCTTCACTTCGGCGGGCTTGTCATCGGTGGGTTGTTTTTCATTTGTCTGACAGGAAGTAAGGCAGGCCAGAGTAACCAGGAGTAGCGGTTTTTTCATCTGGAAAAGATCGCAGACTGTGGGCCGGATGCAAGAACACAGGCGAAATCCGCCATTGCGGACGCTCAAATTACGACGAACATAAAAATTATGAAATGGAATGTAACCAGCGTGAGCGCCGCCTGCATGGCCGTAGGGCTCGGCGGATTCGTGGTCGGAAAACTCACCAGCGGCGCCACAGGTAGCGGCGAGGCGGATCAACTCCTAGGACAAGCCAAGCAGGTTTCTGACCAACGCACGTCCTCCAGCCGTGACGGCATCTCGGCACGGCGTGACACCGCTTTACGCGCATCGCGCACAGCCGGCGAACGTTCCGCCAAGACGATAGACGAGCGCCTCGTGAAAATGGAGGAGATCGTCCGTGGGGAAAACGCCCTCGACCGGAGCCGCGCCATGCTGTCCTGGATCGATTCCCTCGCTCCCTCCGAATTCGAGGCCGCTGTTGCCAAGTTCCGCAGCCTCGGTCTCACCGAGGCGCGGATGGGGGAATATGCCATGCTTCTCACGGCGTGGGCAGAGGCCGACCCGATGGCCGCGCTCGCCTACACCACGGCAAACACCCGAGGAGGGATGGCCACCGGCACCGTTCTCGCCGCATGGGCCAGCCGCGACCCGGAATCCGCCATTGCATGGGCCGAGGCGAAACATGAAGGCGAGGAAGCGAACCCTTACATGATCGGAATCATCCGCAGCCTCGCCGCCACCAACCCGACCCGCGCCACCGAACTTCTGCAGGCTCTTCCCTTCAGCGGCGAGCGCGGCGAGGCTCTCCGCGCAATGATGCCCCATCTCCTGAAGGACGGACCCGACGCCGCGAAAGCATGGATCGCGTCCTTATCCGACGAGCGCCTCCGCGATGGCGCGACGGCGCGATTCGCCGAGGAAATGGCGAAGACCGACCCCGCCGCCACTGCCTCATGGCTGCTTTCCAATCTCGGCGAGGCCTCCACCCGTAGCGTGGATGAGGTCTTTGAGCAATGGGCGCAAACCGACAAGGAAGCCGCATCCGCATCCTTCGCGAGCCTGCCGCAAGGCGACGCGCGCACCCGTGCCTTGCGCGGACTCGTCACCATCGAGGCGCGCACCGACCCACAGGCCGCCGCCAAGCTGATGAACAGCCATCCCGCCGATGTGGATGACCGCATGGTTTACCATTTCATCTGGAACTCCTTCGATAAGGCCCCCGGCGTGGCCGCAGGACAGATCGCCCTCATCGGAGACGCAGACAGCCGCAACCGTATGTATCAGCGCGCGCTTGGATCTTGGCTAGAGGATGACCAAGCCGCCGCCCAGCGCTGGATCAGCTCCGCCAACCTGCCTGAATCAGTTTTAAAGTCCCTCGCCAAGCGAAACAACCCCTGAGACTGCTGGCTGTTGGCGCCCGCTCCGCTCACTGTTTTCCCAAGTCCACCACAAGGTCGTCGAAAAGCCCGTCGCCTCCGGTTCTGCCGCTGCGGTCCAGCCCGATGTGATCCAGTTTGCCGATCACTTCCGCCAGCACGGTCTTGCTGGCCCGGAAGCTATCTTTTCCGTTGATGACCAGCACGTCGAGTTGCACCGCGCCGCCAGCAAGCCGTTTCACATCGATGCCCATGGACAGGAGTTTTCCCGCCGGCGCATCGAAGCCCATGTCCGCATTCTCCGAGAGCGGGACATTATCATCGACCTGCTCGAAGCGGAATGCACCGCCGTTCAATCCGGGATGAAAAAGGGCGCGCACGTTGCCGATGGAGATCCCCACATGGTAGGAGCCGGCCCCGCCCGCATCGCCGCCAAGTTTCGCCTCGATCCGGAACTCATCGGGAAACTCCAGCTTGCCCGTGAAGCGCTGGGCATCGAAGAGCAGCCGCTGGTCGCCGTCGCCGTCGCGTCGCCCATCCATGCGTGCAAACCCACCGTCCGAGACGGATCCTTTCATCGCGTCATCCGCCTCGTAGCGCAGACCCCGGTATCCATCCGCCAGCGAGGCTTGCGGCTTGCTGAAAAACTCCACGAAAATCCGCCCGCCCGGATCGGCGATACCGGGGGTTTTCCTTTCGTGAAGCAGGCTGGCCACCGCCCGCATCAACAGCTCATCCTTCGCCTCTTGGCCGCCCTCGCGGAGAGTCCGCACGATTTTCCCCAGCCGCATCCGTACCTCCGGATCTTCGGACTCCGGCATCTCACGCAGCAAGGGCAATACAACACTCCCCATCAAAAGAATCTCTTTCTGTGCCTGCTCCCGCTCCGCAAACTCCTCCGAAGCCAGACTCCGGATCGACTTTTCCAGGCTTTCCCCGGAAACCTCCCGGCCTTTCCGGAAAGCATCCAGTGCGGGTGTTTCGGACGAAAGCCCCTTCTCTTTCAGCAATTCGAGACGCCAATCCCCCACCTCCTCCGCCAAAGCGCAAACCAGCCCCAACGCCGTGGAAACCAGGATTCGGACACTTTTCACGACGCCACCCTGAGCGCATCCCCACGCCAACTCAACCGCCGATTCCGTGCCTGCTCTTTCTCCTCTTCCTTGAAGGTTGAGTTTTGCGGTGTGAAATTTCAAACTCCAGCGTGTCCTGGCTCCTCACCAAGCTGATCCGCTTTTACCAACTCGCCATTTCCCCATGGTTGCGGCTGGCGAGCGGCGGTCATGGCGTCTGCCGCCACGATCCGACATGCAGCCACTACGGCATCGAGGCGATCAAAATCCACGGCGCTCTCAAAGGCACTTGGCTCACTTTCCGCCGCCTACTCCGCTGTCATCCTTGGGGCACCCACGGATACGATCCGGTTCCGAAAAAGCCCACGAAACCGGCCTGACCACCGGCCAGCCCCGCGACCACGTAAGCTTGAGCCGCATCCCGTAAAGCCTGCTCAGCGACTGTTCATTGAGCGCTTCCCGCTTCGGTCCGTCGCCGACCACGCTGCCGTCTTTTAGCAAAATCACTCGGGTGATTTCTGGCAGGATTTCACCGGGGTCGTGGGTGACGAGCGTCAGAGTCGCCCCACCCGCCGCGATTCCACGCAGCGTTTCCAGAAGTTTCAAGCGCGCCGCGAAATCGAGCGCGGTCGATGGCTCGTCGAGCACCAACGCCTCCGGGCGGTGAACGAGCGCCCGGGCGATAAGAAACCGACGTTTTTCTCCCGACGACAGCTGGCCGAACTCCCGCGCCGCCAGCTCCGCGATTCCCACGTCCGCCAGCGCCTGTGCGGTCAGTGCTTTTTCGGCGGCACTGAAGCGCATGTCCCGTGTCCGCCCGTAGGCGCCACGGAACGACGAGATCACCACATCCGCCGCGATTTCCGCCGGGTGGAACCGCTCCACCTCCTCCGGCATCACGATACCGATCCGATGCCGCAGCTCCTCAAGGCACCACAGCTCCTCGCCGAAAAGCCGGCATGAGGTGCCCGGGTTCGCCTCCGCCCGCAGCTCGCCAGTCATCAGCTTCAGCAGACTGCTTTTACCCGCGCCATTTGCGCCGAGTATCGCTACGCTCTCGCCGATGCGCAGCGTGAGATCCAGACCACGCAGCGCCACGACATCGCCGCGCCAGACCTTGGCGTTGGTGGTTTCGAAAAACGGCTCACTCATGCTTTTTTCCGATCAGCCCCCGCACCCTCAGATCCGCGCCGAAGTTTTTCCATGTCACATCCCGCAGCTCTATGGATTCCGGGAAAACCTCCCCCGCCAGCGCCGGGAGCGTGCCGCCGCCGCAGAGGATGGGCGCATGATAAATAACCGCCTCATCCACCAGCCCGGCGGCGAGCAGCGCGGCAGAGAGTTTGCCGCCGGCCTCGATCATCACGGAAAGCACGCCGCGCTCCTTCACCAGTTCACGCAGCGTTTCCTCCAGCCCGCCGCTGCGGATTAGCGTCCTGTTCTTCCACTCATCGTTGAAAAGCGGTGCCTCGGACGGCATGGATTCCGGCCTGTCCGTGAGTATCACGCGCCAAGGCTGCTCGCGCCCTTCGAGCAGCTCCGGCACGCGGATTGTTAGAGATGGTTTGTCGCGGCGCACAGTCTCGCCGCTGGTCAGGATCGCATCCACCACCGCCCGCAGCTGCTGCACATCCGCCCGTGCTTCCGCGCCGCTCAACCACTGCCCCTCGCCCTCCGGTCGCGTAATCCGTCCGTCCAGCGACATCGCGCATTTCCAGATCACCCACGGCAAGCCTGTCCGCTGCACCTTCGCAAAGGGGCGGAGGATCTCCCCGCACTCCTTTTCCAAAACCCGTGCCCGCACCGTGATCCCTGCCTTTTTTAAAATATCATCCGCCGCGCCCGCATGCGACGGGTTCGGATCCGCGCAGCCATAGACCACCCTTGAAACGCCCGCATGCCACAGTCCGCCCGTGCATGCCGGGGTCTTGCCCGCCGTCGAGCAAGGCTCCAGCGTCACATAAACCGTCGCCCCTGCGAGGCAGCCTTTCCCGTGCGCCAACTCCGCCGCCGCCATCGCTTCCATCTCGGCATGTGGTAGCCCCGCCCGCTGATGCCAGCCTGTGCCGAGAAATTTCCCATCCTTCACCACCACCGCGCCCACCGGCGGGTTCGGCGCCGTCCGGCCCATACCTTTCCGCGCCTCTACCAGCGCCAAGGCCATCCAGTCCTCATCCGTCATAATTTAGAAAATGACTATCTGCCTCTCCTAAGTCCAGCGCGGTCTCTAGACTGATTGCCAATCGTTCATTGGCGTTTCACCCAGATGTTGGCGAAGTCGATAGCCTGGCCGTGGTGCTGGAGACCGATCGGGCCTTCGGCGGGCATGCCGGCGAGGATGGCGTTCTCGATGACGGTTTCGCCGTTGAGGGTGACTTTCACGGTGTCGCCTTTAACAGAGATGATTGTCCGGTTCCACTCGCCAAGGGGGCGGTCGGCTTTGCGTTTTGGGGTGCAAGCGGCTTTCACCGCAGGGCTTTGTTTCGGATCGGTGCGATAGCCGTAGATTTCGCCGGAGCCGCAGGTCCAGTTCCAGAGGTTGATCTGGCACTTGCTTGCGCCGCGCAGGTAAATGCCGCTGTCGTGTTCCTCGATCTCGGCGAGTTCCTTTTTCCCGTCGGCGCCGAGTTTGTCCGACCCGTCCGGCATGACGATGGGCTGCATTTTTTTCACGCCGCCTCCGGCCCAGCGCCAGTCGAAGACCATCGTGAAATCCTTGTAGCTTTCATTCGTCCAAAGATCATTAGTCGCTCCCTTTTTACCGGTGTGCTTAAGGATGCCGTTTGTAGCGAACCAATTATGATTTCCCGTGGATTCGTATTTCCAGCCGATGAGATCGGAGCCGCTGAAAATTTTGGTGTAGTCGGTC
>CAMCXJ010000052.1 GCA_945883455.1 Prosthecobacter debontii
TGGGCTTGATGCGGATGATCTTGCCGCGCAGGTCGTTGGTGTTTCCGGCGGAGCGCTGGGCGTCCCATTCCACTCGATTGTCGCGGTTGTCGATGGGCGCGACGCCCGCGCTCTCGAAGGGGTTCGTGTTGTCGCCGATGGAAACGTAGAGCAGCCCGTCGGGGCCGAACTCCACGGAGCCGCCGAGGTGGCAGACCTTGTTCTCGCGCTGGGTGGGGATTTCGAGCAGCTTGAGTTCGGAGGCGGGATCGATCTTGCCGTCCTTGAGCGTGAAGCGCGAGAGGCGGCACGCGACCACATCGGGCGCGCTGAAAAATAGGAACAGGCGCTGGTTTATCGCGAAATTCGGATCGAGCGCGATGCCGAGCAACCCGTCCTCGCGGCCGTAGTTGCTCTTCGGATCCGTGCCCCTCAACGCCTGCACGGCGATCTCCCCGATAACGAAAGTCCCGCCGGTGTTTGGATTGATCCGCACCATCCGGCCTTCCCGCTCCACCACGTAGAAGTCACCGTCCGGAGCGATCGCGACCTCCATCGGATCGCGGAGGCCGGTGGCGAGGGTTTCCTTGATGAGCGGAGCCGCGCCTATGGCGGAAACCATGGCGAGGGTGAGGATAGGGAATGACTTCATCGGTGGGTAGTTTACAGCCATCGGTTTCCGATCTTTCCAAGGGATTTGAAAGAACGGATTTTTCAAAATGCATCAAGTGTCGGGCAAGCGGGATGTGGGTTCGCTGTCTTTCAGCTCCACGCCGCTCAGGCCGCTGTGGGCGGATTCCTTGAGAAGCCATTCGATTTTCCGGGCCGCGAGGGCGGGTTCCAGGCCTTCCTTGCGGATGTTGGAAACGCAGTTCCGATCCGCATCGCTTTTGTCCGGGCCGGGGCTGTGGGTGAAATAGGCACCGAGGCTGTCGGGGGCACCGAGACCGGGTCGCTCGCCGAGGAGCATGAGGGTGAAGCGGGCACCGAGGGCGGCGCCGATCTCGTCCTGCAGTTTCACCCGCGCGAAGGGCACGATCATCACCGGACTGATGTGCCAGCCGCTGGCTTTGAGCGAAGCTAGGAGCGGAACCAACACCGCCGCCGCGTGGCGCACGGCGGCCACCGCGGACAGCCCGTCCGAAACGATGGGCACGAGATCCGGCAGCGCGGCTCCGACGTGTGAGGAAAGCAGTTCGCGTGAGCTTTCAGCGAGTGTCCGGCCATGATCGGGGCGTAGCAGGTAATCACGGCGATCCTGCGCGGCGCTCGCAAGATGGATGGTTTCCAGAGCCGCATTTTTAAGCAAATCATCCAGTTCAGCGACATCGAAATCTGTCATGACCGCATCGCGGGCGCGGGCATGAGAAAGTCGGAAATCCAGCAGCGAGGATGTCCGCTGGCTCCCGCCGCTGCGTCCGATCGCGATGCGTGCCGTCGTGAAACGCCGCAGATACGCCCATGGATCGGGAGCCTCCGGGAGTAGCAGCTCCGCGGGTTGTTGGATCTCAAATCTTTCCATGGGCTAACAGGGGGTTCTTGGGTTCCACCGGCAGCAAGCGGCCCTGCCCGGTGATGCGCATTTTCTCCAGCCATTCCGCGAACTCGGGTGCGGGCTTCAGGCCGAGAACCTGGCGCAGGTAGTGGCTGTCGTGGAAACTGGAGCTTTGGTAGCCGAGCATGATGTCATCGGAACCGGGAACCCCCATGATGAAATTGCAGCCCGCAACCCCCAGCAAAGTTAGCAGCGTGTCCATATCATCTTGATCTGCCTCGGCGTGGTTCGTGTAACAAACATCGCATCCCATCGGCAGCCCCAGCATTTTTCCGCAAAAATGATCCTCAAGCCCGGCGCGGATGATCTGTTTGCCGTCGTAAAGATACTCCGGGCCGATGAAGCCGACCACTGTGTTCACGAGTAAGGGATCGAAAGCCCGCGCCACCGCATAGGCCCGCGCCTCGCAGGTCTGTTGGTCCAGTCCGTGGTTCGCATCGGCGGACAGGCATGATCCCTGGCCGGTCTCGAAATACATGACCTGTTTCCCCACCGTCCCGCGATCCAGGGAAAGGGCGGCGGCGCGGGCTTCGGCAAGGATTCCGAGGTTGATCCCGAACGTTTTGTTGGCGGCTTCGGTGCCGGTGATGGATTGGAAAACGAGATCGACCGGCGAGCCCATCTCTATGCAACGCAGCGCCGTGGTGACGTGGGCGAGGACGCAGGATTGGGTGGGGATCTCGTATTTCCGGATCAGGTCGTCCATCAGGTGAAGCAGGCGATCCATCGCCGGAACGCTGTCGGTGGCGGGATTGATGCCGATGACCGCATCGCCGCAACCGTACAACAAACCATCGAGCGTGGAGGCCGCGATGCCGTGGATGTCGTCCGTGGGATGGTTGGGCTGGAGCCTAACGGAAAGGCATCCGGGCAGTCCGATTGTGGAGCGGAATGCGGTTACCACGCGGATTTTCGATGCCACCAGGACAAGATCCTGGTTACCCATGATCTTGCTCACCGCCGCGACCATCTCCGGCGTCAGCCCGGCGCGGATGGCGGCGATCGTTTCCCCAGTGGTCTCGTAGTCCAAAAGCCAATTTCGGAACTCACCGACACTCAAGTCGGAAATGGAACGGAACGTGGATGCATCATGGGAGTCGAGAATCAACCGGGTGACTTCATCGTCCTCATAGGGGATTAATGGGTGGTTCAGGAAATCTTCCAGCGGAACCTCGGCCAGCAGGAACTGGGCGGCCACGCGCTCCTCCGCCGATGCGGCGGCGACACCCGCCAGGACGTCCCCGGATCGCAGCGGAGTGGCGCACGCCATCAACCGCCCGAGCGTCTCAAAATGATGGCTGCTGCGGCCCAGGGTAATGGAGTATGGCATGGACTATGGGCTTGTGGGAAAATGCGGAAATTACCCGGAAATGGCAAACGGGAAAGCGGGGGCGAGGAACCCTAGGCGTTTGGCTTGCATCGCGCGATCCCTCTTCATTCGCGTTCATTCGCGGTTAAGCCTCTTCCGCCGCCCGGATTTCCTGGATGATGATCTGTAGCGTGGTTTTGCCTTTAAAAGTGTTGCGGTCGATGGTGAAAGCGATGTCCCACGGCGGTTTGGGTAGCTCATGCTCGCCGCCGCCGAAGAACACAGCGTCCTGCTCGTGGTCGCCCTGGCGCAGCGCCAGGCGCAGGTGATTATTTTTCATGCGGAAAGGTGGGCGGCTCAGGCCAACCCCGCGCGCGACGAATACCGGCTGTGGGTTGCCGTTTCCGAAAGGCTGGAGCAGCTCGTAGCTCGCCAGGAAATCCAGGGAAAGCTGCGCGAAGGTGATCTCCGCGTCATAAGTCAGCCTCGGCAGCCGTTCCTCCTCGCTGCTGTTTTCCAACACGTATGCCGCGAAGTGTTTTCGGAAATCCGCCATGTTCTCCTCCCGGATCGAGAGGCCTGCTGCCATCGCGTGACCGCCGCCTGCGATGAGATCGCCGGAGCAGGCGCGGATTGCCTCGACGAGAGATATCCCGGGGATCGAGCGACCCGAGCCCTTTCCGATGCCGTTTTCATCGATCGCGATCACGAAGGTGGGTTTGTGATATTGCCGCATCAGCCGCGAGGCGACGATGCCGACCACCCCATGGTGCCAATCCCGCGAGCCGAGCACGATCACCGGATCATTTTCCATATCGAAACCGGCGGAAAGCTCGGCAGCCGCCTCCTTGCGGATTCGCGTCTCCACGTCCTGCCGCCTGCGGTTGTAGGTGTCGAGTTTCTGCGCCAACTCGACAGCGGTGGCGCGGCAATCGGTGTTCAGCGTGGCCAGTGCGTCCTCAGGGAAATCCATGCGCCCCGCGGCGTTGATCCGCGGCCCGATACGGAAGCCGACATCGCCCGCCGTCGGGTTTCTATTCAAGCCTGTGATCTCCTGCAACGCGCGCAGCCCTGAGTTTAATGTACTAGGCAACGCTTTTAGCCCGTGACGAACCAGTAGGCGATTTTCCTCCACCAACGGCACGATGTCGGAAATGGTGGCCACCGCCACGAGATCGAGCAGCCCCTTGAGATCGAGGCTGACGGGCCGCTCTTTCATCAACGCGTGACCGATCTTCCACACGACCCCCGCCGCGCAGAGGTAGGTGAAATCATCGCCGCACTTCGGGTTCACGATCGCCGCGCAATCCGGTCGGCTCCCCGGGTTCGGTTCGTGATGATCCGCGATGATCACATCGATCCCCCTTTCCCGCAGGTGAGCGACCTCGTCAGTGGAAACCGTCCCGCAATCCACCGAGATCAGTAGGTCGGGCTTTTCGCCCTCCGCGAGGCAGCGCTGGATGGCCGCGAAGCTCAGCCCGTAGCCCTCGGCGCCCCGGCGCGGCACGAACGCCCGAGGCTCCAGCCCGAAGGCGCGGAGGATTTTCGTCATCAGGGTGATCGAGGAAATCCCGTCCACATCGTAGTCGCCGAAGATGCAGACGCTCTCCTTTCGATCCGCCGCCTGAAGGATGCGCGTGACGGCGGCGCGCATGTCGGGCATCAGGAAAGGGTCGCTCAGATCCTTGAGCTTCGGGTGCAGGAAGGCCTCCAGCGCCTCGCCCTCCGGGATGCCCCGCTGACGCACGAGGTGGCGGAGGATTTCTGGGAAACCCTCATCCGCAGCGCGCCCGTTCGGTAAGAAGGGCTCGCCGCGCATCACCCATCGGAAAGCCGTCGCACGCATGAACGCGCGAACATTGCCTCCCATCTCGACATCGGACAAGAGCGGATGTGGAAGCGTGGCGGAGTTCAACGATTTGCCCCAACCGACATGCGCGTCAAGTTAAGGGAATTCGCACCACTGGGATCGCGGGTTTGCCACCCGCATGCCCATGGATAAGCGAAAGGACAAACCTCGAAGGTCTATCCTTTCTCCGATCATGGGCATGCGAGTTGCAAACTCGCGTTCCCAGCGAAAGCCACGCCCTCACCTAATTTAAACGAATCCCCGTCTCCGTCTGCGTCACTAGGCGCTTTTTCATCAGCGCTCCGAGGGTTTGTTTGAAGGTGCGTTTGGAGACGCCGAGTTCCTCGTAGATTTCGGCGGCGGGGGTTTTGTCGGTGAGGGGCCAAAAGCCGCCGCGGGCGACGAGCTCTCCCATGATCTGCTTTTCGAGATCATCGACGCGCTCGCGGCCGGGGGGGTGAAGGGTGAGGTCGATCTTGCCGTCGTTGCGGAGGGCGGCGACGTAGCCCTTGAGTTTCTCGCCTTGGGCGAGTTCCTGGAAGACCTCGTTGGAGAAGAGTAGGCCGGTGTGGGTGCCGTTGACGATGGCCTTGTAGCCCATCGGGGTTTTCCCATACACGGTGAGTTCCACTTCCTGACCTGATTCAAATGCGGCAAGTGCGAGGTCGATATGGCGAGCGATGCGGGTGGTGGCGACAAGGCGGCCGGTGGCGTCATCGACAAGGACTTTCACGAGGTAGCGTTTACCGACCTCCATCCGGGTTTTCTGCTCGCGGAAAGGGACGAGCAGATCCTTCGGCAGCCCCCAATCGAGGAACGCGCCGACTTCCGTGAGGGCGGTGCAGCGGAGTTTCCCGAAATCCCCGGGCATGACACTCGGCTGCTTCAGCGTTGCGACGAGCCGATCCTCGGAGTCCCGGTAGAGGAAGACATCGATCTCCGCGCCAACGGCCCATTCCGTCGGCATCTCGCGGCGCGGCAGCAGGATCTCGCCGAGGTTCTGGGCGTCGAGGAAAAGGCCGACCGGCTTTTCCCGCAGGACGGTGAGGGATGCTCTGGTGCCGATGGTGATCATAGAAAAAGAATTTTTCAACGCGGAGCCGCGGAGGTCGCGGAGGTCGCGGAGGTCGCGGAGGGGACGCGGAGGAAGACTTGGGTCGTGGGAATAAGAATGAACCGCCAAGGAAGAGAAGTTCGCCAAGAAAGAATTAGGTTATGGGGTTTTGATTCTTTGCTTTTCTTACTTGGCGATCTTGGCGGTGAAAACGATTGCCCAAACCCTATGGCGTGAAGTCTTTGGGGGCGATGAGGATTTTTTCGACGGGGTGTTTGGTGACGATGTTGCCCTGGCTGCCGCGGGCCTTGATGCCGAACTCGGCGAAGTGGATGGGGCGGGTGAGGTTGCGGAGGCGGAGGCCGGACTTCATGTGGACGATGAGCATCTGGGCGGAGCTTTCCTCGTTGGTGGCGTGCCATTTGAAATAGAGCACCTTGCTGCCGGGCGTGCCTTTGGTAAGGTCGTATTCCTTGTCGCGGGTGGTGCCGCCGACGGTGAAACGCTTGGCCATCACGTTGCCGTCTTTGCCGTCGCGGTAGATCATGGAGTAGATCAGATCCTCGTCCTTCCGGAAAACGGCGACCCGCAGCGGGCGCGGGCCGACGAAGAATTTCTCGGCGACCTTGATGATCTTCATCTTGCCATCGGCGGTGAAGACGATCACGTCGTCGAGCATGGAGCATTTCTCCAGCGGTTCCTCTTTCTTGAGGCCGGTGCCGGCGAAGCCGTTCTTTGTATCGATGTAAAGGGTCTCGGTGGCGGCGGCGACCTGGGTGCGGTCCACGCGGTCGAAGCTGGAAATCTCGGTGAGGCGCTGGCGGTCTTTACCGTATTTTTTTCCGAGCTGCTCGTACCAGCGGATCGTGAATTTCGTGAGCTGCTTGAGGTTTTTCTCGGTCTCGTCGATCTCCGCCTCGATGGCGCGGATCTCCTCGTCGGCCTTGAAGGAGTTGAATTTCGAAATGCGCTTGATGCGGATCTCGGTGAGGCGGACGAGGTCGTCCTCGGTGACCTCGCGTTTCAGGAGCTTCTTGAAAGGCGCGAGGCCGTCGTCGATGGCCTTGAGCACGGCTTCCCAAGTTTCGCATTCCTCGATGTCGCGGTAGATGCGGTTCTCGATGAAAATTTTCTCCAGTGAGGAGAAGTGCCATTTGTCGCCCAGTTCGTTGAGGCGGATCTCCAGCTCCATGCCGAGCAGGGTTTTCGTGAAATCCGTGGTGCGGCGGAGGATTTCCGTTACGCCGAGGAAGGCGGGTTTGCCATCGACGATGACCCCGGCGTTGGGCGAGATGCTGAGCTCGCAATCGGTGAAGGCGTAGAGCGCGTCGCGCATGGTTTCCGGATCGGCTCCCGGCGTGAGATAGACGAGGATGTCGGCGTGGGCGGCGGTGTTGTCCTCGATTTTCTGGATCTTGATCTTGTTCTTGTCGGCGGCGGCGACGATGGAATCCATGACCCCGCCGGTGGTGGTGCCGAAGGGGATTTCCGTGATGCGGAGAATGCCTTTTTTCTCCATGTCGATGCGGGCACGGACGCGGATTTTCCCGCCGCGGAGGCCGTCACGGTAATCGCTGGCGTCCATGATCCCGCCGGTGGGGAAATCGGGCACAAGCTCAAACGGTTCCTTCCGCAGGTGGGCGATGGCGGCGGTGACGAGCTCGTTGAAATTATGGGGCAAAATCTTGCACGCGAGGCCGACGGCGATGCCTTCCACGCCTTGAGCGAGGAGCAGCGGAAATTTCATCGGTAGGGTCAGCGGCTCTTGATTGCGGCCGTCGTAGGAGGGCAGCCATTTCGTGGTCTTGGGGTTGAAAGCGACCTCCAGAGCGAATTTCGTGAGCCGCGCCTCGATGTAACGCGGGGCGGCCGCGCCGTCGCCGGTGAGGGTGTTTCCCCAGTTCCCCTGGCAGTCGATCATCAGGTCTTTCTGGCCGAGCTGCACCATCGCGTCGCCGATCGACTGGTCGCCGTGCGGATGGTATTTCATGGTGTTGCCGACGACGTTGGCTACCTTGTTGTAGCGCCCGTCGTCCAGCTCCCGCATGGAGTGGAGGATGCGGCGCTGGACGGGCTTGAGTCCGTCATTTAGATGCGGGACCGCCCTTTCCAGGATCACGTAGCTGGCGTAATCGAGGAAATAATCGGAATACATCGCTCCCAGCGAGGCGTGTTGGTCCGGTGTGTTGCTCATGGGTGAAGCTTGCTAAAGGACGCGCCCGCTTCGCGCAAGCCTCGCGTGAGGTGATTGTAATGGATTCACCGCCAAGTTCGCCAAGAACGCCAAGTTTTTCAGAATTGGGATGCCTCTTGGTTCCGATCTTTCTACATCAGGACTGCTTGCCCTTGGAGATGTTTTATTTGGTTATTCTTAGCGGGCTTGGCGAACTTGGCGGTGAAGTGATTCCGGATGATTGGGTCAGCTTTGGCACCGACGGGACGCTTGCGTCCGGGGCGGAGGCGGCTAGTTTTAGAAAATGAGCGTTACGAAAATCGGCAGGCGTGACTGGTTGAAAATCGGCGGAATGGGCGGCGCCGCGGCCATGCTGAGCGGTTGTGGAAAGGCGCCAACAGCGAACGCAAAAGGCGAGGTGCGCGGCATCGTGTTTATGGTTTCCGACGGTATGAGCAACGGGGTGCTAACCATGGCGGAAAATTTTTCCCAGATTGTCCGGAAAAGAGGAACGCGCTGGTGGGAACTCATCAACGATCCGATTTCCGCGCGCGGCTTTATGGAAAATAGCTCAGCGAACTCCTACGTCACCGATTCCGCTGCCGCGTCCTCGGCGTGGGGTGGGGGAGTGAAAATTAACAACGGAGCGGTCAACATCCGCCCCGATGGCAGCGAATCCACGCCCATTCTCCGCCACCTGAAAAAACTGGGCCGCCGCACTGGACTCGTCACCACCGCGACGATCACCCACGCCACACCCGCCGGTTTCGCCGCCGTGACGGGAAACCGTGATGACGAGCACCTCATCGCGCCGCAATACTTCGGCGTGGTTGATCTCCTGATGGGCGGCGGGAAGAATTATTTCTCAGCGGAAAAGCGTATCGATTCTCGGGACGCGATCACACCCTTTACGAAGTCCGGATACGAGCTGATCGAAGACCGTGATACCCTGCTGAAATCGAAGTCCGACAAGGTGCTCGGTCTCTTCAGCGGCAGCCACATCCCTTTCGAAGTGGATCGGCTCAATAACCCCGAGCTGATGAAGAGTATCCCCACGCTCGCGGAGATGTCGGAGGTGGCGCTAAAAAATCTGCTCGGCCATTCGGAGAACTTTTTACTCCAGATCGAGGGCGGGCGGATTGACCACGGCGCGCACGCGAACGACATCGCGGGTCTTCTTTGGGATCAGCTCGCGTTCGACGACGCATTGGCGAAGGTGCTGGAACTGATCGCCGGTCGCGATGATATCCTTGTGATTGTCACCAGTGACCACGGCAACGCGAACCCGGGCCTCAACGGTACAGGAAAAGACTATACGGATTCGAACAAGGCCTTTGCTAGCATCGCCCAGATGACATGTTCCTACGAAAAGCTGTTCGAGGATTGGGGGCGGTCACCGGAAAACACGGCAGAAAAACTCACCGCGATTGTTTATGACAAGCTGGGTTTTTCCCTCACAGAAAAGCAAACAGCGGAACTCTACGCCAGCATCACAACCGGCGTGGTTTCGGAGTGGAGCGAGCAACTCGACAATCCCCACGGGCTCCTAGGGCAGTTCGCGGGGAACCATACCGGCATCGGCTGGACGGGCACCTCGCACACCTCGGATCCGACGATGATCTCGGCCATCGGCCCGCAGGCGGAGCGTTTCTCCGGCATCGTCCCGAACCAAGAAGTGCACCGGCATTTCATGGAACTGCTGGGGTAGCGCCTAGCGTTTCATCGCCCTGCGGATCATCGCGAAATGGCGATCCATTTCCCTCAGTTCGACCCCGTAGCGCACCGCGCAGGCGTGCACAAGGATATCTCCGAAAGGCACGTTTACCCCGGCGCGCAGACAAGCGCGCGCAGTTGCGGCAGCCTCTACCCAGCAGGCTTTGTCGAAGGCAAGCCATGTGCAGGATCTTCTCGATTCCTCCAGCCTCTCCTCCTCCTTCTTTCCTCTGATTCCCTGATACATTTCCAGCCACACGGGCTCGGTCATCGCTGCCATGCCTGAAACTAACAATTCGCCGAGTTCGGCGGCGATGACGGGATCTCCCCCTTTGCGCGTCGCCTGGATCCAAACCGAACTATCGACCAAAACGAGCTCTTTCATCGCTAATCAAAGGTGCCTGTGGTGTGCTTGTCGCTCTTTTCGGCGATCTCCTCAAGGTCACCCGCTTCGATCTCGTCATTTGTCGCAATGTCCCAGGTGCCGAAGCTGGCGATCAAATTTTCGACCATTCGCAGTCGGTTAAATTCTTCTAGGGCCTTCACCACCGCCTCGCGCTTCGTCTTCGCTCCCGTGTAGCGCATGGCATCCGCCAACGCCTTTTCGGGAATATCAATCGTCGTTTTCATGGATTTCTATTAATTGAGAATCCGGAATCCCGCAACACGATAATCGGATTCATCCCTCGCCGCCGCCCAAAGACGCACCAATTCGGCAAATCACCGCATATCCCGCGATCATGCCGGGTATCCTTGCCGCTTGGCATCCGATCCGCTTGAATAGTGCCGTGATGAAAACAAAAGGAACAACTTACGAAGCCTTGCAAACATGGGTGGAAGAGACGGCGGCTCTCTGCCAGCCCGACCGCGTGGAATGGTGCGACGGCTCGCAGGAAGAATGGGATCGCCTGACCCAACTCCTCTGCGACAACGGCACCTTCACCCGCCTGAACCCGGAGAAACGCCCGAACTCTTTCCTCGCCCGCTCCACCACCTCGGATGTCGCCCGCGTCGAGGAGCGCACTTTCATCTGCACGAAACGCCCGGACGAATCCGGCCCGACCAACAAATGGGCGGATCCCGTGGAAATGAGGCAACTCCTCACCGCCAAATTCACCGGCTCGATGAAAGGCCGCGTGATGTATGTGATCCCCTTTTGCATGGGGCCGCCGGACTCGCCGCTCGCAAAGATCGGCGTGCAGCTCACCGATAGCGCCTACGTGGTGGTGAACATGCGCATCATGGCGCACATGGGCGCGAAGATATTGAAGCGCCTTGAGGACGAAATCTCCGGAGCGGTTCCGAAAAAACGCGATGGCCATGGCCAATACATCAAATGCCTCCATTCGGTCGGCGCGCCCCTTTCCGCAGGTGAAACCGATGTCTCGTGGCCTTGCAACGACGACAAATACATCTCTCATTTTGTGGACGCTCGCGAGATCATGTCCTACGGCTCCGGATACGGTGGGAACGCCTTGCTGGGGAAAAAATGCCTTGCGCTGCGCATCGCGTCGAACATCGCCCGCGAGCACTGCTGGATGGCGGAGCACATGCTCATTCTCGGAATGCACGCGCCGGACGGCACCACCACCTACCTCACCGCCGCTTTCCCCTCCGCCTGCGGAAAAACCAACCTCGCCATGCTGGAGCCGCCGAAGCCCTACGCGGATCTGGGCTGGAAGACATCCATCGTCGGCGATGACATCGCATGGATCTGGCCGCACCAAGACGGCAGACTCCATGCCATCAACCCGGAAACGGGATTCTTCGGCGTCGCCCCCGGCACGAACTGGGAATCGAACCGCATCGCCATGGAGTCGATGTCGGCGACCGCGATTTTCACCAATGTCGCGCTCACCGACGACGGCGATGTCTGGTGGGAAGGCCTCACCGAGGACGCGCCCGCCCACCTCATCGACTGGACGGGCCAGGACTGGACGCCCGGCTGCGGCCGCCCCTCCTCGCACGCGAACTCCCGTTTCACCGCCCCCGCCTACCAGTGCCCGACCATCGACCCCGAGTGGCAGAACCCCAACGGCGTGCCCATCGAAGGCATTATCTTCGGCGGCCGCCGGGCAACTACTATGCCTTTAGTATATCAGGCTTTCAACTGGAGCCACGGCGTCTATGTGGGCGCGACGATGGGCTCGGAAATGACCGCCGCCGCCGCCGGGACGATCGGAAAGGTGCGCCGCGACCCGATGGCGATGCTGCCATTCTGCGGCTACAACATGGGCGCGTATTTCGGCCACTGGCTGGAGATGCAGCGCTATCTTACCCACCTGCCGCGCTTCTTCCACGTGAACTGGTTCCGCAAAACCCCCGAGGGGAAATTTATGTGGCCCGGATTCAGCGAGAACATGCGCGTGCTCGAATGGATCGTGAACCGCTGCAAGGGCGCTGCCGCCGGGCATGAGACCCGCATCGGCTGGACTCCGGACTTCTCCGATTTCAATACCGACGGACTCGATGACTTCACGGAGGCGGATTTCGAGGCGGTCATGAAATTCGACCGCGCGGAATGGCGCGCCGAACTCGTCTCCCAGGGCGAACTCTTCATCGACCTCTACGACCACCTGCCGAAAGAACTTATCTTCCAACGCGAGCTGCTGGCGGCGAGGCTGGTATGAACGTGGCGGCGGATTGCATCCGCCATGCCGAGTCACGAATCATTGCTTTTG
>CAMCXJ010000053.1 GCA_945883455.1 Prosthecobacter debontii
TGGCGAGGTCGGAGGCTAGGGTGTAGGCGGCGATCGCGGAATCAACCTTGGAGGAGGGGAAATCCTTTGCGAGGGTCTTGAGGCGGGAGGTGAGTTCTTTTCCTTTGACGTAATCGCGCGCCTGGAGGGTGCCGTAGAGCTCGTGAAGATCACGAACGTATGCGGCAACACGGAGTTTTTTTTCCAACGGCAGGGTGGCGACGGGACCGAGATATTCGCCCAGCGCATAGGCTTCCATGAGGCGCTGCGAGGCGGAGTGGAGTTCGTCGCGGGAGAGCATGAGATCGAAGGCCTCGATGTATTTGGCGACCTCACGGATGGCCTCGTTGGATAGGGAGTCGAGCGAGGCGACAGTGGGGGATACTCCGAGTGATTCCGAGAAGAGCTTCGAGACATCGGAATTTTTATCGACCCGTAGGGTCTGGTCCCCGTCTTTCCAGATCTGGTTGTAGAAGCGCGCGGCCATCAGCACGTGCTCATAGCGGCGCTGGACGAACCACTGGACCATCGTGACCTGGTATTGCGCCTTGGTGCGGATGGTTTGCGCCTCGGTCTGGATGTTGTTGACCTTTTTCAAGGCCTCGATCTCGGCGATGCGGCGGAGGGTGTCCTGATACTTGAGGGAGTTCGTGCCAGCGCCGGGGTTTGTGGCGGGGGCGTTGTTCCTCCGCCCCTGGCCGCCGCCCTGGGCACCGCCGCCTGCCGCACCGCCCGCAGCGCCGCCGGTATCGCCCAGGGACTTGTCCCTGTCGTTGCGGGCATCCCAATCCGCCTGCGCCATGATCGACTTTTTTTCGGTATCCATGGATTTGTTGAGCTTGTTCAGGGCTTCCGAGTTGTTCTTGGCGAGCATGGCCATATAGATGGACTCGGCGAGGGACATGCAGAGATTCGCGTCGCCGGGATAGGATGAGGCGGCGGGCAGGAGCTTGAAACCTGCGTAGAGGTCGGGGCCGCCGCTGCGGAATGGGGAGATGGCACCAAGGATATCTGCTACATTTTTTCGGTATGCGGCTGCATCCGCGTCGGTTTCCGGCGGTTGGCTGAGGTATTTCTCGAAACGCGCCTTGAGGAGTCGGTTGTCACCTAGCGGGATGGCGACACCGCCGACCGTGATCGTCTCTGCCGAGGGATCAAGCATCGGGATTTCCTGTCCGAGAGGGGAGGCAGGGGCTGGCTTGGCTGGAGCCGGGCTGTTGTCAATGGGCACGGCGGGCGAGGGCGTCCCTCCGTTGGCAGGCGGTGTGTAAACCTGCGCGAATAGCTGCGATACAAGGCAGAGAACGAGAAATAGGGGCAGCGTTTTCATCTTTGTAATTTCAAGTGATAGGGCGGGACGGGTTTTCAGAGGCGGCTGATGTCGGTCGCGACAGGGATGCCGCCTTGCTCGAAGCGGACTTTGAAAGCGTAGCGCTGCTCGCGCTCGATGTTCAGCTTGTTGAACTTGGCGGGGATCATTACCGGCACGATCTCCTCGCCGGATTCCGCCTTCATACGGATGCTTACGACTGAGGAGGTATTGCCATCGCGGAAGAAGCGTTCGTCAATTTTCCCTTCGATTAAGTATTCGTTGTTGCGGAGGCTGTTGCCGTTGTCGAGTAGATCTTGGACGACGAGTGGGTTTATGTCGGTGAAGGATTTCTTCTTTTTCGTCATGAATAATTTCCCTCCGAAAATGACGGCGATTACGGCCAGGACGATACCGATAATCAGGATGGGATTGGTGCTGGAACTTGCGCGGCGGGCCATTGGTAAATTCTAAATTTTAAATTCTAAGTTCGAATGAAGAGGGATTCGCTTCCTTCGTATCCTAATTCGGAAATCGGGCATTGGAAGGTTATTCCCATTGGGGGCGGCGGGTGCCGATCCATGCGAGGGAAAGCGCGACGGTGATGTGGATGGCGAGGGTGGATATGCAGGCTTCCTGGGTTGAGAGCGAGGTATCGATTACGGATTTCACCGCGCCGTGAACCTGGGATTGGAGCGCCTCGACGGAGCCCGACCATGCCCAGTAGGCCGAGATGAAAGGACGGGTGAATGCCTCGATGTGTTCCGGCAATGCAAGGACAGCGCCGGAGAGAGGAAGCTGGAAGCCAACTAGATAGATAGAGAGCAGCGAGGCTTGTTCGGCGGTGCGCATGAGTGCGGAGATCGCTAAGCACACAGACGTCATGGCTGCGTTGATGAGCAGGAGAAAAATGACATGCTCGACGAACTCACCGCGGAAGGCACCGAATAGGTTCACGAAAAACGCCATCCATAGGGACTGCGCGATGACCAAACAGGAGAGGAACGCGATCTTTGAGAGGAGGTAGGCGGATGGTCGCAAGCCTCCGAATTTCTCCTTCTCGTAAATGGGGCGCTCGCCCGCGATTTCGCGCGCGGAGTTGTTGGAACCCATCAGTGCCAGCAGGACGACCTGAAACATGATGATGCCGGAGATGGCAGAGCCGACTTTCGCCTGATCCGATCGGACGGATTGCTGTTCCTGAATTTCGGCGGCCATGTTGTCCTGACGGACATCGGAATAGCGGCGGATGTTGCCGTCGGCCTTGTCGCTGAAAAGGGTTACGAGGGCGGGAAAGCACAATAGTATGGCGAGTTGGAGAAATACCTGAGCACGGTCCCGGAAAAAGATCCGCCAGCGCCGGGAGAGCAGAGTGGAAAATTGCGAGAAAAAACCGGGCAGGCGGGTTTCTCGCAAAGTATCATTTTTGGCAGCATCCTCGGCACCTGGATCGGCAGGGGGTTTAGGCTGTTCAAGGACGAGATCTCCCGAGTCGATGAGCCGCTGGCGGGATTTTTCGAGCATCCCGTAATAGGAGGCGCTGTGTTTTTTCCATGATGACTGCCAGCGCTCGGAAGGCTGGGCGGTGAGCCGTGGATAAACTTCCTCGGTGTCCTTGACGGAGAAATAATGATTCAGCCGATCCGGCGGACCGTGGAAAACCACGCGACCTTCATGGAGGACAAGAATGGAATCGTAGAGTTCGAGGTGGGCCAGCGAGTGAGTGACGGACAGGACGATGCGCCCGTCCTTGCGAGAAAGATCGTGCAGTAGGCGGACGATCTCGCGCTCGGAGCGGGGGTCGAGGCCGGAAGTGACCTCGTCACAGAGCAGGATTTTTGGATCGGAAACGAGCTCCATTGCCAGACCGAGGCGACGCTTCTGACCGCCGGAAAGGACTTTGACGGGGCGGTCGCTGATGGCCTCAAGGCCGGTTTCCTCGAGCACGCGGTCGATGCGGTGATCGAGTTCAGCGGTGCCGCGGGTCCGCACGCGGAGGCGGGTGGCGGCCTCTACGGATTCATCGACAGTAAGCGGATCATAGGCGACGGAAAATTGGGGGACGTATCCGATCTCGGAAGGGGAGAAATCACCGTCTTCGGAAAGATTACGACCTTCCCAGAACAGCGCGCCATCGGATTCCGGGTTGAGACCGGCGATGGTTTTCAAGAGGGTGGTTTTCCCGCATCCCGAGGGGCCGACGATGGCCATGAAGTGGCCTTTCGGCACCTGGATGGATACGTGATCGACGAGGTTTACATCCTCGCCGTCTTTCTTGATCGTGAAACAGACGTCTTTTAGTTCTAGCACAAGAGGTTCGGGTTAATCTTTTGGAACGCCGCTTCTGGACGACACCTATCGGATTTTAGGAAAAAAATCGTAGTGGTCAGTTAATCGGTGATCGGAATGATGCGAATGCCTTGGGGTTTTGCGGACTGGATTTTCCCGATGAGTGAGTTTTGCGGCTTGGGTGCGGGGGAATCCGTCGGGTCGAGGGCGTTGCGGAGAGCACCTTCCACGAGCTGGCCGCAATGGATTTTCATGGGCGGCAGGGTGCCGAGATCACCAGCCAGATCCTGGGCGCTGAGGTGGAGTGCTTCCTCGATTGTTTTCCCCTGAAGCAGTTTGGTGGCGACCGAGGCCACGGCGATCGCCGTCTGGCAGCCAAAGGCCTGGAAGGAGGCGCGGTCGATGACCTTTTTCCCGTCCTTCTCGGTGAACTTGAGCCACATGCGCATCATGTCGCCGCACTCCGGCGATCCGACCGTGCCGACGGCGTCCGCGTCCGCCATCTCGCCCTGGTTCTGCGGCGCGGCCATCGCCTCGCCGACCTTGCTTTCGAAATCATCCATGCGCGGAGGATGGATGGGATCGAGCGGGGTTTCGAGAGGAAAGATTCGGGTGGTCAGCGGCCGAAGGAGTCGTAGTATTCCGCACCGTAGTTCTCGTAGCGCTTGATGAGGGCGGCGTTCTTCTTCTCGCGGGCGGTGAGGTTGTCGGTGATGTCTTGGCTGACGGCCATGTACCAATCCTGTTTTTCGAAATGGGCGCGCATGTCCGCCAGTTTGAAGCCGTAGCCGTGGCGGGCGTATATCTCGTTGCGCATGATGCGCAGTTCGGCGGGGCGCAGGTTTTCCACATCGGCTTCCTTCAGATCTTTGGTGGAGGATTGCGGGTATTGGCCGGCCTTCGTGTTGTAATTGAAAACGCGGCGGGGCAGGACGAAGACACGCTCGGCGATTTTCTTGGCGTCGTTCGCCTTCCAGACGCCACCGAGGTCGTCGGTTTTGCTGGCGAAGATCATTTTGAAAACCCCGTCCTCGGGGTGGTCGCCGGGTTCGGCGGCGACGATGGCGTATCCTTCCTCGTGGGCTTTGAAGGAGCCGCTGAATGCACGCTCATTTCCCGCCACGATGCTGTAGCCGGTGATGGTCTCGCCGACGACGCGGTCGATGCAGACGGTGATCTTTTTTCCGCCAAAATCACCGACGTAGGTGCCCTTCATCGAGGTGGCCTTTGCATCGGGTTCGCTGACATCGGAATCATTCTCAGCGCGGACGCCGGCGGCTAAGAGGATGAGCAGGGATGCGCAGAGGGTGGTGATCTTTCTCATGTTCATGTTATTTTTGCTATCGCGTCCATCGTCCCGAAATAGGATGGCGATGCAAGGAAATGATGGAACACGGCTCACGGATGAGATCGATCCTCGGGGTGGCCGCGCTGGGCGCCCTGACGTTCTTCGGTTGGCTGATGCTGCGGATCACGCTGGAATACTGGCCGATTCGCAGCGACGCCGCGTTTCTCCAGATCAAGCAGCAGTATCTCGGCATACGGCACTGGGAGCTGGCGTTTTGGATCCATGTGTTCACCAGCATGCCCGCGCTGCTGGCCGGTTTCACCCAGTTCGCGCCGCGGCTTCTCGCGAAATTCCCCAAAGTCCACCGGCTAATGGGGCGCGTGTATGTGTTCACGGTTTGTTTCGTCACGGGGCCGGCGAGCCTGGTGATGGCGTTTTACGCAAACGGCGGGATCACCTCCCGGATCGCTTTCGTGATCCTGGCCGTCCTTTGGCTCACGACGACGGCGATGGGTTGGCGGATGGCCTTGCGGCGGGATTGGCGCGCTCACCGGCAGTGGATGATCCGCAGCTATGCGCTCACCCTTTCCGCCATCACGCTGCGGGTTTGGAAATACCTCATCGTTCTCGCGTTCGAGCCGCCGCCGATGGACGTTTACCGGCTGGTGGCATGGCTCGGTTTCGTGCCGAACATCCTTTTCGCCGAGTGGTGGATCCGGCGTGGGCGGAAAAAAGGATGGCCTAAGCCCGCCGAAGGCGTCCAAATGAAGCCATGAAAGCCCTGCGAATCCTTCCGCTTCTCTTATCGTCCGCCGCCTTCGCGTGGAGCCTCACCCAGGAGCCTCCGGCGATGCCGCTCGAGTCCTTCGTCCTGCCGGAGGGGCTTGAGATCACCGCATGGGCCGCTTCGCCCATGCTTTTCAATCCGACCAACATGGACGTGGACCAACACGGACGGATCTGGGTCACCGAGGGGGTGAACTACCGCAGCAAGAGGGATAGGCGGCCGGAAGGCGACAGGGTGGTGATCCTCGAAGACACGGACATGGACGGGAAAGCCGATAAGAGTTCCGTTTTCTGGCAGAGTCCCGAGTTGATCGCGCCGCTTGGGATCGGCGTGTTCGACAATGTGGTGATGGTTTCCCAGCCGCCCAATCTCCTCAAGCTGACCGATGTGAACCGCGACGGGAAATTCAGCGAGGCCGATGGTGATAAGAAGGAGGTGTTCCTCACCGGCTTCAATGGAAGCAACCACGATCACTCGCTTCACTCCGTGACAGGCAGCCCTGACGGGAAATGGGTCTTCAACCAAGGGAACACAGGCGGGATGTTCACCGACAAATCGAACAAGACCTTCCGCTTCGGCGGTTCCTACGTGCACGAGCCTTTTTCGAAATACGTCACCGATGTGAGGGCGATCGCCGGGCAGAAATCCGACGACGGTTTTTCCTACAACGCGGGTGCGGCCTTCCGCATCAATCCCAACGGCACCGGAGCAGAAGTGATCGGCAGCGGTTTTCGCAATTCCTACGAACAGATCACCAATTCCCACGGCTTCGTGTTCCAGAACGACAACGACGACCCGCCGGCCTGCCGCGTCACCCACATGATCGAGCACGGCAATGCCGGCTATTTCTCCCGCGACGGGAAACGCGACTGGCGGGCCGACAAGCGCCCGGGCCAGGACACACCCACCGCAGAGTGGCGGCAGGACGATCCCGGCACCATGCCTTCCGGCGATGTTTACGGCGGCGGTTCCCCGACCGGGATCTGCTTCTATGAAAACGGCGCGTTGCCGGAGAGTTTCAACGGCACCCTGCTATCCTGCGAGCCGGGGAAAAACGTGATCTTCAGCTATCAGCCGGAATCTGACGGTGCGGGCTTCAAGCTGGAGCGTCACGATTTCGCCACGACGAATCCGGATAAGGATTTCCGAGGCTCGGACTTCGTCGGAGGCGTTCAGAAAAAGGACAACAAGAAGACCGGAGGTGAGCTTCTATATCAGTTCCGCCCCTCGGATGTGATGGTAGGAGTCGACGGCGCGATCTACGTGGCCGATTGGACGGATGCGCGGGTCGGAGGGCATGGCACGAATGATGAAGCGGCATCCGGCGTGATCTACCGGATCGCTCCGAAAGGCTTCAAGCCGGTCGTTCCGAAAGTTGATTTCACGACCACAGAAGGTGCCATCGCCGCCCTGCATTCACCTGCGAACAATGTCCGTTGGTCGGGATTTCATAAACTGAAGGAGGGCGGGGAAAAGAACTTCGATGCCGTTGGGGAAATGTTGGAAAATACGAATCCCTTCATCGCTGCCCGCGCGATCTGGCTACTTCCCTACATGGGGGACAAAGGTGCCACCAAGCTTGGCAAGATTCTCGTTGGGAGTGATGAAAGGAGGCGTCTCACCGCCTTCCGAGCCATCCGCAGATCCGGTGGTAAAGTTGACGCCCTTCCCTACGCCAGGAAACTTGCCACCGATCCTAATCCGGCAGTCCGCGCCGAGGCGGCGATGGAGATGCGCTACCGCAGTTTCGAGGAAGCGAAGGATGTCCTGGTCGCCGTCGCCAAGGGATTCGATGGCAAGGATCGCTCCTATCTTGAGTCGTTTGGGCTGGGTGCTGGGCATCACACCGAGGAACTGTGGAAGGCTCTCGAGGAGGAGATGAAACCCGGCGTCCCCAAGGATTGGCCGGACACTTTTGCCCGTCTCACTTGGCGGCTGATGCCGAAAGGCGCTATCGGCGCACTTGTGAAGCGTGCCGTGGAGCCTGCGCTTGCCGAGGAGGCGAGGAAACTGGCGGTTGATTCCATCTCCTTCATCAACTCCAAGGAGTCGGCGGACGCCCTCATCCTGCTCGCTGCGGAAGGATCACCCATCCGTGATCATGCAAGCTGGTGGCTCCGAAACCGCGCCGAAGGGGAATGGGCATCGATGAACCTTATGCCCATCCTGAAAGAAAAAGGCATCATCCGTGAACCCGCGAAGTTAGTTGCTGTCTCCGTTCCTGAAAAGCCGAAGGAAATGAAGTTTACCGTTGCAGAAGTGCTGAAGCTGAAAGGCGATGCAACACGGGGCAAGACAGCTGCAGCTCGTTGCATCATGTGTCACCAGGTCGAAGGAAACGGGGTGGACTACGGCCCTTCTCTCAAAGGTTTCGGAAAAAGCCAACCCGCCGAGGTCGTCGCCCGTGCTATCGTCGACCCTTCGTTCGATATCGCCCATGGTTTCGATGGGCGGACCATACACCTGAACAACAGCGTGCGTATCGATGGGTTGATCCTTGCCGACGGCGAAACCGTAACGATCCGTTCCACCGGAGGGACGACGCAGGAGGTGCCGAAGGGTATGATCAAGAAGCGCGAGGACATGAAGCGCTCGCTCATGCTTGGCGCCGATGAGATCGGGCTCACCGCCCAAGATGTCGCGGATCTCGTCGAGTGGATGAAGATCTATTGAAAAAACCGTTACGCCGCTTTGCGGACAAGAGCGACGAGGACGCCTTGGACGATGAGTTCGCCTACGGGTATGAGATCCGGGAAACGCGGGTTCTCGGCACGGAGGTAGGTTTTGCCTTTTTCCTGAACGAAACGTTTTAGGGTCGTCTCGCCGTCGATGAGGGCGGCGACGATGTCATGGTTGCGAGGTTCGCGGCGTTCGAGGACGACGGTATCACCATCGCAGATGTGGGCGTCGATCATCGAGTCGCCGCGGACTTTTAGGGCGAAGGTATCGCGCTTGCGAGTAACCCCAAGGGAAGCGACATCGATGGAGAGGCAACCTTCCTGTTCCTGCTGCTGATCCTCTCCGAAACCGGCGGCGATGCGCCCGTAAACCGGGATATCGCAGATTTCGGCGCGATCGAGATCCTCGGGGAAAACGACGGCGCGGGCTTTGCCGGGCAGGCGCTGGATCACGCCTTTTTTCTCAAGAGCCCTGAGATGGCTCATCGCTGCCGTCTGGCTGGCGAACTTGAAATAATGCTGGATCTCGCGCGTCGAAGGCATGATGCCGGTTTCGCGCTGCGATTTGCGGAGGTAGTCGAGGATCTCGATCTGTCGTGTTGTTAGGTTGTGTGCCATGGTTCGTTGAACAGTGTTCTTGAGAACAAATTCACCGATGTCCGCACCCGTGTAAAGAAACTTTTTCAGCGAGGCTCACGCGCACCATCGGATTGTGAAGCGGAATTTTTGCGGGTGCCATGAAAGTGCTTGCGTTGGTGTGGACGTTGGATCAGTTTCCCCGCCCCGTCACGGGACGTAGCTCAGCCTGGTAGAGCGCCTGCTTTGGGAGCAGGATGTCGTCAGTTCGAATCTGGCCGTCCCGACCACTTTCTCGGGTTCACGTTGCGGCCGAGAGTTTCAGGATGCCGACGTAAGGTAGGTTTCGATACTTGCCTTTGTAGTCGAGGCCGTAGCCGACGACGAATTCGTCTCCGATCGCGAAGCCAACGTAATCGGCCTCCACCTCCTCGGCGCGTTTCTTATCCTTGGCGAGAAGCACGCCGGTGTGGACGGCGGCGGCTCCCTCTTCCTTGAGGCGCTGGGCGACGGCGGCGAGGGTGCGGCCGGTGTCGAGGATGTCGTCTAACAGGAGGACGTGCATTCCCTTCACCTCCGGGAAATGACGATCTAGGAAATCGACCTTGCCGGAGCTTTCGAGGCCGCCGTGGTAGCTGGCGACGTTGAGGCACTCGATGGACAGTTCGCGCGGGATCCGGCGGAGAAGATCCGCGGCGAAGACGAGCGCGCCTTTCAGTAGGATGATGACGACGATCGGGCCGGTGGGGAAATCGCGCTCGATCTCCTTCGCCATGCTGTCGAGGCGGCGCTCGATGATTTCCTCGTCAACCAGGATGCGCTCGATGTCGTTTTTCATGGGGGGAGAATGGGTGGTAGGTAGATGATGCGCCAAGTGGGAAATGGAAGAATGACGGGCGAAAAGATGTCCCCCCGGACATCTGGGACTGCAAGTCCCAGCCACGCCTTGACCGGCGGTAGTGGGCGGGTTAGCAGACAGCTGTGGATTTGATGTCGGGAGCGGTGGGATTTCCTTTGCTGGGTGCGGCCTTGCATCCGTTGCTGGGAGCGATGGTGCAGCGTGCGACCCGACACGGGGTGCGGATGAGCGTGGTGCTCGGCTTCGCGAACCTGCTGACCCTCGCTGTCTTCGCGGCATATCTGCGGCCGGATTTCAGTATCCCGTTCAGGCCGAATGACGCGCTGGCGGTATTGAACGGCTTTCTATTTTTCTGGGGGCAGTGGTTTTCCGTGCAGTCGGTCAGGAAAGGGGATCTGGTCGTTCATTCTTCGGCGCTGGGTTTCAAGGTGCTGATCGTGGCGACACTATCGGCGAGCGTGGGTTTGGAAAAAGCGGGGGCGGGTCTGTTGGGCGGGTCGCTGCTCGCGGCGCTGGCGGTTTATCTGGTCACCGGCGCGACGGCGGAGCGCTGGAAGGCGAACCGAGCGACGCTAGGTCTGACGCTTCTGGCCTGTGTGTTTTTCGGGACGAACGATTTCCTGACCGGATGGAAAAACCATGAGAGTGGAGCGGCGCGTTGGCTGCTTTTGATGATGATCACGGCGGGTGCGCTCTCGCTGTGCATGCTTCTGCCGCGTTGGCGCGATGTGAAATCGATGCTTTGCGCGCGTGCGACGTCTTGGCCGACGCTGGGAGCCGGACTTACGCTCGGCGTGCAGGCTCTGTTGGTGAATATCGCATTCAGCCGCTACGCGGAACCGGCGCTGAGCAACATCGCCTACAGCACGCGCGGTGTGATGGCGGTTTTCTTCGTGTGGGCGGTGACAAGCCGTGCGAAATCCGCGTTGGGCTGGAGGCAGTTGCTGGGAGCCGCACTGATGGTCGCCGCGCTGGCGATGGTGCTGGTGTGAGCAGCGATCAACCTAACGGCTTTTTGCCCACGAATCCTTGAGGGCGACGGTGCGGTTGAAAATGGCTTTTTTACCGGGGATGTGGTCTTTGCTGTCGGTGATGAAATAGCCATTCCGCTCGAACTGGCAGGAGTAACTGGGTGCTTCGTTGAGCAGGGACGTCTCGATTTTCGCGGTGACGGTTTTCACGGAATCCGGATTGATTACGGAGAGGAACCCACCCTCCGCGGCATCGGGGTCCTCGACGATGAACAGGCGGTCGTAGAGGCGCACTTCCGCATCGGCAGCGGTTGCGGCATCGACCCAATGGATCGCGGCTTTGCAGACAACACCTTCTGGCGAGTCCTTGCCGGTGGTGTCGTGCAGGAGTTTCACGCGGACTTGGGTGATTTCGCCTTCTGCATTCTTATCGAAGCCGGTGCATTGGATGATCGGGCCGCCGCGCAGGCGGACGTATTTTTCCGGGGCTAGGCGGAAATACTTTTTCTCGGGGATTTCCTGGAAGTCCTCACGCTCGATGAAAATTTCCAGTGAGAACGGGACTTCTCGCTCGCCGAAGGATTCGTCCTGCGGGTGGTTGGAAACTACGAGGTTTGCCGTAGGTTCGTCGGAGAAGTTTTCGATAACGACTTTCAGCGGATCGAGCACGGCCATGCGGCGGGGTGTGGAGGCGTTGAGGTGGTCGCGAATATCATGTTCGAGCAGCGCGACATCGGTGGTGCCGTTGTATTTCGTGATGCCGATGCGCTTGCAGAAATGGCGGATGGCGGCGGCGGGGTAGCCGCGGCGGCGCATGCCGGAGATCGTGGGCAGGCGGGGATCGTCCCAGCCGGAAACGTGGCCTCCGTTGACGAGTTCAAGCAGCTTGCGCTTGCTCATGACCGTGTAGGTGAGGCTGAGGCGGGCGAACTCGATCTGGCGGGGCTTCGAAGGGACGGGGCAGTTTTCGATGAACCAATCGTAGAGCGGGCGGTGGTTTTCGAACTCAAGGGTGCAGAGCGAATGGGTGATGTGCTCCAGCGCGTCTTCCAGCGGATGCGCGAAATCATACATCGGGTAGATGCACCACGCGTCGCCGGTGTTGTGATGGTGCGCGTGCATGATGCGGTAAAGAACCGGATCGCGCATGTTCATGTTCGATGAGGTCAGCCCGATCTTCGCGCGCAGGACGGCTTCGCCTTCCTTGAATTTCCCGGCGCGCATCGCCATGAACCATTCCAGATTCTCCTCAATGCTGCGCTCGCGGAATTTCGAGGGGGTGCCGGGCGTCTGGACGTTGCCGCGATGCAGCTTGATTTCCTCGGGGCTTTCTTCATCGACGTAGGCGAGGCCGTTTTTGATCAGGTGGACTGCGCAATCATAGAAGAAACCGAAGTAATCGCTGGCGAAATAGAGATCGCTCCCCCAGTCGAAGCCGAGCCATTTCACGTCGGCTTTGATCGACTCAACATATTCGGTTTCCTCTTTCTCGGGGTTTGTATCGTCGAAGCGCAGGTGGCACTTCGCGCCGGGATGTTCCTGCGCGATGCCGAA
>CAMCXJ010000054.1 GCA_945883455.1 Prosthecobacter debontii
GCACTTCTTTAGGCATCATGCAATTCTGCCAACTCGGAATCTCCGAAGCCAAAGCCTGGATCTCATCGCTCAAAGCATCCCCCGCCCCCCTCGGTGATCTCGCCGCCGAAGTGGAAAAACGCCTCAATTTCCTCCAAGACGTCGGCCTCGATTACCTCACGCTCGACCGCTCTTCCGGCACCCTCTCCGGCGGCGAAGTCCAGCGCATCAAGCTCGCCACCCAGCTCGGCGCCGGCCTGAGCGGCGTGATCTACGTCCTCGATGAGCCGTCCATCGGCCTCCATTCCTCTGACACAGCCCGCCTCATCGCCGCGATGACCCGACTCCGCGATCTCGGAAATACGGTGGTCGTAGTAGAACACGACGAGGACATCATCCGCGCCGCCGACCATCTCATCGACATGGGCCCCGGAGCTGGTCTCCAGGGCGGCGAAATCCTCGCGCAGGGAAAACCTTCGGAAATCCATTCCCCCACCGGCCAATGGCTGCGAGGAGAAATCCAAAAATTCATCCCGAGCAAATCAAAAATCCAAAATCAACAATCATCAATCGTCATTCAAGGAGCCCGCGAGCATAACCTCCAGAACCTCACCGTCACCATCCCCCTCGGACAGGTCGTCGTCGTTTCTGGTCCGTCTGGTAGCGGCAAATCCACCTTGATCAACGGCATCCTCGCCAAAGCTCTCGCCCGCCATTTCCACCACGCCACGGAAGCACCCGGCGAGCACGACGCCATCACCGGCATGGAGCACATTGAGAAATTCGTTCTCTGCGACCAATCCTCCATCGGCCGTTCCCCCCGCTCGAACCCCGCCACGTTCATCGGAGCCTTCGAGCTGATCCGCGACCTCTTCGCCAAGCTCCCGCTCGCCAAGCAGCGCGGCTACACGAAAGCCCGTTTCTCCTTCAACGCGAAGGGCGGTCGCTGCGAGCGCTGCCAGGGCAACGGCAAGCTCAAGATCGAGATGCATTTCCTCCCCGACGCATGGACGGAATGTCCCGCCTGCCTCGGTAAACGCTTCAACCGCGAAACCCTGGAAATCACCTACAAGGGGAAATCCATCGCCCAGATCCTCGAAATGCCTGTCGCGGAAGCCAAAGCCCATTTCCGCCCCATCCCCAAGCTCTACCGCCTCCTTCACACCATGGACGAGCTCGGCCTCGGCTACCTCTCCCTCGGCCAAGCCGGCAACACCCTCTCCGGCGGCGAAGCCCAGCGCCTCAAGCTCGCGCTGGAGATCTCGAAACCGGCATCCCCCCACACCCTCTACCTCTTCGACGAGCCCACCACCGGCCTCCACTTCGGCGATGTCGAAAAACTCCTGAAAGCGATCTTCCGTCTCCGCGACGCCGGCCACTCCGTCCTCATTATCGAGCACCACCCCGACGTGATCGCCGTAGCCGACCACCTCATCCAGCTCGGCCCGGGAGGCGGGAAAAATGGGGGGAGGCTCGTTTAGGAAGCCGTCGATTTCAGATAAAACGGCAATCTGGAAAGTTTCCCTTTGGAGAATCAATCAGAATTTATAAATCCCCGGAGCTACCTAAGGGGGCGCGCACTTCAAGATAACCGAGAGCCCGGGCACGACTCAGCGCCTGCACGCGACTGGCGACTTGGAGCTTCCGGTAGATCCGCTTGATATGGCTGTGGACGGTCCCAGAGCTGATCGAAAGCCGTTCGGCGATTTCTTTATAGATCAATCCTTGGGCGCTCAGGGTGAGTAGCTCAATCTCGCGCGGGGTGAGTCCTTCCTCCTGCTTCGTGGCGTTCTGGCTGCGGAACTCTTCGATTAGGAAGCGCGCGACCGAAGGACTAAGCGTGGTTTTTCCCCCGATCACCGCACGCACGGCCTGCAGGGTTTCCAGGGCGGGCGTACCTTTGATCACATAACCAGACGCCCCGGCGCGCAGCGCGGCGAAGAGGGACTCCCTATCATCATGAACGGTATGAACCAACGGGTGAATCCGTGGGTTCCGAAACGTGGCGGCGGCGATCAGGTCAACGCCGGAGACCCCAGGTAGGCTCAGATCCACCAGCATCACATCCACCTTCTGCCAATCGGCACATTCCATCGCTTCCTCAGTGCAAGCATAGGAGCCCACAACAGTAATGTCCGCCTGCATCGTCATAATTCGGGTCAGCGAGTCGAGTAGCCCCAAGTCGTCCTCTACAATCACGAGGCGGATGAAGTCGTCAACCATTGCGGGCGTGCTGCGGGCGCAGTTGGCAAGGGCACTCCCATCCCCCACACCCACACTTAATGCCAAACAACTGGGATTTACTGTCATATTTAAACCATGGATAACCCGATTATGAAGCAGCAAGCCCTTTTATGTGGTTGCAAACTACTCTACCTGCCCTTGCGGATCCGTCCAGATTAAACTGCTTCGTTATGGTGCACACAACCCAACTGGTTCCTGTTACGCTTAGGTTTGACCATTCGCGAGTCCCAGCCTTATCCTGCGACGTTGGCCCAAATCCGAATATTTCCATGGAAACTCATATGCGGATTTAATCTCTGCATGGGGCTCATTGGCATCGGGCTGCAAGCTGAGATGCTTCAAACACTCACGGTCACCGCCAGCCAACCTCATTCAGAAGCTGCGGATCCAACCTTTGACTTCCTTTTTCCGAATGCCGACGCGCTGGCTGTGCTGCCGATCCAAAAGGGGACTTATCAGGATTTGTTTCAGGCTGTCGCCGGTGCCTATGGCGGTAGCGTTTCAATCGGCACCTTCAGCCTGCGCGGCCTAAATCAGGACGGCCTTTTTTACACTGTCGGAACAGCGGCAAACCCCCTCATCTCGGTCATGGAGGATGGCGCATCGCTCTCGATCAAAACGCTGCGTTACCTGCCGCCGGTGCTGTGGGACTTGGAGCGCGCCGACCTGATGCGCGGGCCGCAATTGTTCAACCATGGCCCGAACGCCATGGGCGGTGCATTGCGACTCCACACCCCTACAGCGGGCTTTTCCAATGACGGCCAGGCGCTGCTCGAAGCTTCCGGATACCATACGCTCCGCGCCGGCGTCGCACAGGATTTCGTGTTGCGACCCGATCAACTCGCACTGCGGATTTCAATCTATCACGATGAAAGCGATGGCAATGTGACCAATCTCCATAATATGGACGAGGACTTCGCTGCCACACGTCGTGACCGCTTCCAGGCTCGCTTGGTATGGCTCCCCCACCAGAACCGGGACGTCAGCTTTGACCTTTCCCTGATCCATGACCGGTCGCACGGCAATACCTTCGGCACCGCACGGGAGATTTCCGGCTACGACCTGCTGGATCGCAAGACCGCCCTCAACCTAGATCCCTCCTATCCCGCGCGGCGGGACGCCGCCATCCTCAGCACGACCCTGGCACTTCCCCATGACCTTGAATTCCAGTCCACCACTGCTCTCCAGCGGCTTGAGGTGAATCCATTGATCGATCTCGATGAAACCCCGATCCTGCGATGGGTGGCCGATGGAAATATCGATGAGTTGCGCCTCACCCAGGATTTGAGCGTCGCCCGTGACGAGGGAACTTTCGATTGGCGGGCAGGCGGCTATTTTGAAGCCAGCGAGTATCAGCTCGGCTATTCGGGCATCGGCATCAGACCGCTACCCGACGGCTCGCCTTTCCGAAGCACTGGTGAGGAAGACGTGCGGGTGCTTGCCCTTTACGGTCGCGGCGACTGGGAGTTCGCGGAAAATCTCCATCTCATCGGCGGCCTGCGCCTTCAGCAGGAACGGCGCAATGTCCGGGTGGCTGCCGTGGTGGAACCCCAACCGGAGGCACAATCCGAAAACGACACCGCGGACACCGTGTTACTGCCGCAGTTCGGGATGCAGTGGCGGCCGGAGGACGGGACAAGTGTCGGTCTCCGCTTGTCGCGCGGATATCGCGGCGGCGGCGTCAGCTACGCGCCCAGCCTCGGCATTACCCAGCCCTTTGATCCGGAGTCCTCTTGGGATCTGGAACTGTATGGCCGGCTGGAACCCCTTGAAACACTCGCGCTCTCCGCCAGCGTCTTTCATTCCTGGCTGGAGGATCAGCAAATCACCTTCGACTCGCCGGGCGGCTTGACGGGCATCGACTCCTACGTCGCCAATGCCGCCCGCTCGCGGCGCTACGGCAGCGAACTGGAGGCACGCTGGCTACCCTGCCAGCCGCTGACCCTCACTGGCACGCTCGGCTGGGTTCACACCGAATTCGACGAGCTGATCCTCTACGGAATGGATCGCTCCGGCCAAGCGTTCCCGAACGCGCCTGAATGGACGGCCTCGCTTGGCGCTTCTTACCAGCACACGTCAGGTTTTTTTGCTAGCACGCTGTTTTCTTGGGCTGATGCTTCTTATACCGATCCCGCCAGCCCGGAGGTGACCGCGCTGGAGCCCCGCCGACTGCTGGGTGCCCGCATCGGCTACTCGTGGCAACAGAACAGCGTGTATCTTTTCGGCAGCAACCTCTTGGACGACGGCTACGCCTTGGCGAAGTTCGACAACTCCGAGAAGGGCCTGCCGGTTTCCGGCCAGATCGGCACGGCGCGTGTCTTCGGCATCGGTTGCCGCTTCACATGGTGAGCGTAATCCGCTATCCGCCATTTTCTTCAGCCGCCATCCCTGCAGTGCGCGGCAAGGGCAGTGGCAGCGTCAGGCAGAGCGTGGTGCCTTCCCTTCCACGGCACTTGAAGCCTCCGCCGAGCTCGGTGATACGCCGCCGCATGATTTCCAATCCACGGCCACCCTGCCTCACATCCGCCGGATCAAAACCGATGCCATCGTCTTTGATCACAATTCCCAGCAACTTCGGCCGGAACGCGATATGCACCCGCGCGCTGCGAGCCTCCGAGTGGCGGACCAGATTGTTGATCGCCTCCTTGAGGACACGCATTAGTGAAATCACCTCCCGCACACGGGTTTCCGGCGCCGATGGTTGCCGGCCGCTCTGGCGCCAGTGAAGCTCGATGCCCTTGGTGGCCGTCAGCCGTTCGGCGTAGGACCGGGCTTCGGCCAGCAGGTCGCCCCAACACAGGTTCCCGCGTTCCACGCCGTTCATCCACAACCGCAGCTCGCGGTTCCACTCAGTGGCGAGAAATTCGATATGCTGAAAAATAGCCTTCTGCTGCGGCGGCTTGTCCTCGATGCTGCCTTGGAAAGCCAGCATCGCGAGATTGGCGGTGATGCTGCCGAACCCATCGTGCAGGTCGCTGGCCAGTTCCTGCCGTTGCTGGAGCGTCCGCAGCGCCATCAGCTCGCTTTCCGCGGCGGCCAGTGCTTCCACGCTGCGCAGCTTTTCCGCATGCAGCTGCTCGTTTTCAGACGTCTGCCGCTGGTTGATCATCATCTGCGCGCCAAAGGTCCAGAGCACCACCCACAGGATCCCGCCGATGAAGCTCACCACCTGCGGCCGCACCGGATCGAGCAGCTCCGCCGGGGAACTCAGGAAATACAAGTCGAGCGCCCGGTAGGCGAAGATCGCACAGATGAACAACGCGGCATATGCCGTGAAGCGCGCCGAAAACCGCAGCGCCGGCCGCGTTTCCCGCAACAATTCCCACGCGCCCATCGCCAGAAAAAGGATGAAAATCGGCGAGGTCAGCACCGGCCGGTAGCGCAGACCCTCATCGTTCAGGATCAGCCAGCTGAAAACGCTGTAAAACGGTAGCGCCGCCACCAGCGGCCACCACCGAACCCTTCCGCGATCCCGGAAGCACACCGCGCCCATGTAGAACAGATAGGCCGATACTAAGTTCATTGTCGTCGGCAGCAACTTGGTCAGCAACGCCGAATCCGTCACTTCGCGGAAAGCGATCAGCGGCATCGCCACCCCGTTAAAAAACGCCGCCGCCGCCCACCAGCCCAGCCCCTTCACCCGGCGGTTATGAAAACCTACGATACAGAACGCGCACGCCTGCAGCAAGTTGATCAAACCGACCAAGAAAATCAGTGTGGGCACATGGAGCACCCCCGTCTCATGCCCAGCCCCCGCTGGCCGCGCAATCGGAAACGCCCCATTACCCCGAAATTACCCCGCTGGACACGCTGGGATCGTTGACGGTTGATCCAGTCCGGGCACATGATACACGGGATTTGGGTGGGCGAGGATGCATGAGCCTCTTTGCCAACCCGGATGCGAATGACTCTAACACTCCACGCCAATGATTCACGGAGGTGGTTGAAGCCCTCCAAGCTTCGTTGCAATCCCTTGATGTCGCCCTTCCCTTTCGCCAAGGCTTGCAACGCAGCGCGGACGCGGCGCTTGGTTTGTGGAGGCAGGGCGCAGAGCCAGTCGGCGACCTGATCAGAGGCCGAAATTTTCAGCGAGGGCCGACCGCTGCATTTCCCCTGAAACTTGGACTGCGTGCAGCCTTCCTCTCGCCGCGGGCAGAAGTGGGAACCTTGATAAGTGAAAAAAATCACAAAATACACGGGGTAATAATGGCAAAATGTCACAATAATACGGCTTTATGATTGACTTGCCAGTGGTGGCGTGGGAGAATTTCGCAGCATGAAACGCGATATTTACAAGGATCTGCTGAATTGGAGGAGCTCCGCCTATCGCAAACCACTGATTCTTCGGGGTGCCCGCCAGACTGGAAAGACGTATATTCTTCGCGAGTTTGGGAGATGCGAATATCGACGTTGCCACTACTTCAATTTCGAACAGGACTCCCGGCTGGGCTCGCTTTTTACCGGCGACCTCTCCCCGGATCGGATCATCAGGGATCTGGCTCTCTATGGCGGAAACGAGATCCATCACTCCGAAGATCTGATTATTTTCGATGAGATCCAGGCGTCCAACGATGCCCTCAATTCACTGAAATATTTTCAGGAACAAGCCAACGACTATCACAGTGCCGCAGCCGGATCATTGCTGGGGGTTTGGATGTCGCAGCCGAAGTCCTTTCCCGTCGGCAAAGTGGATTTCCTCGATCTGCATCCGATGACATTCTATGAATTCCTGGATGCGGTGGGCCAGTCCGCCTACCGGACCTACCTCGAAGGTATCGACCGAATCGCACCACTTCCCGATGCCCTGCACCATGAGCTGACTGGCTTGTTGCGGCGTTACTATTATGTGGGCGGCATGCCCGAAGTGGTGCTTCGCCACTCTGCGGATCCCGGCGGGGCGGATTGTCGCTCCGTCCAGCGGGCGATTCTGGACTCGTATTCGCTCGACTTCGCCAAGCACGCTCCGGCGGCGGATATTCCCAAGTTGTCGCTGGTGTGGGAATCACTGCCATCCCAACTCGCCCGTGAAAACAAGAAGTTTTTGTTTTCGCTGGCCAAGGAAGGAGCACGCGCGCGCGGATATGAAAACGCCCTGACCTGGCTAGTCAACGCGGGCTTGATCCATTGTTGCTCGCTTGTGGCCACGCCTAGGATTCCTCTCAAAGCCCATGCAGACGGATCCAGCTTCAAAGTGTATGCGTGCGATGTAGGCCTTCTGGGCGCTCTTGCACGGGTGCCGCCCGATGCCGTGCAAAGCGATCTGTCGATCCTCACGGAATATCAGGGAGCCTTTGTCGAAAACCATGTCGCGCAGCATCTGGCGGTCATGACGGATGGGCAGCTTCACTATTGGAAGAACGTGGGCCGCGATGCCGAAGTGGATTTCCTGCTTCAGCACGGCTCGCGGATATTACCGATCGAAGCCAAATCCGGAACGAATGTTCGCGCCAAGAGTCTGGCATTCTATCTTGGGAAATACGAGCCCTCATTGGCCCTCCGGACATCGCTCCGTAACCTGAAACTCGATGGCCGGGTGTTGAATATCCCGCTCTATGCGTTTCAAAGTCTTCCGCGCCTTGTCGCGCTTGCCGTCGTATAGCGGCGTCTCTGGCGTCTCTGGGATGGCAGGCTGTACATCGCCCCTTCATCAGGACAGCTCATCCTCTAATAAGGCACTGAAGATTGACGCAAAAGTTCATAAGATTGACGCAAAGGTTCAATGACAAGGGCTAGGAATGTGGTCAGATTCCATCCCGAGAGCTGGCATTATCCATTTGGTCCCCGTGTGAAGTTGACATTCCTTCGATTAGCCAACCTCTCAATGCCGAATCTGAACCCTGAAGCACAAGTGAAACGCGCCTAAACGCACAATCCTGGCTGGCGCCAAGGAATTTGCTTTTTGCGGGAAGGCCGTTGAAGAGCCTGTGGCCGGACCGGCCTGCCTGTCGTAGCCTTGGCGAAGATTGGAGGGTGGGGAAAAGGGGGGTGGTGTTCCCTTGAAACTTGGACTGCGTTACAAGGTGACAGATAAATGATTGTGTTCAGAGTTTGATTTTCGGGAAGTAGCGGACGTTGGGGAGGCCTTCGAAGTCGTCGTCCTGAGTCCAAAGAGTGGCGTTGTGAGCGAGGGTGACGGCGTAGATGAGGGAATCGGCGAGGGGCAGCTTGTGTTTGATGAACAGATCGGCAGCGGCGATGGCGATGGCCTCGTCGATGGGGATGACGATGCCCGAGAGCATGGACTGGGTCACTTCGTCGGCTTTCGCCACTGTGCGTTGCTTGAGGGTGACTTTGCGGACTTCCGTGAGGACGATGCTGGGGACGATGAGATCGGGCAGCTTGAGGAGAATGGGGCCGAAGTGAATGGTGTTGGGGCCATCTTCAAGGCATTCGAGCCAAGCGCTGGAATCAAGAATATCGGGATTCATGGGCGGTAGGATGAGGGATCTGGTTTAGAATTCGCGATCCGTATCTCGCTCGAATTCAAGAGGTTGATCTTCTTTCAAGTATCCGATGAGTTGCTCGGGAGTGAGGATGGGCCGGAGTTCGATGTGGCCGTCTTTTTCAATCACGTTGAGGCGCTGGCCAGGCTTGAGGTCGAGCGCTTTACGAATTTCCTTTGGGATAACGACTTGGTATTTAGGAGACAGAAGTGATGTTGTCATACGTTTTCAATGATGGGTGAAATTAAAGTTTCGGCAACGGAATTCGTTTAATGTATGAAGGCGTTACAAGGTAACAGATAAATGCTTGTGGGTGAATGAGGTGACAACGATGGGTCGTTCACGGCTTTTCGTTGGCCTCCCATTCGCCATGCCGACGGGGACGTCAGCGCGCCCAGGATGCCGCCGATTTCGCCTCCGTTCGGCGGCCGCGTTTGGTCGCCCCATTACCCCGAAATTACCCCGCCAGCATTCTTGCCCCCGCTGCCACGGACACCCACGATAGGCTTGATTTCGAAGAACCATGCCATGATCCATCCTCAGGCCTCTCCATCGGCAACAAATGGCATTCCGTCAACCGCCGCCGCCAACTCTCGCAAAGTCCTCCTCATCGGCTGGGACTCCGCCGATTGGAAAATCATCAACCACCTCCTCGCCGAAGGCGGCATGGACGGCATTCGTTCGCTCATGGATGGCGGCATCCACGGCAATCTCTCCACCCTCGAGCCGCAGCTCTCACCCATGCTCTGGAGTTCCATTGCCACCGGGAAAATGGCCTACCATCACCAAGTCCCCGGCTTCACCGAAGTTGACCCCATTTCCGGCCAGGTCGTCCCCGTCTCCGCCGCCACCCGCCAGTGCAAGACGATCTGGGAAATGCTCGGCGAAAAAGGCCTGCGCTCCCACGTCGTCAGCTGGTTCGCCACCCAAGGCGAGCAAAACCTCAACGGCAAAATGGTCTCCAACATGTTCGCCCACGTCAAAGGCGTCGCCCCGGACACCGACCCCGCCGATTTCCCCCCGCCCATGCCCGGCACCTACTGGCCCGAGGATCTCGCGGAAACCATGAACGAACTCCGCGTTTCCCCCCACGAGATCGACGGGGAAATCCTCCAGCCCTTCCTCCCCAAAGGCCACCTCATCGACCAAGCCAGCGACAAACGCCTAACCCCCCTCCGCGAGCACATGGCCGAGGCCTACTCCGTCCAGTCCGCCGCCACCCACTTGATGCAGACGGATCCCGACTGGGACTTCATGGCCATCTACTTCCGCGCCATCGATGAAATCTCTCACCACTTCATGCACTACCATCCGCCCCAGATGGCAGGCATCCCCGATGAGGATTTTGAAATTTACCAGCACGTCGTCAAAAGCACCTACCGCGCCCACGACATGATGCTCCAAGTCCTCCTGAAAATGGCCGGCCCGGACACCACGGTCATCCTCGTCTCCGACCACGGCTTCCACTCCGACCACCTGCGCCCCAAGTTCACCCCGCGCGTCCCCGCCGGCATCACCGTTTGGCACCGCGAGCAAGGCGTCCTCCTCGCCAAAGGCCCCGGCATCAAGAAAACCACCGAGCCCATCTACGGCGCCCGCCTGCTCGATATCACCCCCACCATCCTCCACGCCTTCGGCCACCCCATCGGCGACGACATGGAAGGCCGCGTCCTCAAGGAACTCTTCGCCGCAGACCGCCCCATCGCCACCATCCCCACCTGGGAAGATCCCGCTGGCCCCAGCCAAAAACGCGGCTCCCTCACGTCAGAAGAAAGCGCCGCCCTTCTCCAGCAATTCGTCGATCTCGGCTACATCGACGAAGTCTCCTCCGACCCCACCGAAGCCGCCGCCGAGACGAACCGCGAGAACAAGTGGAACCTCGCCCGCGCCTACCTCTACTCCGGGAAATATGATGGAGCCCTCTCCCTCCTCGAAGACTGCTTCCACGCCAACCCCGAGCGCACCGACTACGCCCAGACCCTCGCCCGCACCCAGCTCCACCTCGGCCTCGCCGACGAAGCCGAGGAAACCCTCGCCATCTGCCTAGAAACCTTCGGCAACAACGCCTCCGCCCAACTCCTCCAGGCCTCCATCGCCCTCGAAAAAGGCGACCACCAACAGGCGCTCGACCTCGCCACCACCATCCGCGATCAAAACCCCGACCATCCCCAGATCCTCACCATCCTCTGCCGTTCCTACACCGCTCTCGCGAAATGGGACGAAGCCCTCTCCTGCGCGGAAAATCTCCAGCAGCTCGATCCCGACAACTACCAAGCCCGTATCACCCGCGCCCGCCACGCCCTGCACCACCTGCAAAACGCCCCCGCCGCCGCCGATCTCGCGCTGGAGGCCATCGCGCTCCACTTCGGCGACTTCCGCGCCCACGCCATCCTCGGCCAAGCCCTTCTCCAGCAAAACCAGCTCCGCGAAGCCGAGCACACCCTCCTCAACGCCCTCCGCCTTAACAAAGATCACACCCCATCCACCCAGGCGCTCGTTCAGGTTTACCGCGCCCTCGGGGAAAATGACAAAGCCAACGGTGCCGAAGCCTACGCCATCCACCTCAAAGCCGAACAAGCCGCCGAGTCCCGGAAAAAACTCGAATCCCTCCGCAGCGGCATCGCCGCCCGTGCCAAGACCCGCCACGCCGAGCGCCAACGGCAGCGCGAGGAAACCGCCCGCAAGCAGGCAGAGGAAGACGCCATCGAGCCCTCCACCTTCACCATCGTCTCTGGCCTCCCGCGCTCCGGCACCTCCCTCATGATGCAGATGCTCACCGCCGCCGGCATGGAAGCCATGACCGATGGCAAACGCCCTGCCGACGAAGACAACCTCCAGGGCTACTTCGAATGGGAAGACATCAAATCCCTCCGCAAGAACCCCCGCCTCATCGAGCAAGCCAAGGGAAAAGTCATCAAAGTCATCTCCGCCCTTCTCCCCCAGCTGCCGCCCAAGCACCGCTACCGCATCCTCTTCATGAAGCGCCCGATCTCCGAAATCGTCGATTCCCAATGGGCCATGCTCGCCCGCAACGGCAAAAAACCCCGCTCCGAAAAAGATCACCTCATCCAGACCCAGCAGACCCACCTCGACCAAACCCTCGCCCAGCTCCGCCAGCGGAAAAACGTCGAACTCCTCGAAATCGACTACCCCGCCCTTGTCGCCAACCCGGATGCCCAGCTCCCCGCCTTAAGAGACTTCCTCGGCGACACCGCCCCCCAACTCGAAAACCTCCCGCAGCCCAACCGCCCCGAACTCCACCGGAACAAATAGCACCCCTCGCATGACCATCGCAGCCACAGCACCCGATCAAGCCTCGCTCGTCGAAGAGCAGGCCTACGCGTGGCTGTGCCGGAGGCACCAAGGGGAGCACACGCGCCCTCGCGTGTCGTCTTTGGCGCCCTCGCCGAAGACCGGC
>CAMCXJ010000055.1 GCA_945883455.1 Prosthecobacter debontii
CAGAAAATCCAAACCCATGGACACCAAAGAGCCAGACCTCCCACCCAACCCCAAGCTCCTCAACCGCCAGCCGAAATGGTTCAAGCCGGTGTTCTATCGCGCAATCATTGCAAGTTGCATATTTGGCATAGGGCTGGTGCTGGCGCCAATGATGAGTCGTACGCGCGGCCCACACCCTGGAAAGGATGAATGGAACAAAGCCCGCCAAATCGGCATGGTCCTCTTCGAATTCGAAACCGAATACGGAGCCTTTCCCAATGATAAGACCGCCAAAGACGTAACGGAAACAAACCCCGGCCACGGACATGATCTTTCCGGAAAATCCTCCAACACCCTTTTCCGCCAATTCTTCGCCGCAAATATAATCGAATCGGAGCAAATATTTTACGCGGAGATCAAAGGCACGAGGAAGCCCGATGGAAATATCTTGCCGGGTGAACTTCTCAAACAAGGCGAGGTTGGCTTCGGCTACATCGCCGGCCTCACCACCGCAGGAGACCCCGCCCGCGTGGTCGTCCTCACCCCCCTCATCCCCGGCACCACCAAGTTCGATCCCAAGCCCTTCGAAGGCAAGGCCATCGTCCTCCACATCGACAACTCCGTCCGCACCTACGACATCCACAAGGACGGCCATATCTACGACGACAAAGGCATCAACCTGCTGTCCCCGAAACACCCCATCTGGAAAGGCAAAGCCCCCGACATCCGATACCCGGAATAGGGAGCGCGGCTGTGCAAGCCGCTATCTGGCACTCCGATTCCACGGGAATTCCTGTTAGAAAAATCATTCGTTGGGTTTAAGCGTTAGAAAGCGGGTTAAAAACCCGCGCTCCCAGCCCCCATCTTCCTTGGTGCACTTGGCGTCTTGGCGGTTCCCCCTTTTACCACAATCCTTTGCGTCTTCGCGCCTTCGCGGTTCAATTCTTCCCCAAGCCTACATCACATCAGGTTTGGGAACTCACGGCCAACGCCGTCTTCAGGAAAGGAGCCGTCCTCGAAGCCTTCGATACCGCGACTTTCTCCGGCGTGCCCTGCGCGACGATTTCCCCACCGTCCTCACCAGCCTCCGGGCCAATGTCGAGGATCCAATCCGCCTCGGCGGCGACGGCCATGTGGTGTTCGATGACGACGACGGTGTGGCCTTCATCTACGAGGCGGTGGAGGATATCGATGAGGCGTTTCACGTCCTCTAGGTGGAGGCCGACGGTGGGTTCTTCGATTAAATAGAGATTGGAGATTTGAAATTGGCGATTGGTCATTTGCGCTTTCGCGCCCCTTCCTTTGATTAACTCGGAGACGAGTTTGATGCGTTGGGCTTCGCCGCCGGAGAGGGTGGGCGAGGCTTGGCCGAGCTGGAGGTAGCCGAGGCCGGTGTCGGCCATGAGTTTCAGTGGGTGGGAAATGCGGGGCTGGGATTCGAAGAAAGCGGACGCCTCGTCGATGGTCATGGTGAGGACTTGGCCGATGTTTTTCTCGCGGAAATTTACTTCGAGGGTGGCGGGGTTATAGCGCTGGCCGTTGCATTCCTCGCAATGAACCCATGTCGAGGGGAGGAAATCCATCTCCAGCCTGATGCGGCCGTTGCCTTTGCAATCGGGGCAGCGGCCGCCCTCGGTATTGAAGGAGAAACGCGAGGCATCGAAGCCGCGCATGCGCGCCTCGGGAAGCTGGGCGAAGAGGGCGCGGATGTGGTCGAAGACTTTCACATACGTCGCCGGGCAGGAGCGGGAGGTTTTGCCGATGGGGGATTGATCGACTTCGTAGCAAGCTTTGATGGATTTTTCGCCGGTGGATTTTTTGAAGGGTTGCTTCGCTCCCGGGCGGCGACCGAAGATCGCCGCCACGCATTGATGCATCAGCGTGGATTTTCCGGAGCCGGAAATTCCTGTTAGAACCGTGAGGCGGCCGAGGGGGATCACGGCGTCGATGTGCTTGAGGTTGTTCGCGTGGCAGCCGGTGATTTTTAGGAAGGGGTGCGTTTTGTTGACGGGGCGGCGGGAGCCTCGGGTGGGGTGGATGATGGGGTTTGTGAGGGCGCGGTAAGTGGGGGAATGCTGATTGATGATTGTTGATTTTCGATTGTTGATTTCGGGAGGCTTTCCTTCATAGACGATCTCACCGCCAAGTCGTCCCGCCCCCGGTCCGAGATCGATTAGGTGATCGGCTGCCGCGATCGTGTCCTCGTCGTGCTCCACGATGATGAGGGAGTTGCCTTGGTCGCGCAGGGCGATGAGGGTTTTCAACAAAGCGGCGTTGTCGCGGGGGTGGAGGCCGATGGTTGGCTCATCGAGGACGTAGAGCACGCCGCGCAGGTTGGAGCCGAGTTGGGCGGCGAGACGGATGCGCTGGGATTCCCCGCCGGAAAGGGTGTTGCCGGAGCGGTTTAGGTGGAGGTAGCCGAGGCCGACTTCTTGGAGGAAACTGAGGCGTTGGGCGATCTCTGGGAGGATGTCGCGGGCGATGAGTTTTTCGCGCTCGGCAGGGAATTTCAGTTTTTGGAAATGGATGCCGGCTTCGTTGATGGAAAGGCGGGCGAGGGCGGCGATGGAGTTGTGGGGACAGGATGTCCCCACGACGGACTGGGACTTCAAGTCCCAGCCACTGTTGCACAGCCTTACGGCCGCGCCGACGGGGTTTAGGCGGGAGCCTTGGCAGGCGGGGCAGTCGATGAGTTCTTCGTTGTCCATGCGGTCGATGGCGCGGTCGGCGTCCATCTCGGCCTCGAGGACGGAATCGAAGCGGGAGGTGTCGAGATATTGGCGGCGCTTGGGGATTTTCCCGTGGCCGCGGCAGGTGCCGCACCAGCCGTGGGGGGAGTTGAAGGAGAAGAGGCGCGGGTCGAGTTCCTCGAAGGAGCGGTTGCAGGACGGGCAGCTGGAACTGGTGGAGAGGAGGATGAATTTTTTGTCGGCGGTGAAGAGCTTGATGAGTCCTTTTCCGATATCGAGAGCGCGGGAGAGTTGGGTGCCGAGTGCCGGGTGATCCGTGATCGGTGAAGAGGCTGCGCGCTTCGCTTTTCTTCCACCGATCACTGATGACTGATCACTCGGCACTTCGGCAACGACGACATCGATGTCATGCTCGACGAATCGTTCGAGGCGGGTGAAGTCCTCGGCTTGCTTGAACTGCTTATCTACTAGAAGCGTGGTAAATCCGTGTTTGATCGCCCACTGTGCGATCTCGGTGTGGTAGCCTTTTTTTCCGCGGATGAGGGGGGCGAGGATTTTTACGGAACCTTTTTTCAACTCCGCTTGTATCGTGTTCTCGATGGCGGCGATGGATTGTTTCTCCACGGGCACCTGGCAATCGGGGCAATAGATGGTACCCAGCTTCGCGTAGAGGAGTCGAATGAAATTCCATAGCTCGGTGACGGTGGCGACGGTGGATTTGCCGCCGCCCTGCGAGACGCGCTGCTCAATGGCCACGGTGGGCGGCAAGCCCTGGAGGCTGTCGATTTCGGGTTTCTCAAGCTGCTCCGCGAACTGGCGGGCGTAGGCGGACATGGAGTCGAGGAAACGACGCTGGCCTTCGGCGAAAAGGATATCGAAGGCGAGGGTGGATTTCCCGGAGCCGGAGAGGCCGGAGATCACGACAAGCTGGTCGCGCGGGATCTCGACGGAGATGTTTTTCAGGTTGTGGTGGCGGGCGCCGACTAGAGAGATGAGGTTATTGGTTATTGGTTCTTTGTTATTGGTGGGCTTCGCGCTTGTGCTTTTGCCGCGCTTTGAATTTCCGAGGACTTCGCGGAGGTAGTGGGCGGAGGGGGTGTTGGTTTTGGCGATTTGTTCGGGGGTGCCTTGGGCTACGAGTTGGCCGCCGTGTTGGCCGGCTTCGGGGCCGAGGTCGAGGATCCAGTCGGCGGATTTGATGACGTCGAGGTTGTGCTCGATGACGAGGAGGGAGTGGCCGGAATCGACGAGTTTGCGGAAGACGGAGAGGAGGTTCTCGATGTCGGAGAAATGCAGGCCGGTGGTGGGCTCGTCGAGGATGAGGAGTTTTGAAGGGACAGGATGTCCTTTCGACGGACTGGGAAGGCAAGTCCCAGCCACTGCGAGGAGCTGGCAGAGTTTCAGGCGCTGGGATTCGCCGCCGGAGAGGGTGTTGAGGGCTTGGCCGAGCTTGAGGTAGCCGAGGCCGACCTCCACAAGCGGGGAGAGGATGTGGATGATCTGCTGGTGGCGCTTCGCGTGGGAGGGCGGTGCGCCATCGGTGTTTCCGTAGAATCCGATGGCTTCGGTGACGGTGAATTCGAGGATGCCGTGGATGGATTTGCCGCGGTAGAGGAATTCCAGCGTGGACGGTTTGTAGCGCCTACCCTCGCAGTCTGGGCAGGTGACGTAGAGATCCGAAAGGAACTGCATCTCGACCTTTTCGTAACCGTTCCCGGCGCAACGGTCGCAGCGGCCTTCGCCGGAGTTGAAGGAGAAAAAACCCGGCTTGAGTCCGGAGGATTTCGCGGAATCCGTCTCGCAGAAAAGCTGGCGGATGGGATCAAAGGCACCGAGAAAAACGGCGGGCGTGGAGCGCGGGGTGCGGGCTACGGCGGTCTGATCCACCAGCTCGACTCCGCTGAGATACTGGGTTCCTAGTATTTCCTTGACGGGCGCGGGGTCGCCGTCGGTCTCGATGCCTAGCTTGCGGGCGATGTTAAGATAAAGGATCTCGTGGGCGAAGGTGGATTTCCCCGATCCGGAAACGCCGGTGAGGCAGACGAAAAGGCCGAGCGGGATCTCGGCATCGAGCTTGCGGATGTTGTGGCGGGATGCGCCTTTTACGGTGAGCTTGGCCTTGCCGGGCTTGCGGCGGGTTTTCGGGACGGGGATGGATTTTTCGCCGGTAAGCCAAGGTAAAGTGCCGGGTGAAGATGGATTTTCGATTGATGATTGATGATTGATGATTGTTGATTTGGCGTCGCCGTGGAAGATGATGTTCCCGCCGTGCTGGCCGGCGCCGGGGCCGATATCGATGAGGTTGTCGGCGGCTTGCATGACGGTCTGCTCGTGTTCTACTACGACCAACGTATTTCCCTTGTCGCGGAGGCCATGCATGACGCCGACTAGGCGGTCGATGTCGCGGGGGTGGAGGCCGACGGTGGGTTCGTCGAGGACGAAGAGCGTGCCGGTGAGGGACGCGCCGAGGCAGGTGGTGAGGTTGACGCGCTCGACTTCGCCGCCTGAAAGGGTGCGGGTCTGGCGGTCGAGGGTGAGGTAGCCCAACCCCACTTGTTCGAGGTAGAAGAGGCGGGAAACGATTTCTGTTAGGACTAGTTTTAGGGTGGAGTCGGAAGAGATTGATGATTGCCGATTGATGATTGTTGATTGTTGATCTTGGAAGAAGGGGAGGAGTTCTGCGATGGACATGGCCCAGATGTCGGGGAGGTTTTTACCTTCGATCTTGAAGCAAAGGGCTTCGGGTTGGAGGCGTTTGCCGCGGCAGGCGTCGCAGGTGGTGTAGGAGCGGTAGCGGGAAAGGAAGACACGGACGTGCATCTTGTAGGCTTTCGTTTCCAACCAATCGAAGAAACCTTTCACGCCGTACCAGCCGCCGGATTGCCAGAGATCCTCCAGATCCTCCGGGCTTGTTGTTCTACGGTCTCCGTAGTAGATCCAGTCGCGGGTGTCTTCGTCGAGATCCTCCCACGGGTCGTTGATGTCGATGCCGCGCTCACGGCAGTTGCGGATGAGGTCGCGCTGGCATTCCTCGCCGCGGTCGCCCTGGAAGGGTTTGATGGCTCCCTGTTTGATGGAGAGTGTGGGATCGGGGACGGATTTTTCCAGATCGATGCCGATGACACGACCAAAGCCGCGGCATTTCGGGCAGGCTCCGACGGGGGAGTTGAAGGAGAAAAGGGCGGGGGTCGGGGCGCGGAGGGTGAAGCCGGTCTTCGGGTTCGTCCAGGTCGTGGAGAAGGTCTGCGAACGCTTCGGATGGATGACGGAGGCATGCCCTTTCCCGAGGCGGAAGGCGGCTTCGAGGGCTTCGAGCAGGCGGGAGGTGATTTCCGGAAGAGCCTTGAGGCGATCCTGGATGACGGAAAGCGCTGGCGGTATTTTCGCGGGCGGGGTTTCGTCGGTGCGGAGTGTTTTGCCGTTGATGAGGACGCGGAGGTAGCCCTGTGAGTTGAGGAAAGGAAAAAGCTCGGCGGGGTCGGCGCCGGGCGGGACGGGGATGGGGAAGGTGATGAGGATGTCCTCGCCCTGCAGGTTTTCAGAGGCCCAGGCGGCGGCGGATTCAGGGGAGTCCGGCTGGATCGTGTCGCCGGTGTGGGGGTCGTATCCGATGGCGAGGCGGGCGAAGAGGAGTTTCAGGTAATCGTTGATCTCGGTGAGCGTGCCGACGGTCGATCGGGTGGTGCGGACGTGGTTTTTCTGCTCGATGGCGATGGCAGGCGGGATGCCCTCGATGGAATCGACGAGCGGCTTGTCCATTCGGTCGAAGAATTGCCGGACGTAGGGGGAAAAGGTTTCCACGTAGCGGCGCTGGCCTTCGGCGTAGAGGGTGTGGAAGGCGAGCGAGGATTTCCCGGAACCGGAAGGGCCGGTGACGACGGTGAGTTTCCCGAGCGGGATATCGAGGTCGAAGCCTCGGAGGTTGTGCTGGCGGCAACCACGGAGGGCGATGACGGGGGGCTTGCTCTCTTTCTGCGTCTTTTTCGGCACGCGGCAGACTAGGCGGGAAACGCCCCGCCGCCAGCGGAACTACGGCTTCGGGAAATTTTTCGGGGAAATCCAGGGATTGACAGGCGGGGGGCGAACGCGTAATCAATCGCCTCCCGTTGCAGGACAACGGCGGAGTAGCCAAGTGGTAAGGCAATGGTTTGCAAAACCGTCATTCGTGGGTTCGATTCCCACCTCCGCCTCCATTCTTCGCTGAAGCTATGGATGGCAGGCAGCTGTCGGTCTTCCCTGAAGCTTATTCCTTGATCTCTTGGATCCAGATATTCCGGAAACGGACGGGGTTGCCGTGATCTTGGAGGGAAATGGGGCCTTTGTCGGCGTGTTTCGCGTATTCCGTGGCGGCGTGGGGGCCGTTCCAACCGGTTCCGCCGGAGAGCTCCACATCGTCGTGGATCACGTGGCCGTTGTGGATGACGGTGAAACGCGCCTTGCGGGTGACCTTTCCGGCCTCGTCGAAGAGCGGGCGGGTGAAGGTGATGTCGTAGGTCTGCCACTCGCCGGGTGGGCGGCTGGCGTTCACGAGCGGTTTATTGCGGCCGTAGAGCGCGCCGCATTGGCCGTCGGGGTAGGTCTTGTTTTCGTAGCTATCGAGCACCTGGACTTCGTATTGCCCCATGAGGAAAACGCCGCTGTTGCCGCGGCCTTGGCCGGAGCCCTCGGGTTTGGCTGGGGAGGCGAACTCGATGTGCAGGCGGCAGGAGCCGAATTCCTGCTTGGTGCGGATGTATCCGGCTCCGCGCACGGATTCCATAGCGCCGTCCACAAGTTTCCATTTCGTGGGCTCGCCATTCATGCTCGACCAGTTTCCAATTGTCGTTTCGGTGCCATCGAAAAGGACGGTCGCGCCTTCGGGAGCTTTCGCGGCTGCTGCGTCGTAAGGTTTCGGAGCGACGACTTCCGGCTGCGGCTGTTTCGCGGGATCCTCCTCATGGACCTTGATGCCGTCGATGAACATGTATTCCGCCTTCTGGCCGTTCTCTTCGCGGGTTTCCTTGGTGATCACGGGTTCCTTGGCGGAGGCGGCGGCGCAAAGGGAAAGCGCCAGGGCGGATAGACGGGTAAGTTTCATCGTGGGTGGAATTTGAGCCGTGGATGCGGCCGGGGTCAAGGGTGCGGATCAGTTCGGCTCGATGGAAATGACGTGCTCCACCGGGCGGACGGTTGCCGCGAGTTTCTCGACGAGTTTCGCGCGTTCCTCTTCGGTTTTCGCGAAGGTGCCCTCCATGTCGGCCTTGCCTTCCTTGCCGTGGATCATGCCTTTGATCTGCTTGGTCTCGTAGGCTTGTTTCGCCAGGACAGCCGCTTGGATTTCCTTGAAAGGCGCGACCAGCGGGTTGTCGTGGAATTCCGCTGCGAGAGAGACGCCGGACTTGAGTTGGTCCGCGGTGAAAGTTTTTGCGGCAGCGCCCCATGTGACCTTGTAGGAGGCGGATTTCGGGTTGGTGAGTATCAGGATGAAGCGGTTCAGCTCCTGGTCGAAAGGGACAAGGGCCATGCCGGCGCGGAGGGAGGCGTCGTTGTCGGTGGCTCCGGAACCCGGTGCGAAGGGGAGCCGCTTGCTGAGGACGGTGATCTTGCTGTCCGCGGCAGAAACGATTTCATGGCCGCCTGTGGCGGAGGCGGTGCCGTCGGAGTCGTTGAGGGTGATGGTGCCGAGTTCGCCATCGATTCCCAGGGCCTTGAGAAAGGCGTAGGCCATGATCGCCTGGCCGGCCCAGCCTGGATGGACGCCGTCCTTGCCGCTGACCTGGAAGGTTTCGCCGAAGGTTTTTTTCGCGTTGAAATCGGTGACCAGCATGGGGCGGTAGACATCCGCGAAGCCGACCTTCTCCGCGACGGCGACACTGAGGGCGATGTTGCGGAACTTCGAGAGCGAGAGGTTCAGATCCTTTTTCGTGCCTTTGGCGGTTTTCACCCAATGCGGCACCGAATCGATGATGCCCGAGGAGCCGATCACGTAGCGGGCGCCGGCCTGCTTGAATTTGCGGGCGATCTCGGTCTGTTTTTTGCGGTATTCTGCGGCGATCGCCTCAACGAAGGGGACGTAGCGGAAATCGTTCATGCCGTAGCAGGAGGTGGCGACGGTGGGCTTGAAGCGGAGGACGTCGTTGTCCATCCGCGCGAGGAATCCGCCCGCCTGCTCGCCGCTCCAGCCGTATTGGCGGCAGGTCACGCCCAGCTCCGGGAGGCAGGCGGTGAGGTAGGTCTCGATGAGCACCGGATACATTTTCTGCTCGGTGATCGAGTCGCCGCAGATCGCGAGGCGGTCGCCCTTTTTGAGGGTTACCGACGGCTTGGGTGCGGGCGTGAGTTGATAGTCCGAAAGCTCGGGAGGGAGCGCAGAGGATTCATTCGCGAAAGAAGCGGACGCGAAGGCGAGGAGGAGGAGCAGGGTGCGGCGGGTCATGGGGAGAAAGACAGCGGGTCGCGCCGGATCTTTCAAGCCTGGTGCCGCCGCCTCTTCCTATATCCCATCGAACAGGCCCTTGAGCCCGCCGAGGAGACCGCCCAGTCCGCCGAGATCGGGGGTGTTGCCGGCCAGCACGTCGTCCAAGGTGGAGTGGAATTGCTCCGGCAGCTTTGATTTTGCGAAATCAGCCACGGTTTCAATGGCCTTGGCGGCCATTTCCTCGCTGAGTCCGATGGCGATGAGGCGTGAGGTGAGTTCGTTAATCATTTCGGTGAAAAAAAAGATACCGGGGACAGGACTCGAACCTGCACAAGCTAGCTCACTTGATCCTAAGTCAAGCGCGTCTACCAATTCCGCCACCCCGGCGTCGGACGGAAAATGGACGTTTTTCGGGGAGGGGGCAAGATAGGAATTTCGGAGAGACAAATTGGTGGATTGAGTGCATTCTAACTCGAAGATATGGGAAATCTCTCGGATGCATGGAAGCGATGGCTGGCCGAAAACGGCCCGCGGCTGCTGTTGTTTGCCCGAGGCTGGGGGAAGACACGTGAGGATGCGGAGGACTTGGTGCAGGAGGCGGTGCTGAAAATGTGGCATTACCAGCAGGAGGAAAACCGGGGTGGCAAGCCGCCGGATCTGCCGCTTGTTTTCTCCACCATCCGCTTCGCCGGGCTGATGCTGCACCGCTCCGAGAAGCGCCGCAGGAAGCGCGAGGAGGCCATCGTCTATCTCAACGATTTCCAGGACGTCTGGCTCGATCCCATGATGGAGGATGACGAGGATTCCGTGCGGCTGCGCGACGCCGTGCAGAACCTCAGCGACAAGCTTCGCGAGGTGATCGTGATGAAAACCTGGGGCGGGCTGACCTTCGCGCAGATTTCCGAGGTGCTCGCAATTTCCCCGAACACGGCGGCATCCCGCTACCGCTACGCGCTGGAGCAACTGACGCAGGATCTCAAACAGATGAGGGAGGAACGTCATGCGTGAGGCCGTTCGATACGACGCGATGGAAAAGGCGCTGCGGCGGCTGATGCCCGCCGCGCTGAGCGAAACCGCGCAGGCGGGCATGGAGGCGCAGCTCGATGAGCTGTCGGGTAGCGTAGAGGTGCTGTCGGGCGATGCCGGGGTGATCCGCCATGGTTTTCCGCGCTGGGCGAAATGGCTCGGCGGTATCGCGGCGGCGGTGACCATCGGTGTGCTTGCGATTCCCTCCGGCCATCGGGAAACCGCGCCGCTGGCCGGCATCGCGGAGGATAACGGGATGGTCGTGATCACTGAACTGGATCGCGTGGAGAACGTGCTCGACGAGGGTCTTTTCGTGGATGCCGGTGGATCGGCGGTGAGGAAAATGAGTGTCCGCGTGGTCGGGGAAAGCAGGATCCTCGACGAGGAAACCGGCATTGAGGTCACGCTCACCGAGCCACGCAGGGAAATGGTTCTGCTGCCTGTCAGCACCTTCTGAAATGCGCACTTCCATCCATCTCCTGTCGTTTGCGTTGATTTGCGGCGCGGTCGGTTCCGCCCAGGATGCGGCGCCGGTTGTGGTAGCGAAACAACCTGTCGGCGAGGCATGGCTGGGACTCAGCGTTTCCAAGCCCGATGATGTCACGACGACTCAGCTTCCCGCGCTGCCGCCGGGTATCGGTTTCGTTGTCAAGGAAATCGCGGCGGGCGGCCCTGCGGAGAAGGCGGGGATCCGCAGGCACGACCTGCTCTGGAAGATGGGGGAACAGATGCTCGTGAACGAGGGCCAGCTCGCGACCCTTCTGCGGCTCGCCGCGCCCGGAGACAAGGTGACGGTTTCCGTTTTCCGCGAAGGGGAATCGCTCGATCTCGAGGTCACGCTGGGCGAGGGCAAGGGAGGTGACGGCGAGGAGATCCGGCGCATGCTGGAGGATTCAGTGATCCGCCCTGACGACGGTGCGATACGGATCATGGATCTTGAGGAAAGAAAAGCAGTGGTCACGGATTCACGCGGCAGTGCAGAGGTGATCCGTAGAGACGACGGTGATTTTGTCCGCATCGTGGACACAAATGGCAAGGTGCAATACGCAGGGATCGCTGGAGATCGTCCCGAGCTTTCGACCATACCGGAAGGCTGGCGCAAGCAGGTCTGTGCCATGCGCCGTGGCCTTGACCATGCGCTCAGCGCCAAACCGGCGCCCATGCGGCAGCCGAGGCCGAGGATCGTGATGCCAACGGCGGAGCCTCCTCCGGCCGCAGCGGTGGAGTGACGAAACTGTTTTTCAAAGCGTAACGCATCCGGCTATTTTCAGCGCGCGGATAAAATGCTTTTTCTCCACCGGCGTGATGGAGAGTCGCGTGCCTTTCTGGCAGACGAGCATTTCGGAGAGAAGCTTGTCGGCCTTCAGCGTCTCGAGCGGGAGGAGTTCCTTGAAAGTGGCGACGTGCTCGAAATCGACGAGATACCAGCGCGGTTTTTCCTCCGTGGCGGCGGGGTCGAAATACTCGGATTTCGCGTCGAACTGCGTGGGATCCGGATACGCGGCGGAGGCAACCTTCGCCACGCCCGCGATGCCGGGCGGCTTGGCGTTCGAGTGATAGAAAAGCGCGAGATCGCCGACCTTCATATCCCGCCACATGTAGTTCCGCGCTTGGTAATTGCGCACGCCGGACCAAGGCTCCTGCTCGACCTTTTCAAGGTCGTGGATGGAGAAGACGTCGGGTTCGGATTTGATGAGCCAGTTCATGGTAAATGCTGAAAAACTGAAAATCTGAGAAGCTGAAATGGGGATGAGATTTCAGCATCTCAGATTTTCAGCATTTCAGCTTTTACCGTCCGCAGGACAGACAGATGTTCGGGGCCGAGTTCGAGGCCGTCGGCGGCGCGGAGGTCGGGTTCGATGGCTTGGAGGACATCGAGTTCCGG
>CAMCXJ010000056.1 GCA_945883455.1 Prosthecobacter debontii
ATCCGTAATAGAGCGCTATCCGAGCAGCGCGATCCGCTTCGAGGCTCACCTGCGTCTCGCCGATCATCTGTTAGAGGAGACCAAGGATTTCGACAAAGCGCGGCTGCATTACGAAGCGGCGGCCGCCGAGGAGAACGAGGACGACGCCCTCCGTGCCCACGCCGTCCTCAGCACCGGGCGCTGCTTTTACGAGGCGGGGAATTACGGGAAATGTTTCACCATCATGCGGGATGTCATCGAGCGTTTCCCCACTGCGCCGGAGGTCAATGAGGCCTACCACTACATCGGCCTCGGCCACTTCAAGCTCGGCCATTACAGCCGCGCGATCGAGGCCTTGGAAAAGGTCGGCACCGCCCTTTCCTCCGAGGACACGAAATCGGAAAAGGCCGAGGCGGGGAAACGGCTCTATGTGAAACTCGACGACCGGGATTTCGCCATCATCGAACCGGGCACTCAGATCAAAGTCACCTGCGTCACGAAAAGCGGCGACAGTGAAACCGTCCTCTGCGATCCCGTCGGCCGCCACCCGCGCCTGGCACTTGGCAGCATCCCCACCCAATCGGGAACCGCTACGCCGGACAACGGCCTCCTCGAAGTCCGTGGCGGCGATGTCGTCACGATCACCTACACGGACGCGCACACCGCCTCGAAAGATTTCGACCGGAAGCTCATCAGGGAAGTGCGCGTCGTGGGCAACGGTTTCGCGCGCATCACCGACGGCTCCTTCCAGCAGGACTTGCCGGCGGCGGTGATCGGGAAACCGCTCCATCTCCAGGTGACCGATGCCGACCGCGACACCAGCGCCGGGTCGGATTCGCTGGAGGCCGTGGTTCAGGTTTTCCGGCAGAAGACCGACGAGGAGATCGATGACGAGGTCGCGAGCGGCGTGGCCAGCGGCGAACTTACCGAAGGGCCCGAGGGCGAGGACATGAAATCGCAGATCGACCCCATGCTCCTGCTCCGCAGCGTGACGGTCGCGCTGAAAGAGGCGGAGCAGGCAGGAGTTTTCCGCAGCGCGATCCCGTTGCTCAGCGGCACGGAGGAAAACGCGCTCACCGGCGAGCCCGGCCAGACCCTACGCCTCGTTTACCGCGACGACCTCAACCTTTCCGAAGGCACGCTCGTCCGCACCGCCGAGGCGCGCATCATCGAGGGAAACCTGGGCGAGATGCGGGTCACGCAAACGGACATCGCCGATGCCGATCTGCGCCTGAAAACCCAGCTCCGTACAGCCTCCGCCCTCACCGAGGTCGGCAACCATTACAAGGAATTCGGCCTCAACGCGAAGGCCGACCTGAAATACACGGAGGCGCTCGATGTCTGTGAGGATCTCCTCGCAGAGTCGCAAAAAATCGGCGGCAAGCTGCTGGAGGAAACCTACGTGCAGCTCTGGCGCATCTACTTCGCCATGGATCAGCTCGATCTAGCGCTCGGCATGAGCCGCAAGCTGCTCGCCGAGTTTCCCTCCAGCGCGTTCGTCGATGAGGCGATGCTGCAGCAGGCGAACGTCGAGCGGAAGCGGGAGAATTTCACGCGAGCGATCAACCTCTACGCGAGCGTTGCCAAGATCCCCAACAGCCCCCTGCGCGGCGAGGCGCAGTTTCAGATCGGCGATTGCTACGAGGCGATGGCGCTTAAAGCCACGGGCGGCGAGGCACCGAGGCTTTTCGAGAACGCCTTCACCGCCTACCAGCAGGTTTATGAGAATTTCCCCGACTCCGGCCGGGTCGGCGACGCGGTGGCGAAGATGGCCGCGTTCTACTACCAGAAGGAGGACTACGCGCGCGCCGTGGATGTCTTCGAGAACGTCCTCGCCGATCATCCGGACGCGAATTTCCTAGATGTGATCCTCTTCAACTACGGCCGCTGCCTCTACAAACTCGACCGTAAACCCGAGGCGCGGAAAAAATTCCAACAGCTCATCGACGACTACCCGGAAAGCGAGATTTCCCCCGAGGCGAACAAGATCGTCGAAGCCCTAACCCAAGCAGGATTTTGATCATGCGTTCTCTGAAGACTCGACCCAGCCGGTGTCGGGTTGCCAGGTTATCGAACGGTGACTCGGATGCCGACTGAACACGGGCAAAAGAAAACCACGGATGCGTGCGATGACCTGATCGAGCTGCCTCGCCTCCAACCGATTTTTCCGGAGAAATGCGTTCCATTGAATCTGCTTCCCTGCGTCCGAAGAAAACGCTTCCGTCAACGCGAACGGCACTTCCAATGGAAGCTCTGTCTGGCGGTTCTCGAAGGTACGGATGATGGCATTTTGAAGGGTTTCAAAATCAAAAATCCTATGCCGAGCCAACCAATCCAAATCATAGAAATCCTTCATCCGGCTGTTACCGATATCGAGCTGAACGGCGGCTTCGAGTTTCTCCGCAATCACGGTTTCCGGGGGATATGTTCTGAGCTTCGCCGCAGGATAGCCGAGCAGTTCGTGCCAAATGTGCTCCTCGGGGCCGGGAGTTACGGCATCCCCGAATCCGATATCGATTTGAATCCTGGCTCGCGCTCCAGCCAGCGACACCGGAACCAAAACCCGGATACCGCCATAGCGCTGGTCATCACGAATGGCGCTTGCGCTGGGTTCACCCCAAATCAACCCGTCCTCTGGATCAGCAGGCACTCCTAGAATCTCGCGAAAAAAAGCCTCCATTGGCTCCAGCGCGGGATCGCCGTAACCAAGGAAATCGATGTCGCGGGTAGGTCGATGCGGATTCCGCTCCCACATGGTGAACAGTTGGGCTCCCTTGAGGATAAAACGATCCGCATGAGGGCACTTGCTGATACGAAAGAGAAGACGCCCTATGGCGAAGCGCTCGATCATGAAATCCAAGCCGACACCATCCGCCCGTCCCAAATCGGAAAGCCTTGCACGAACCGATGCTGCGACGTTTTTCACAGCATCGCCTCCATGTATGGTTGCATTACACGCGATACCCGCATCAGCCGGCTGTAGTGATGAAGATCCCGCAGACTGCGCCGTTGGCCTTGCCGGTTTGTCATCCTTTCCCGAAGTGCTTCCAACGCCACCTCAAGACCGACCAAGCTACGATGTTTGAAGCAATCCACGATCGTGCGATCCACGGATGTGATCCGCACGTTTTGACCTCCAATCTGATGGGTCTCGACGCCTTCGGTGAAAGCCACGGCAAGACGACTACGGACAATACGCACAGGCGGCCATCGGAAGGTCGGCGTTGGAGTATTATTGGGAAGCTGAAGCCAAATCTCGCTCGCGCGATGTGATCCTATCCCGTGAAACGCGAGGGCGCTAAGCAAGACAATCACCCCCTTGGGCTGCCGCCGCGAAACCTCCACCAATTCGGAATTCGGAGCCTCCTCATCTGCCAACTGATACAGCCCATGCCCCACACGAATCAGAAATCCTTTTCGTGTCAGGCTGGTTAGCGCACTCGTATTCACCCCCGCCGCCAAAGCATCCTGCCGCTGGATCAGCGGAGAATGCTTGGAGATTCTTTTCAGACGGGCAAGTGAGTTGGGCATTTGGTCAGCGTTGTTAGTCTAGGACATTAGACTCTTAAGTCATAGACAATGGAAGGAAAATTTATAAAATCTGTATGACAGTCGATAAGATCACTCCACGACCGTCAACTCATTGGTAATTGAGGACTGCGCGCGCGCCGTGGATGTCTTCGAGAACGTCCTCGCCGATCATCCGGACGCGAATTTCCTGGATGTGATCCTCTTCAACTACGGCCGCTGCCTCTACAAACTCGACCGCAAACCCGAGGCGCGGAAAAAGTTCCAACAGCTCATCGACGACTACCCGGAAAGCGAGATTTCCCCCGAGGCGAACAAGATCGTCGAAGCACTCACCCAAGCAGGATTTTGAAAACCAAGGAGGGGCTGCCTCCGGCTGTCCCTATTCGCGGATTCAGATTTGCAGCCAGTCCTCAAGGAGCAGCCCGGGAACCCTAGAGAATTCGTCGGTATTGTTCGTAACAAGGATACCACCAGCAGACCTCGTGATCGCGGCGATCCAGAGGTCGGGCTGACTGATCATAATACCTCCCTTTTCCAGCGTGGCGCGTATCTCAACGTAGTGTTCCAATGCCGCACATGGTTGGCACGTCCACGAAGGCAGGCGACAAAGATATTCGTGTCGATAAAGCGAACCATTTACAATGCGGCATCAAGGGGTTCCACCGGCAGAGGAAACGATCGAGCCGGAGCGTCGAACGATGGGTCGCTGATGGAGCCGAAGGCAGCCATCCAATCCGGGGAGTATGCGGCGGCCGGACTCTCATCCGCATTGGCAGCAAGGCGGCTGAGTTGCTCCGTCGCCCAGTCAGGCAGCGGTTTGCGGTTGCGCGCTGCCAGAGCGTCAAGCCGCAGCTTCAGCCGATCATCAAGATTGAGGACGAGTGTGCTCATGGGGGAAGAGTAATGAAATCACTATGTTTATCAAGGATTGAAGCCGACTCTTTTCATCGTTAAGTTCCACTTGCTACTGGGCGCGGGATCGGCGGGCGGCAGCATGGACACGGCGAACATCCTCAAGCCCGCGCTGGCACCGGCGTGATCCGACCCGAATCACTCCCCGCGCTCGCGTTCTGGGTATGCATGGAGGCGGGTGAGCTTGCTGATTTTATCCGCAACGTCCCAGGGGAGGAATAGCTTCACGTATTCGGCTCCCGTTTCATACAATAACCGGTCTTTGAAACGAGCCTTGAAGAAGGTCTGGAAATACTCCAGCAGGTTACGGAGGTCGAACAGACCGAGCACTCCCCTCTCCGAGCCCAATGTAAGATAGAGGGGCTGCCTCCGGCTGCCCGGCAACCCAAGCATCCCCATCCAATATCTGGCTCAATATCTGGCAGCCGAAGGCAGCCACTTCTTGTCGCTCCGCGAAAACACTGGAACATCACGCCATTCACGCCATCATTTCACCTATGGATACACGGGTTCAAACCTACGCAGATCTCGAGAAAGAAGTCCTCCACTTTCCCTTGCCGGAACGTTCCCGGCTGGTAAGTCGCCTACTTGATAGCCTGGATGACGGCGAAGATGTGAGCGAAGAATGGCTGTCGGAAATCCAGCGCCGCTCGCGTAGCATTGACGATGGCATCGCGATTCTTATCCCCCACGATCAAGTCATGGAAAACGCCAGGGATCGCATCCGCAACCTCCACATGTGAGTGGCATGACGATCAACTGGGACGAGAATGCGGAAGCGAAATTCGTCGAAGCCGCCGACTATTATGAAAGGAAACACGAAGAGAAACGACATCATCCAGTATGAGAATCCTAAAAAAAATCCCGCTATTTCTGTTATTCGCTCTGCTGGTTAAGGTCGCGCCCGCAGAGGAAACCGCCGCGCTCGAAGCCCGCCTCAAGGAAACCGCCGAGGCCTCGCCCGCCGGTGCCGGGCTGATGCTGGAACTCATCGGGATCTATGAGAAGGACGGCCAGGTCTTCGGCCTGATCCGCACGGCATCGAAGTTCGCGCGCGCGCAGCAGGATCACCCGCAGCGCGCCGAGATGACGCTGAAACTGATCGACGCCTACGCCGCCACCGCCCGGCACGATGATGTGATCACTTCCGCCCGGCAGTTTCTGGAAATCCTGCCGACCCACGCGCTCGCCAACGAGGCGCGGGATCGGATCGCCACCGCCTACGAGCGCACCGGCCGGGCGACGCTCGCCGCCACCCAGCGCGCCGCCATCTGGCGCAACGGCGGATCGCCGGAGCAAGGCATCCGCGCCCTGAAAACCTGGATCGCCACGGACAAGCCGGAATCCCACGCAGAGGCCACGGCGCTTGCTTCCGAAATGGTCGCGAAGCTGCCTCCCGGCCCCGCTCTAACAGGTATCGCCATCCAGGGCATGACATCCGCCCTGCGTTGCGAAAAGGGTGCGGAAGGCTTGCCCATCGCGAAGGCGATCACCAGCCGCGGCGGGCAGATCGACGCGATTTCCGCGCGGCGCATCGCCTTCCTGCAAGGCCGCTTCGAAAGCCAGCTCGGGCAGCATTCGAACGCGGTCGGTTCTTTCCGCAAATCCCTCAGCGAAGGCGATTCCGAAGCCCACCGTTTTCTCATCGAGGCGATGTTCGCCGCGAAAGCCAACCCGGCGGAGATCGAGGCGGAGGCACGCCGTTACCTCGCCGCCTATCCGCGCAAGGATGACCGCTACGATCCCCTCGCCCGCTCCGCACAGGCCGCCGCCGAGGCCGGTGACACGGCCCGCGCGTTGGCGATCGCCGGGGATGTGATGCCGCTCGATTCGAGCATCCGCGACATCGCCCGCAACTACGTCGTCTGGTGCGGCGAGAACCATGCGCTCGCCGCGAAAGGACTCACCGATGTCTTGGCGAAGAACCCCGCCGGAGCCGCGAGACTCCGCGCGCTGCTGGCGCTCGATGTTTATCGCGACCGCATGAAGGATACCGCGAAAGCCAGAGAGGCGGCGCGCCGTTTCCTCGCCGAATCCCCCGCCGAGGATGGTTTCACGGAGGAGATCGTGAAATTTCTCTACGACTCCACCCCGACCGCCGAGGCGTTCCGCGAAGACCTGAAAGCGGTGGTTTCGAGCGCGAAGACTTTCCCGCATCTCGCGGGTTTCCAGGATCGGGTATGGAACCCGGCTCCGGCGGACAAGGAGCGCAACCGCGAGTGGCAGAACGCGAAACGGGATTACCAGAACGATGCCGTCCCGAAGCTCTGGCGGCAGACCCGCGAGGACGGCGGGAAATCGGGACAGGCATGCAAGGAATTGTTAGGAAAGCAATGGCCGCCTGAAATCCGCCGCCACCTGCTCGCGCGGCTTGCTTACGTCTTTCGGCACCATCTCGGCGGGAATTCCAAGGAGGTTTCCGCCCAGCACTACGCGGCGCTATGCAAGGAGTTCCCCAAGGATCTCGAAGCGGCGGAGCGCTGGCTCGAATCGTCTTTTCTAACAGCCAAGGAAGCCCAGCTCGCCGCCGCCCGGCACGTACTTTCGTTCCCCCCGTCCACATCGCATCCCGACACATGGCTGCGCCTCTGCGAAACGAAGGAAGAGGGCATCATCCGCAAGGCGCTGCCGTGGATCGCCGGGTCATCGAAGATCAGCGAATCACCTCTCTATCATTCACCGCGCATCGGCGATATCCTTTCAGAGCTCGGCATGAAATCGGAGGCCGCCACGTGGTGGCGCTCGCGCATGGATCTCGATGCGTCGAACCGCGATGCCGTTTCCTGCGGGCTGAAAGTGGTGGGTATGATGGCACCCGCCGAGGCACGGGCTTTCCTGATGAAACGCTTCGAGGCGGCGACGGATCATCAGGGCGTTTACGCGGCGGAGATCGCGAACCTTGATTTCAAATCCGGCAACTACGCGGCGATGGAGAAAATCCTCACCGCCTCACATGAGCGCGACGGCAAGAATCCTTTCCAATCATCCGGCATGGGCGAGTGGCCGGCGCGGGGTTGGCTGGAGTCCGCGCGCAACTCCAAGGAGATGCCGGACGATGCGAAAGCCCGCGTGTTCCGCATGATCCGCGATCTCGAAATGGGACGGCTCAGCGCCGAGGCCGGGATGCTGCTCATTTCCCCGGAAAAGCGCGATCTCGCCCGCCTGTTAGAAACCCAGAAGCTGATCCTGATGGCGGATGCCCACCACGAGTCATGGACACGCCTCTACCCTTTCGCCCAAGCCGCGATGGCACGCGAGGACTACACGCTCGCCGCAGCGATCCTCAACGGCCTCCTCAATTCCATCCGCTCCGTCGGCGAAAAGGAAATGGCAGACGCCCGCACGCTGCTCCGCAAGGCCTACGGAAAAATGGGCAGCCTCAGCGCGGACATCCCCGCCGATAGCCCCATCGCGCCGCTGCTCCAGATCGTCCTCCACCTCAGGCTCGGCGAGACGGAACTCGCCGAGGAGGCCTACTACGCAAACAAGGCCTTGTTCGACACGCACCGCGCCGACCTGCCCGTCGAACTACTGCTTTTCGCCGCCGAAACGCACATCGCGCAGGGCACGCCAGAGGATCATTCGCGGGCGGAGGACATCCTGCGCGGCTGGCTGGTGAAATTCGGCGAGGCGGAAAACGTCGATGCCCGCGACAAGGCGCGCATCCAGCTTTTGCTCGCGCGGAATTACCAGCGCGCCAGCCAGTTCGATATCGCGCGGGCCGAGTTCACCACCGTGCTGAACATCCACAAGGATCAGCCGGAGGCGCAGGAAGCAAGGTTTGGGATCGGCGAGACCTACATGGCGCAAAAAGTGTATGACCAGGCCTCGGAAATTTTCACCGACCTCGCGGAAAACCCGGTGCCTGCGGTCGCGATCCGCGCGAACTTCCTGTTAGGAGTTCTCGCCCTCCGCCAGGACGATAACGACGGCGCGCGCCGCATCTTCCTTTCCGTGTTGGAAAACGCGCCCGATGCGGAACTCGCCAACGAGACGCTCTACAATCTCGCCGAGGTCTATGGCATCGAGCAGCGCTTTCTCACACAATTGGAAACGCTGCGCACGGTCGGCCGCCTCGGCCAGGAATCGAAGCAGTGGCAGACGCCCGGCAACGCCCTGCCCATCGTCGTGCAGGATCCGGATCTCGGCATCAGCCGCGGCGACACGCGCATCCCGGTCGAAGTCCGCACCGAGCCGGGCAACGATGTCGAGCAATCCTTCCTCTCCAGCGGCGGCGCGGGCAAAGGCATTTTCCTTTCCGAAATCCCCACGGAACTCGGCGTGGCGAAACCCGGCGACGGCGTCCTGCAGGTCACCGGTGGCGACATTATCATCGTCGATTACCCAGAGGATTTCAAGAAGCAGTTCCAATTCGAATTTCTCGGAAACACCCGCCTACGCATCGCCTCGGACGCCTCTCTCGAAGTCGCGAGCGGCGAGATCGTGGATGAGGAAGACGAGTCGTTCACCGACACGCTGAAACAGCAGATCGAGGAAGAGGACGAGAATGAGGAGCCGTTGCCGCACGCCGCGTCACGTCCCGGCGATCAGGTGAAGCCCGGCAACCTCGTCTATGCGAAGGTCAAGGACGGCGACCGCGACCTCACGCCCGCGCCGGACAAGGTCGGCATCCGGCTTACCGCATCGAGCGGCGACGAGGTGAGGATGGAGATCACGGAAACGTCCAGCCACGGCGGCGTTTTCCATGGCACCGTCCGCACCGGCGAGCTTCCGGCGGGCGCGAAGGCTTCCGACTCCGCGCTGGATCACAGCCCGCTGCTGGTGATTGACCACGACCCCGCCACCGCATGGCGCAGCGAGCCGGATGGAGCCGCACCCAAGTCGCTTACCGTGGACATGAAGGAACGGCGGCAAGTGGAGACCGTCACGCTGACCTCGCCCGAAGTGGAGAACGAAGCGCCGGTCCGCATGCGCGTGCGCGGCAGCCATGACGGCAGGCTGTGGTTCGATCTTGCGGAATTCCCTGCCGCGCCGGAAGTGCCACGCATCGAGTTTCCAGACGAGGGGATGCAGCTCCGGACTTACAAAATCCCAGCGAAAGACCTCCGCGAAAACTACCAATGGGCCGAGATCGTCGAGGCCGCGAAAAAGATCGAGTCGACCACAAAGACGGCGGTGGAGACGCTTTCATGGGAAACGCCCGAGGAAAGCGAGGACGCCCATTTCCTGATCTGGCACGGCCCCTTGGTGCAGGAGCGCGATGGCGCATTGCGGATCGGAGTTTCCGGACGCACCACCGCGATCATGCTCGATGGCAGGCTCATCATGCCGCCCGGCGAGGGCGGACGCACCGCCGATGTGTTTGCGAGCCGCGGCATCCATCAGCTCACGGTGTTTTCCATCGCTATGCCGAAAGAGAAATCCGTGGAGGTTCTGCGTGCCCGCGAGAACCCGAACGCCGCCGAGGTCAGGATGCTGCCCTTCGCCGCAGCGGATTTTAAAACACTTCCCGGAATTCCCACCATCGAAAAACCAGAGATCGGCGCGATCACGAAGGAAGAAAACCGCTGGATTCTGAAAACGGCGGCGCGCGAAATCCGCCACGTGGACTTCGAGTTTCTCGAATACCGCGGCGAGGCCATCGCCGTCAGCAATGTCGAAATCTCCGGCGGCGGTGTGAAGCACATCCCGCCGCAAGAAAACGTCCTCGAACTCGCCGACAACGACATCCTCGAACTAGCGCCCGGCGACACAGTAAACGTCGCCTACCTCGACGAACTCACCGCGGGCGGCATCCAGCCCAACCGCCTGCTTGAGAAATCGCTGACCGCCACCTACCACAACGGCACGATCACGCCGATTTCCTACGATTTCGAGAGAACCGGCGGCGGCACCGTCGCAGGCTCGCGCAAGGAGCTCCTGCGCATCGAACCCGGCGGGCGTATCGTCGCAGAGGTCGTGGATTTTGATCTCGATACCGGCACCGGTCGCGACACCGTGGAGGTCACGGTGCAGCTCAATGGCGAAGCGCCTTTCAATGTCCTCGCCACCGAGTCCGGCGCATCTACCGGGGTGTTTCTCGCGGAGATCGACACCGCCGCCGAGAAGGACGGCGATAAGCTGGTGGTCAAAGCGGGTGACAAGGTTTATCTGCGCTACCGGGACACCAAGAACACCTTCCCCGGCCATGCGTCGGATCGCGAGACGGTGGTTTTGCTGAACAGCCCGACGGATGGACTTGTTAGAATTTTGGAAAGCGAAACTCCGGTCGGCGGCGCACCGCGCATCATACCTGCCAGTGAAACAGCACCCGCCGATCCTATCGGGAAAATCGAATACCGCATGCCGCTGACGGTCGAGGTGATCGATCCGGATCAGGCAAAGGACTCCCGCAGCAGCGTGACAGTGGCGGTGACGACAACCCAAGGCGCGACCGCAACAATCGAGTGCAAGCTTTCCCGCGCCTACGCCCCGGCGGACGAGATACTCGATTCGACAAGCAATCCAGCGCTGTTCGAAGGCCGCTTTGTCGGCCAGATCCCACTGCTGTTAGGCGCGGCCACAACACCCGCAGAAGCCCCCGAAGTTGATGGCGATGAGGAAAAGGACGCGCCCCCGCTCATCGTCCTCAACGCCCACGGTAACGACATTTTCACCGCCAGCTACCGAGACGAATCGAGCGGCGCCGATCTCGCATCGAAGGCCTCCCTTTCCTCCGCCGCCACCTTACGCATCACCGATACGGATTATGTGGAGGATGCGGAAATCGCCCACGTCGGCACCAAGCTTTACCTGCTTCTCGATGACCCGGATCTCGACGTTTCCCCGAACCGGGATAAGGCGCTCGTGCGCGTCATGACCGCTTCCGGCGAGGACGAGACGCTGGAGCTCGAGGAAACCCTGAGCCACAGCGGCATGTTCAGCGCCTCGTTCCCATTGGTCTCGTCCGCCAAGCCGACAACCGGCAACACCAAGGGCGAGATCGAATGCCACTTCGGCGACGAGATCACCGTCGGTTACCTCGACAACGTTTCGCAGACACCTGACGGGCTGACGATCATCGAGCGGAAAATCCCGGTCGCGCTCGGAACCGATGGCGAGATGGCCGCTTTCAGCAAATTTTTCAAAAACGAGGAACTGGCTGTGACGACACAATTCCACATCGCGGAGAGCCATTTCGAACTCTTCAAGGGTCACCGCGCGCTAAAAAACGAGGAGGAAGCCGCCGCCAACCTCAAGGCCGGGCGGCGGGTGTTGCGTGAGTTGCGTGAGGACTTTCCGGATCCGAAATACGCACCGCGTGTCGCCTACCTGCTCGGCCAGTTCGCCCAGGAAATGGCGGCCTGGGACGAGGCCATCGCCGCCTACCGCTCCATCGTCACCAACCATCCCGCGCACAACCTCGCGCCCGACGCGCAATACAAGCTCGGCCAATGCCACGAGGAGGCCGGCGAACTCGACGAGGCGCTGGAAGCCTACGTAACCCTCGCCGCCACCTACCCAAAAAGCCCGCTCATCGCCAACGTCATGCTCCGCATCAACGAGCATTTCTATGCGAAGGAGGAATTCGCGGTCGC
>CAMCXJ010000057.1 GCA_945883455.1 Prosthecobacter debontii
CAAATTCTGTAGCATGGGGGCGGATATCACGACAGGCAGCTTGGTCCAGAGGATCGACAAGAAGGCAAGGCCGTAAGCTGTCATCAAGGGTGCGAAAAGGAGGTGAGTTTGGTTTGGGTCGAGTTGGTCGCTGGAAACCCCGTAGATGGATAGTCCGAAGGCCGAGACGGTAAACATCAGCAGGATAGCCCATCGGAACTGAGCGATCGACGGTCGCTTGAAGGGGTGCAATAGAGAGACGAAGAAAAGAGGTGCCACAATGATCCCACCAAGAAAGGGGATCAGGCTTGTGACCTGTAGAATGGTGTTACGGAGGATTGATGATATGAAGCCCCTGTTGAGTAGCGGATAATCCTCGAGGTTGCGGGTACGCATGATCGATTCTTCGGTGCCCCCGCCGATTCCGTTGTAGAGGTTGAGATATGCGGTGCCGAAGGGACTCCCGGAAATACCTGTGTTGCGCAACATAATGAAAACCATCGGGATAAGTAGTATGAAAAGGATGGTGATGGCCACCACGCCGCGCGGACGAAATGAGACCGCCGCAAAAATGATGTAGCCGATGGAAATCCAGATCGTCACGTAGTGTGTCAGCGCGAGAAGTGTGAAAAACACTCCAGCGAGGACGGCAGGGATGTAGGCGATACGCCCTTCGCTGGAATCTTCAACAGCCCGGTAGACGAAATACGCGGCGCAGGTGAAAAGCAGCAGCATCAGCATCTGCGGAAGCCCTGCCATGGAATAACTCCAGAAGGTTTCACAAAACAACATGAGGATGGCGGTGACCGCCGCGATTTTCTGGTCGAAGATCCTGGAAACAAGCAGGAATGTGACCCCGATCGACATCAGGAAACAAAGGGTGGAAACCGTTGCGATGACGCGATCCAGCGGGAAGACCATTTCGTTTTCCGCCATTCGCCAACGGGTGGCGTCATCAGCTCCGACTAGCTTGAGCACAGCCGCGTTTAGGAGAGGGTTGAGTGGCGAGTGGTAGGTGTCCTTGAATCCCGTGAAAGCGAGCGCGGAGCCAGCTTGTTTTTCCAACGCTTGTTCGTAAGCGATGGGTCTTATGACTTTCGTGGTGAGGCCGTTGCCGCGAGACACTTCGCGGGCGATTACAGCCTGTTCCATAGCATCGGGGGCATTGAGGCCACGGAAGAAAATGAATAGATTCGCCAACGTCAGTAGGATCAGTGTCAGGAAGAACAGGCTACGGCGGATGACAATGCCGGCGTCGAATTGGGTCTGTGATCTACTCATGCGGGAGGGTTGGTATGCTATCTGGGTGGAAACTTAAAGCTCTAGTTCCTTGATTTTTCGTTGTAGGGTGCGGCGGCTGATTCCCAGCAGATCCGCGGCTTTCGTCCGGTTGGCGGCAGACTCAGCTAGCGCCCGGCGAATGGTGAATTTTTCCAGTTCGCCTAGGTTCAGAACGGCAGGCGCGTTGAGGTTGTTTTTTTCACAATGCTCAACGGTTTTTCGGATGTGTGGGGTCTCTTCTAGGAAAGCGGGAAAGTGCCGCACACCGATCGATGCGTCGTTGGACATGACTACGCCATGCTCGATGGCGGTGCGGAGTTCACGGACATTTCCCGGCCATGGGTAGGCAACAAGGCGGTGGATCGCCTCATCGGTGAGCGGTTTCAACGGACGTCCGTTTTCCTCGGCAAACTCCCGGAGAAAGGAACTGGCCAGGAGGATGATGTCCTCCGGTCTTTCCCGCAGGGTGGGCATTTTTACAGAGACCACATTGAGGCGGAAATAGAGATCCTCCCGAAAATTTCCGGCATCGACCAGTTGGCGGAGGTTCTTGTTTGTCGCGGCGATCAGGCGGACATCGACCTTGATCGGCGAGTTCGAGCCGACGCGCTCGATGGATCTTTCGGAAAGGGCGCGGAGGAGTTTTACCTGCGTGGCGGCGTCGATCTCGCCGATTTCATCGAGGAAAAGCGTGCCGCCATCCGCCTGCTCGAAGCGGCCGATCCTTTTCTGCGCCGCACCGGTGAAGGAGCCTTTCTCGTGACCGAAAAGCTCGGATTCCAGGAGCTGCGGAGAAAGCGCCGCGCAGTTTACAATTACTAGCTTCGCCGCCGGGCGGCCGGAAAGATGATGGATCGCGTGCGCGACAACCTCCTTGCCGGTTCCCGATTCCCCCTCGATGAGGACGGTGGCGCGGGTTGGCGCGATCTGTTCGATCAGCTCGGTGACACGCTTGATTTCCGGGGATTTCCCGATCAGGCGGGAAAGGCTGGCGCCTTTTTTCACCTGTTTAGTGAGCTGGACGTTCTCTGTTTCAAGTGTCCGGGAGCGGAGGGCGCGCTTCAGGAGCATCTCGACCTCGTCGAGGTTTAGTGGCTTGGTGACGAAGTGAAACGCGCCCCGGCGCATGGCCTCCACGGCGGTATCGACCGAGCCGTAGGCGGTCATCATCAGGATCACGGGTGAGGAGGGTAGTTTCGTCGCGGTGTCGATCAGATCCATGCCGGAATCGCCGCCGAGTCGGAGGTCGGTGAGCAAAAGCTGGATCTCCTCGCTTTTCAGGATCGCGAGTGCCTCGGCGTTGTTCGAGGCGAGATAGACGTCGAAATCCTCCTCCAACGCGCTACGCAGCCCTTCGCGGGTAGCGCGTTCGTCGTCAACGATGAGGAGTGTGGGGAGCATGGGGCGTTGAAACTTTAAACTTTAAGTCTTAAATTCTAAATACGGATGTCACGCGTCAATCACCGGCGATGGCAACAATCTCGGGCTCGGCGCGGTGTGGGGGAGATGAATGAGGATGTTCGTTCCTTGGTCGGGTTGGGACTGGATTTCGATTTCGCCGCCGTGTTCGCGGATGATACGGCGAACGATGAGCAGGCCGAGGCCGGTGCCGGCGGATTTCGTGGTGCGGTAGGGTTCAAAGAGGCTGCCCATTTGCTCGGGCGGGATGCCGGTGCCGTTGTCGGAAATGGAAATGAGGAAATCGGTTTCTGTGGAGCGGGTGCGGATCTCAATCACACCGTTTTCCCCGGCGATGGCCTGGTAGGCGTTGCGGATGAGGTTGTAGAAAACCTGCTGGAACTGGTCGGGATCCACCAAGGCCGCAGGAAGGCTCGGCGAGAGATCGAGATCCACGGTGATGCCGCGGGAAACGATTTCCGGTTCGAGCAAGGTCAGGGTCTGGCTGAGGATGGCGTTGAGATCGCGGCGGTCGCGGCGGGGGGTGGTGGGACGGACGGCGTGAAGAAACTGCTTGAGGATCGTATCGAGCCGCTGGATTTCCTGGCGGGCGGTGTGCATATGTTCGGAAAGCCCCTTGCGGTCGGCGGGGGCGAGGCGGCGGATTTTTCGCTCCATGAGCTGGAGGTGGATGTCCAAGGAGTTAAGCGGATTCCCAATCTCATGGGCGATGCCCGCGGCGAGCAGGGTCAGGGCGTTGAGGCGCTCGGATTCCAGCGTCTCCTGTGTCTCGGCGAGGCTGCTGGTCAGGTCGCGGATTAGCATCACGTGGCCGAGGGGTAGCTCGTGGTTTTTCGGGTCGTCGATGGGTGAGAGGTAGAAATTGAGTTTCCGATGCTCGGGGTAGAACACCTCAATGTCCCGGGAAACGGCCACGGAAGATCCGCTGAGAGAAATGCTATCGATTCCGCGGATTTTTTCGGCGAGGCGCTGACCGAGGGTTTCGGCGGCATCCAGGCCGAAAAAGCGGCAGGCGGCGCGATTGAGGAACAGGATTTTCCCATCCGGATCTAAGATGATCAGGCCCTCCTGAAGCGCCTCGAACACATTCTCTAGGAAGCCTTTTTCCTGAATCAGCCGCGTCACGATCTGCTGGATTTCCCCCGGCTCCACCCGGTCAAGGCGGGCGACGAGTTTTTCGAGGAATCCGGATTTCACGAGCGGGATGATGGGGAAGATGGCGGGGAAATCCAAATCATATTCATCGCTCGCCAAGCCCTGCGATTCAGGGACACATTTCCGGCTTTCCGAAACGCTTCATACCGCTAATATCCCGCGCGAATGCCAGCTTCTGAAGACACCTATGCACTGATCCTTGCCGGCGGCTCGGGAACTCGTTTCTGGCCGTTAAGCCGCAACGACAAACCTAAACAGCTCCTCGATCTTTTCGGCACCGGCACCCTGCTGGAGCAAACCATCAGCCGACTCGAAGGTCTCGTGCCTTTCGAAAACATACTTATCCTGACGAACTCTCTCCAGGTCGATGCCGTGCGTGGAATCGCCTCCATGCTTCCAGCGGAAAACATTTTCGCGGAACCGGCCAAGCGCGATACCGCCCCCGCCGTCGCGCTGGGTATCGGACTCGTCGCCGCGCGCAACCCGGACGCAGTGATGATGGTGCTGCCCTCCGATCAACTCATCAAGGACACTGCCGCCTACCAGTCCGTGATGAGGGATGCACTGGAGGTCGCGGAAAAATCCGATGGCCTTGTCACCATCGGCATCCGTCCGACATGGCCCTGCCCGTCCTACGGCTACATCGAGCGCGGCGAATTGGCCGCCATCTCCGGCGCGAACTGCGCCCACGCCCCGTTCGAGGTAAAGCGTTTCCGCGAAAAGCCCGATCCCAAGCTTGCCGAGCAGTTCCTTGCGGAAGGCGGTTTCTCATGGAACGCGGGCATGTTCGTCTGGTCTCTGCACACCGTGATCGAGGAACTCGCCCTCCACGCTCCGGAACTCGCCGCCTTTGTTTCCGAAATCCGCCGTAGCAAGGACATCGCCGCCACCGTCGCCGCGCAGTTTCCCAAGCTCACGCCCATCTCTATCGACTACGCCCTCATGGAAAACGCTGCCCGCGTGCTCAATATCGAGGCCACCTTCGATTGGGATGATGTGGGATCGTGGGTCTCCATCGCGAAATATCTCGACGACGCCGGTAACGAAAACCGCTTCAACGAAACGGTATCGGAGATCGATTCACGCAACAACATCGTGTTTAACGCCACCCCCGGCACCCACATCGCGCTGCTCGGCGTCGAGGATCTCATTGTCGTAAAAACTGGCGATTCCATCCTCATCGCAAAGCGCAACCAAGCGGATGCAATCAAAAAGCTCGCGGATATCCTCCCTGCAGCGCTACTCTGAAAAACGCTGGAAACGATACGCTGGATCTCCTTTTTCCTGCTATCCTTCAAACGGCTTCGTCCACATCGACACCCGAGACGCCACGCCACTTGGAAAGGCAAATCTCTGCGGCATCCCGCACGAGGTTGAGGCGGATGCGGAAATGTCTGCCAAGGCGGAGGACGCCGCAAAAGCCTGTGAGAAACACGGTGGTCTCTCGCACGACATCGGACATTCCACCGATAAATGCAACCTCGCTGGTGGCAGCGGCATGGTGAACAGTGTCGCTCAATACATCAACGATCATGGAGAAAAAAATCGCGAGCGCCGCGGTCATCGCGCATGGTGTCTGAATCCTCCGATGGATAAAGTCGGCTTCGGTGAGGCGGGCGGCGGCTACTCCGCGATGTGGTGCATGGAGTCCTATCTGGTCGAGCTGTTTTGACCCGTGAGGCTGCAATCGGATACCCATGGCGGCGATGCGTCCCCCAAAGAGCAAAGGATGCCTGATTCTCGAGCTGCTTCGAGAGGAAAATGCGTGGATTGTTGACATTTCGGCTCTCTTTAATAATATCCCCGCAGTGATGGTAATTGCCATGACAGAAGGAACGCTCACACGGCGTTTCTCCGCCCTTCTGACTTCTCGCCTTCCATGCGCCTAAGAACCTCCAAAGCCCGACGCCATCGGCACCAAGTGAAGGTGCTGAAGTCGGAAGTGATGTCGCCGCGCATCGCGTGGATCAATTTTCTCGGAGCCCTGCGCACGCTCACGAAAATCGCCTTGGTCATAGGGCTACTTCTTGCCGTCGCTTACGGAATCCGAGCAGCCATTGAGCATGCTTTTCATCGCAATCCAGATTTTCAGCTCAAGGCGATCAACCTGAGCCCTAACGATGTGCTCGACGAGGCGGATCTTGTGGAACTGCTGGAAATTGACCTTGCTGCTAATATCTTTGACATTGATGTGAAAGAGTTGGAGTCCAAACTTATGACACAACCCGCCATCGCTGCTGCCCGGGTGGAGCGCAACCTGCCGGGCACACTGGATTTCTGCCTCACCACGCGCAAGCCAGCGGCATGGATTGCCTGTCCAGAAGAGGGCTTCCCCGCGACACGCAGCACCGGCTCGCTGATAGTGGATCAGGAAGGTTTCATCTATCACTGCCCGGTGCGACAGGTGGATTTGAACCAATCACTGCCCATTCTTTTCCTTTCCAAAAACGAGGATCACCCGATTCGTGCCGGGAAAATCCTCGATCATCCACAATACACTGAAACTCTGCGGCTTCTGAAGTCGGTGGTTGCCCAGTCGCCGGACGAGTTACGCGCGGTTGATACCATCTCGCAGGCGAACGCCTGGTCTCTCAATCTCGTGACACGCAGCGGTACGACGGCGACCTTCGGCTTGGATGACCATGCCCGGCAGCTCGGATACCTCGGTCGTGCTCTCGATCACGCGCGGCGAAAAGGTTACGAAATCGGGACGATCAACTTAATCCCGAGGCGAAATGTTCCGATCACACTCGGCGTCGACACACCACCGCCACGCGCCATCCCTATTACCGAAGAAGCGCTGGAAGATACTCCCACACGCGGCCAATCCGACGATCTCCGAACCCTCCCAAACCGCAACTGACATCCCATGGCACGCCGCACAAAAATTCATGTCGGATTGGAAATCGGCACCAGCAAGACCTGTATCGTCGTCGGCGAGGTGAAGCCGGACAGCGCGGTGAAGATCCTCGGAATCGGCGTGACGAAATCAGCTGGCGTGCGTAAAGGAGGTATCTCCGATTTTGTGCAGGCCCGCGCTTGCCTGAAGGATGCGTTGGCAAAAGCCGAGGATGCGAGCGATGTGGAGATTGGATCCGTATATCTCTCGGTGACAGGCGCCCACATGCAGGGCGTGAACAACCGCGGCACTTTCCGCCTGCCAGACAACCAGCCAAATATCCTTCCGGAGCACCTTACGGAGGTTTGTAACATCGCCCGCGACGTGCATTACCCACAGGATCATGTCTGCCTTCACACGATCATCCGCAAGTATCTCGTCGACGGCCTTGAGCAATCCGCCTCTCCCATCGGCCTTTTCGCAAAGACCGTGGAGGCGGATTTTCACGTCGTCCACGGGATCGGTAACCGCATCCAGAACTCGATTAAGCTCGTCCGCGAGTGCCCGATGGAAGTCGACGATATCGTCTTCGCACCCATCGCCACTGCACAAATGGCGCTTGACCGCGAACAGCGGCTACGCGGCGCTCTACTCATTGACATCGGCGGTGGCACAACGGATTACGTGCTTTATCTCGACGGTGCCATTGCCGCTTCGGGATGCATACCCGTCGGTGGCGACCACGTCACCAACGACATTCACCTTGTCACCGGGCTACCGTTTTCCAAGGCAGAGAAGCTCAAGATATTGGAAGGTAATGCATCGTCGGATCCTGCGCTTTCGGTCGGTTACGCAAAACTGACAGATGAAAGTGGCTTCGCCGATGTGGAGGTGAAACGCGCGATCCTCAACGAAGTGATCCGCCAGCGGCTGGAGGAAACCCTTAAACTCGTGCACGAGCGCCTGCCGAAAGGAGCTGTGGAAAATATCGGTGCGGGTGTTTTCCTCACGGGAGGCACCAGCCTGATGAACGGATTTTCCGAACTAGCCTTCGATGTCTTCGGTCGCGACATCTACCGTCCCGAGAATTCCAGCAACCCCGACTCCGATCACCCCTCATACAGGGATCCTCGCTACGCCACGGCCATAGGCCTGATCCGCTATGCCCAGATTCTTGAGACAGAAAACACCAAGCCGCCCGGCTGCCTCGGAAAGCTATTCCGCCTTTTCTGGCCGTTTGGCCGCTAACCCACGACCCCGAAACGAGAAATGATTTCCTACTCCCGCGACTCCCGCGACTCACACGACTCACACGACTTCATCCCTGCCTCTTCAGTAAAGATCATCGGTCTCGGCGGTGCTGGGGCGAACATGCTCGAACGCATCGCCCTCGACAGCATGGAAGGCGCTGAATTATTGGCACTTAACACCGACATCCGCACTCTGGCATCATGCCTTGCCAAGGATAAGATCCAGCTGGGTGTGAACCTCACCAAAGGCCTTGGCACCGGCGGCGATCCAGAACTCGGTCAGCAGGCGATGCTGGAGGCGGAAAACGCAGTCCGCGCCGCCCTCGTGGGGCAGCGCATCGTCTTTCTTTGCGCAGGGCTTGGTGGCGGCACCGGCTCCGGCGCGGCACCGATCGTAGCGCGCATAGCCCGCGAGGAAGGAGCGTTTGTTGTCGTCTTCGCGACCATGCCCTTTTTCTTCGAAGGCCGCCGCCGCCGCGAACAGGCGGAGACCTCGCTCAACCAGCTCACCGTCCTTTCCAACGCGCTCGTTACCTTCGACAACAATCGCATGGGCGAGCTTGTCCTAGCCAAGCAGGGCATCCATGAGGCCTTCGGCGCCGCAGACAGAATGATCTCCGAATCAATCAAGGCAGTGATCCGCCTCGTGATCCGCCCGGGCCTCATCAACGTCGGACTGGATGACCTGATGTCTGCGCTGCGCACCACTCGCTCCCGTTGCCTTTTCGGATCAGGGATCGCCGATGGCAAGGATCGCGCATCGAAAGCACTCCGCAACGCCCTTTCAAGCCCGTTGCTTGACCAAGGGGCGCTTCTCAAGGAAGCACAGACCGTGCTCGTCCATCTCTGCGGCGGCGAGTCGCTCACTCTGTTTGAAATCGAGCTACTGATGGGCAGCCTCCAGAAGCATGTCCCGGAAACGGCGCACGTCCTTTTCGGCGCAGCGATCGATCCTGCCATGGGCGAGAACCTCTCCATCACGCTGATCAGTGCGCTGCCGGAAGACTCGCTCAGCGTCGGCGGCAGTGCTTTAACCAACCAAATCCCGGAACCCCCTGTTAAGACGGAAAGTGAAGAGCCGGCTATCTTGGTGATCGAGCCCGCATTCCAAGAGATTGAACGGAATACCGAAGCTCCCATATCCATTGAAACCATTATCCCGGAGCAACCGCCGGAGGAAGTATCCTCGGCTGCCGATGGATCGGAAAATCATCCAGACACACTCGCGGAAACGATAGTGCGTTCTGGGCCGAACCCCGAGATCGGCATTCAGCCAACTGCGCTTTTTCAGCAACGGGAGCAGGACGAACTTTCGCAGTCCCAGCCCGAAACGCCTAAAAAAGAGGATAGGCCGTTCGCGGAGTTCTCGACGATACAGCCCTCTTTAGATAATATACCTGAACTCGATCTACCAGAGAACAGTTCACACAGCACATTCATTTCAGGAGACCAACTAAAGAACCGTGCACCTGACAAGCCGCTCTGGGGCAAATCCGGGCCACCTTCCAAAGTCGAATCCGAAGACAGCGAACTTTCCGAGAAAAACATCACACCACCTTCTCCGCCCGCCAGAAAAGCTCCCGCCACGCAACTGAAGCTCGATCCAAAGTTCCCCAGCCCGCAAAGCGAACTCCCGTTCGATAATGCACCGAAAGGCCGATTCGAAGGAGAGAATCCCAACGTTTTTGACGGTGAGGATCTCGACCTACCACCCTTCCTGCGGAAGAAAAAATCCTGATCATTCCCTGTGGATGGGACGTTGATTACTAGTCCGTCATGGGGGGCATTTTTGTTACCCGTTTGTGATCACCGCCGTCGCCATACCGTCAGCATCGAGCGCGTCCACTGGAACTTTCGTGCAGTCTCGCGGATCAGGAACGGCTCATCGGCGCGTTTCACAAGATCAAAAGCGCCGCCGAGATGCCCTTGCAGCCACGCCAGCGTATCGCCCGACGGCCATTTTTCGGGAGCCGTAAAACCCTCCAGCCAGGTGCAAGGCGTCGCCAGCACCAGCTCACCACCGGGATTTACAAGTGCAGGAATTCGTTCCAGTAAAAGAACGGGATCGGTAAGACGGCAGATCAGGTTTGCGGCATGCACACGATCAAAGGCGCCGATATCGCCGGGTAATGCCATGGCATCACCCTGCAAAAATGACACTTTAGTGAGGTCTAAACCTTCTGGTAATTTCGCCGTGAGCCCGGTGGCTAGATGCCCTTCGTCACGGCGGACGTAATCTACCGTTTTCCCCTCGCGCAGGGTGTTCGCAGCATCGATGAACGCCTGCGAGAAATCGATCCCGATAACATGGCTGCAACTACTAGACATCTCGTAGGTGGATCTTCCGACGGCGCAACCGAGATCAAGCCCACGCCCCGTATGATGCTTTGAAAAATGGAAGGTGGTTCGGACGGCGAAATCGAGCGCTCGTAACATGCCTTCTGGCCACGCTACATCCGGCGGCAGGATTTCCTCCGCCGTGCCGTAATGGAACAGCAGATACTCGGCGAGCACGCCCGGATCTTCGTAGATGTCGCTCATGGCCGCTTCTTGATTTCCTTCACGGTCAGCTTCGCCTCGTCGAGCCTAGACATCCCCGTCTCAGCCTCTGCAAGCGAGATCCTGCCGTTCTTGCCGGTGTCGTAGAACGCGAGGATATCCGCTGCAGGCAATCCGCTCAACTCCTCGGCGTCCTTGAGTTCGGATAGCGTGAGCTGTCCGTCACCATTGTAATCCCACCGGTCGAACTTTTCAAGAAGGCCGATCATCTGGCGTTTCACTGGGCCGGGCTGTGGGGCGCACGCCGCGAGGGCGACGAGCGGGATAATGATAATGTATTTCATGCTGATGAAAGAAGTTGGAGCCTGCGGCAGTCTTCTGCAAGTCTGAGCGTATGAGATTTCGTATCGTTGTGGCGGGCAAGCCCGCGCTGAATTACGCAAAAACGGCCGTAGCGGATTACCTTAAACGAATGGTCCGGCACGGCGGATGTGAACTCGTTATGGTCAAAGCGGGTGATAGCGCATCCGTCTCCCCGCGCCTTCTGGAAGCTTCCCAAGGCTGCTACCGCATCGCCCTCGACGAGCGGGGCGAAACACCGGACACCCGCTCGCTCGCAGGGAAGATGGAAGCGTTGGAAATGAACGGTGAAGTAAAGACGGCTGCTTTCCTCATAGGCGCGGCGGATGGCCACACCCAGGAATTACGTAATGCCTGCGACATAGTTCTCTCCTTATCCAGACTCACCATGCAGCACGAACTCGCGCTAATCGTTCTGCTGGAGCAGCTCTACCGCCTCGCTTGCATCAAATCCGGTAGCCCATACCACCGGGATTGAGGCAAGATACTACAAGCAACAGATTAAGAAATCTATCGCGCTTAGCGGCGGTGCTGATTCTGCGGCAGCATGCTGAACTGCCCGCCTCCTTGGCCCGCTACCGGAACGTTCCACGGAATCCGGCTGCTTTCCGAAACAGGGCCAACTGGCTTCGTTTTTTCATCCGCGCAGGAGGGTAAGAAAATGACTGCTAGGGCGAGTATAGAAATTAGTTTCATGAGTTTGAAGGACGCTCGGTTTGGATACGTTTCTAATGCAGTTGATTGAAAACTCAATTTGCAGCTGGTTTCGCGAGGATCACGCTATCGCCTGGCTGAATGCGGACACCGGGTGAAATGGTCCTGTAGTCAATCTCGGCGATGGTCTGTGTAGGATCGATCGCGGAAGGATTCACTTTTCCGATCAGGCGTCCGTCGCGCTCTACCAGCAGAGTCGTCTGCGGGGTGAAACCAGAATTCGCTCCGGCACCGATCACAAGGAAACCCCAATCGCTGTCAACCGCAGTGACGCGCGCCTCCATGGCATTGCCACTGATGCGGGTATCGCGTGCACTTTTCCTCGCAACAAGGCGAGCTACGTCCTCCTGCTTTCCAGCGAGGCTCTTATTTGCACCATCGATTAAGGCAACAAGCTCCTCCATTTTTGCATTCT
>CAMCXJ010000058.1 GCA_945883455.1 Prosthecobacter debontii
TCCACTGCTGCATCCGCCGGCTGTACCGATCGCTTTACCGGCTTTGTAAAAATTCACAAGATCGACAGTCTCAGTTTCCACAGATGCGGAACTGTTGGGAGGAATGACGACGGTTTCCGAGCCCTTGACTGTCATCTCGGAATGGTTGCCGTCCACCTTATCCTTGCGGTAAATCATGACATATTCTACCTCCGCTTCCGAAATGAGCCGGGGGGTGTAGCTGTTCACGTGAATCGTGTAACCGCCGTCATAGGTCTTGGTCTTGGTCTTGTCGGCTCCGCGCTGTGAGTCCGTCTTGTCGAGCAGCTCGTCGAAACGGATCTTCAGCTTCGCATCCGGCGGGAGCTTGTCGGCGTTCTCTTCCACGAAGTCTTGGTCGTCTTCCGAGATCGTATCGATATGGAAGCTGAAGCGCTGGCGCTTGACATTAATAACGGTCACTGTGTCCGAACCCCTGTCGTATGCAACGAGCTGACCCTTGAAAGAACGGGAACCTTCGGCGCTGGTGAAGGTGCGCCATTCTTGGCTCGCGTCTACTGTGATTCCCATGACGAAAAATAATGTGATGAATGTTTTTTTCATAATTGCCGAGGACTGACGTTATCACTCGCCGGAAACGCGAGATTAGCAATATCAATCTTAGAAATCTTAATGGGCATCTGATCCTATTTGCGCCATGATTATCTCAGGCATGCTGCGCCGCGGCATGCGGGGGAAATCACACATTACCCAGCTCCCGATCCGGCTCCAGCCCATACCCGTCGATCTCGATCCTATCAGGGAAACATTTCACCACCGAGTAGGCAGTTTCCTTCTCGGTCTCTACCATGCCCTTAAAATTTACATAGTGGCAATTACTATGCGTGCCGTAGTTTCCCTTGTGATTATGGCCGTTCATGTAGGCGGCGATGTGCTTGTGCTTTCCAAAAAGGGCGACGAGATCCTCCGCGTTCCAGAGGTTGTGGGGATCGCCAGCAGGGATGAGCGGGTAGTGGCAGAAAACGATCACTCGCTGCCCGGCGGCTTGCGCGGCCTCCAACTCAGCGGCGATCCATTTCGTCTGCACTTTACCGATTCCAGCGTTGTATCCTTGGGCGTTGGGAAGTTTTGCCTCCCTATTTTTTTGCAACAACGCCTTCGCCTCCGCCGTGCGCACATCTCCTGCAGGATAACGCCATACGCCCGTATCCGTGCCGTCGAGGAACAGGAAGCGCCAGCCTTTCAGTATCTTGGAATAATACGCTTTTTCCAAACCCATCGCACCGAGAACCTTGGCCTTATCCTCATCGGCCACCTCGAAGTCATGGTTTCCACAGACCGGGAAATGGGGAGCCTTTAGCTTCGCGTAGATCGGCATGACGGCGGCGAAGCTCGCGAAATCACGGTCGATTAGATCACCGAGCGTGACTACGAATTCCAACGGGCGCGTATTCAGATCAGTCACCGCAGCACTGAGCTTGGCGAGTGAGTTTCGGTAAAAGCGCCCCCACTTCGGTTCGGCGTCCGCATACTGCGGATCAGCGATGACCCCGAAGGTAATATCCGGCTCGGTGGCTGGAGTAGCCGTGCTTCTTCCCACAAGAGCCAGCGGCATGGTGATCTTTAGGAAATTCCTGCGTTTCATACCCTCATCATAAGCGTGCCTGGCGGCGGGAAAAGTCAAATAATCCCCACCACAGATGAGGCAGTCATGCCATCGCACGTATGAAAGTTGATAGGTTGCCGCTCTCTTCGCATCGCTTAGCGCGATCGCGTAGAATAACCGCCTCCGTCACCTAATTTTGTTATTACGCACAGCACGTAAGTCTGTGACTCGAAAATTACCCGAAGCAGAGCTTCACATCCTTCGGATTGTCATTTGGATTAGGTGTTGACTGCGATCTATTTTACCTCAACGACCATGATAGTATGCTGATACAGTTGATCAGCAGGGCTCTGTGGAAAGAGGAGGCAAGTTCCCTGGCGGAGGAAAAATTCGGCCGTTGTCGTTTTCTGTGTTTTTTTATTTCTCATCTCCATTGCTCCCCATAATGTCAATTTGCAACATGAAGGAAGGAGGTAAACAAAATCGTTTTAAGGTGGAGCCGTGGCTCGGAGGAATTGCCCTGCTCCTGCTGTTGATCGGCTGCGTGGTGGTGCTCAGGCCGTTCCTTTCCTCCCTCATGTGGGCGGTGGTATTAGCCTATTCGATGTATCCGCTACAGCGGCGGTTCACGAAATGGTTCCGGGGATCGCGGACGCTCGCCGCCTGTTTCGTGACACTCACCCTGACCCTCATGTTCGCTGGACCTGTGCTTCTCATCGGTCTCAGCCTCGTTGAGGACGGCAGGGAATTTGCGGGAGCTGCCAAAAAGTGGTTTCTTTCGACGCCATCGCAAGCACCTGAGTGGATGCAGGATATGCCGATCATAGGCGAGGAAATCACCGCCTACTGGACGGAGTTCAGCAACGACCGTGCCCGCTGGATGGAGGATCTGGAAAAAGCCTCCGCTGGAAACGGACGGAAAGTGCCGGAGGTTGGGGAGAACCTGGAGGTGCAAACGTCATCGGACGCAGCAGTTCCCGATACGGTTCCAGGCATGGAAACGGATGCGGAGGCGAATGCACTTGCCGCTGCAAAGGCAGAGGAAAAAGAGATGGCGGAGAAGCTTGTGACCTTGCTGGGCAGGTTGTTGGCAATGGCCCAGAAAAGCTTCGTTGCTGCCGGTCTGGCGGTGGGACAAGGGGTGACGCAAGTGATTCTCAGCGCGTTCCTCGCATTCTTTTTCCTGAGGGACGGAACCGCCCTCTCGGAGCGACTCCAAGTCGGCGTCGAACGGTTGGCCGGAGCGCGCGGCAAACAATTGCTAAAGGCCGCGGGTGATACAGTGCGCGGTGTGGTTTACGGGATCCTAGGGACAGCGTTGATTCAGGCAGTCATCGCGGTCATCGGCTTTTCGATCGCGGGAATTCCAGGAGCGATTTTGCTGGGCGTGATGACATTCTTTCTCGCGGTGATCTTGCCCTTTGGCCCGCCCATTGTCTGGATCCCGGCAACGCTTTGGCTCTTCGCACAAGGTGAGCCGGGCTGGGGCATTTTCATGGCGCTATGGGGACTCTTCGCGATCAGCAGCGTGGACAATGTGGTGAGGCCGCTCATTATCAGCCAAGAAACTAAAATGCCCTTCGTGCTGATTTTCTGCGGCGTCATCGGCGGCGCGCTCGCCTTCGGCCTAGTGGGGTTGTTCCTTGGGCCTACATTGCTTGCGGTAGCTTATCGGCTTATCGACGAATGGTCTTCAAATCCCACGCTTGCAAGTTCGCAGTAGTATCTAATTTCAGCCCCAGACAGCATGGATATCTACCTTCACATGTCCGCCGTAACCTTAGATTTTCATTTCTTTCGATGTGTCACTCAATAGGATAAAATCAACCTCAGGAAAGAATCCCCTTCCTTCTGATACGTCCTTTTGTAAGATACAAGAATTCTGAAAAAAACTAACCTCGTGTCTGCCAAAACCCCCGTTCTCCATGCCCTAGTTTTTGCGGCGCTCGCCGCGCAGGCCGCCGCGAGTCCAGATTTCGTCGCGAACATCCAGCCGATCCTGGAGCAAAACTGCCTGCGCTGCCACAACGAGGACGACGCCAAGGGCGGGCTGCGGATGGATACGTATGAGGCGATCATGAAGGGCGGCGATACGGCGGACGCCCTCGTCCCCGGAAATCCAGCGGCTAGCGAACTTTTGGTGCGCCTCCACCTCCGCCCCATCGACAAGGGCGTGATGCCCGACGAAGGCCGCGCGCTGGAGCCGGGCGAGGTCGCGATGCTGGATGCCTGGGTAAAGGCCGGCGCGCCGTGGCCGAAGGGGCTTAAACTCATTGAGCAAAAACCGAAACCGATCCAGCGCATTTCCATCCCAGATCGCGCCCCGGAATCCGCCGCCGATGCCGCTTCCATCGTCGATGATATCCTCCGCCGAGAGAACGCAGGCTCAGAAGCCATCACCACACAAACCATCGGAGACGGGGTTTTCCTCCGCCGTGCAACGATTGACGTCATCGGGCGCATCCCGACGGTGGCGGAGATCAATGAGTTCGAGAAAGGAGGCAAAGACCGCCGCGCGAAGCTGGTGGAGAAACTACTCGCCCATCCGCGCTTCGCCGACCGCTGGACGATTTTCATGGCGGACATGCTGCGGATCCGCTCCGACGTCGAGGGCGGCAACCAGCTCCTCGCCTACATCCACGGTTCCATCGCCGCAGGGAAACCCTACGACGAGATGGCGCGGGAGCTCATCGCCGCCTCCGGCCGCGCGAACTCGAACCCGGCGGTCGGATTCATCCTCGGCGACGACGCGAACCCGATGGAACTCGCCGCCGCCACCGCCCAAGTGTTCCTCGGCGTGCGCATGGGTTGCGCGATGTGCCACGACCATCCCTTCGACGACTGGGAGCAGCGCGATTTCTATGACCTCGCCGCGTTTTTCGGAAAGACGAAGAAGGTCGGCGACCAACGCCGGGGTACGGTCTATACAACGGAAGGCGACAAGATGACCGTCCTCTGGCCACCGGAAGACAAGGCAAAACCGGAGGAGCGCAAGCCCATCGATCCGCGTTTCCCCTTCAAGGCCGCGAAGGCGGAAACCACGCCCGGCTACCTCACCCGTTTCGAGAAACTCCGCGAGGAACAGGCACGCAAGGCCACCGAAGGCAGCGGCGCCGCATCGCTCGACGCCTTGCTCGATGCCGCCGAACCGGTTGTCGGGAAAAAGGAGGATCCCGTGCTTGCCGAGGCGAAAAAGGACAGCCGCCTGCTGGATGTCCACGGCGACATCTACCGCGCCAGCGAACTGCGCGGAAAGCTCGCGGAACTGATCACCAACCCCCGCAACGATTTCTTCGCCCGTGCCTATGTGAACCGCGTCTGGGCGGAAATGATCGGTCGCGGCTTCGTCGAACCGCTGGACAATTTCTCGCCCTACGCGGACATGCACCACGCATCGACCCTGGATTTCCTCTCGCATGAGTTCGTGGCGAGCGGGTTCGACCTGCGCAGCCTGATCCGCATCATCGCCCTTTCCGACGCCTACCGCCGCGCGCCGCTCACAGCGGATGTGCCTGTCACGGTGCGCGAGAACAGCGAGCGGAATTTCACCGCCGCGCCGCAGCGCCGCATGCTCGGCGAGGTGCTTTACGACAGCATCGTAGCCGCCGGGCACCTCAAGAATTTCAAATGGCCCGCCGGGGCAAACCAAAAGGAGATCAGCCGCCAGGTGCAGGTGCCGACCGGCGAGTATCTGATGGTGGAGGGCGAAGCGCCTGCCCCGCCCATGGAAGCTGCCAAGCCGGAAATGCGCGGCGACGGCTACGACCTGGAGTCCTCGCTGAAACTCGATTTCAACTCCATCCTCACGCCCGGCGAGGCGTCGGAACTGGAGACCATGCGCAAGGAATCCGACGAGGAAATCAAGGCGCGCGAAATGGCGGCGATGAAGCGCGAAACGGAAAAACAGGTGATGAGATACACGACCAAAACCGTCACCGAAACGATCGATGACAACCCGCGCTTCGACAGCGCGACGCGGATGGCCACCCCCGCCCCGCCCGCCCATTTCCTCCGCGTCTTCGGTCAACCGGAGCGCATCGGCCTCGGCGAGTTCCGCGACACATCCTCTTCCCTGCGCCAGCAGCTCATGATGCTCAACGGCCGCATGACCCACGAAGCGTCACGCGTCGGCCCGCTGGAACCGATCCACAAGATCCTGGAAAAAGACCCCACCGGCCGCCTCGTCGCCACCACCCGCATCGCTCGCCACATCGACCTCGCACCTGCCGCATTTGAATCCGGTCAGGAAGTGGAACTCACCGTCTATGGGAAAACCCCGATGGGCTACAAGGCCATCGTCAACGGCACCCACACCGGCCTACTCTTCTCCAACGAGGTCTTCCAGGAACTCGCCCAAGGCGAGAAACTCAAGGGCTACGTCGCCGCCCTCCGCAACGACGGCACGATCGACCTCACCCTCCACCCACCGGGCCGCGAGCGCGTCGATGATCTCGAAAAGCAGATCATGGGAGAGCTCGTCGCCCGCGGCGGCTTCTGGCCCCTCACCGACAAAACCCCCGCCGCCGAAATCTACGAGGAACTCGGCGTCTCCAAACGCACCTTCAAGCAGACCCTCGGAGCGCTGATGAAAAAACGCCTAGTGACCCAGACGGAGACGGGAATCCGGTTGAATTAACCAAAATGCTTCTTTCTCCCATCAGGCGCTTGCGAGTCACAGACTCGCGTTCCCAGCCCTTGAACTTGCTGCAATGCCCTGCAGAGATGCATGACGGGGAATCACCCCGACCATCTGTCTGGGACCGCGGGTTTGAAACCCGCATGCCTATTACCAAGCGAAAGGATCAGCCTTGAAGGGCTGCTGAATTCCATGAAAAAAAACACGGATCCGATTTCGCCACCTACTTCGCCATGGCGACGATGCTTTGCAAGCGTGCGGCAAGCTCTGCGGCTTTCTCAGGAAACTTGGCGATGATGTTGTCCTTTTCGTTCGGGTCGGTGGCGAGATTGAAAAGCAGTGGCTCGGTGATGTTCGCGGCGGCGAAGCGCGGATCGGCTGCGTTCGCGCCGCTGCCGATCCCAGCTGTGGCTTCGGTGGCGGGGATGTATTTCCAATCGCCCTGACGGAGGGCGAGACCGCCGATCCCGTGGAGGATGGTATGGTCGCGGAGGTTTTCCAGCGTTTTACCCAATAGCACATCGGACAGGTCGAGGCTATCTGGGGCGGCCTTCGCCGGGACATTACCCCCGGCGATTTTCGCAAGCGTAGAGAAGCAATCGACCAGGCTGATCAGCTGGTCGCTGACGCGCGGCTTGATCGTGCCCGGCCAGTTGACGATGAAGGGCACGCGGCAGGCGCCTTCGTAGGTGAGATACTTCCAGCCGCGCAGTCCGCCGGTGGGGTTATGGCCCTTTAGATCCTCGACCGAGCGGTCGTAGTAACCATCGAAGAGGATCGGACCGTTGTCGCTGGAGAAGATGACGATAGTGTTTTTGGCGATACCGAGGCGATCGAGCGTCTTCATGATTTCTCCGACCTGCCAGTCGATCTGGACGATGACATCGCCGCGCACACCGGTGCCGCTTTTGCCGACAAACGGCGGCTCGGCGACGCGTGGAACGTGCGGCTCGAACATGCCGATATTTAGAAAGAACGGCATATCCTTCCGCTTCTCGATGAACTCGATCGACTTGGCGACGACCGTGCTGGCGAGTTCCTCGTCCTTGAAGCGGGCAGACTTACCGCCTTTCATGAAGCCAATGCGACTGATGCCGTTGATGATGGTGTTAGAGTGTTGATTATCTGCACCATAGTGGGTGAGTAGATCGGGGCGCTCGAGGCCAGTTGGCTCGTCGCTGATGTTTTTCAGATAGCTCACCTCGATAGGATCGGTGGGATCCAGTCCTACGACCTTGTGGTTCTCGACCCAGACGCTCGGCACACGGTCAACGGTGGCAGGGATGATGTGAGAATAGTCGAAGCCGATTTCAAGCGGGCCGGGTTTGACCTCACCGTTGAAGTCGACCTTGTTCTTGCCGTCGCCGAGACCGAGGTGCCACTTCCCGACGATGCCGGTCTGATAGCCCGCCTTGCGCAGCATTTCCGGAAGGGTGTCGCGGCCCGGCTCGATGCAGAGCGGCGCGTCGCCATCCAGAATGCTGTTGGTCTTCGCCTTCTGCCGCCACGCGTATTCGCCAGTTAGAAGCGAGTAGCGCGACGGCGTGCAGGTCGCGGAGGGCGCATAGCCTTGGGTGAAGCGGACTCCTTCGGCCGCCATGCGGTCGAGGTTTGGCGTCTTGATTCCCGTCGCGCCGGCATGCTCGAGATCGCCGACCCCGAGGTCGTCGGTTAGAATGATAATGATGTTGGGTTTAGGGGACGATGCTACGTCGGCGGCATGGACGATGGTCAACGGCATCAGCAGCAATGCAGCAAGACAGGACTTCGAGGGATTTAGCATCATTTGTTTATTTATCATTGGGTGTGGGATTCGCGTTTTCCTCGTTCAATAACTCAGGGAGGGGTTTGGCCTTCGGTGTCTTTTCCTTGGCTTTGGTTACCTTCTCGGGTTGCTCTGGCGCGTCGTAGTGAGGAGAAGGCGTGTGCTCCGCAGTCATGATGCCTTCGATCTTACGGACGATTTCCGGATGAATTGCGGCCAGGTTATTCTGCTCGGCTGGATCGGTCTTGAGGTCGTAGAGTTCGAGCGGCGCTTTTGTCCCCAACCGGTAACCTTTCCAGTCAGCCAGGCGAACCGATTGTTGAAAATAGGGTTCGTAGATCTCAAAGTACAGCAACTCGTGCCGCGCCGCCTGTTTCTTACCCAGCAAGGTGGGCACCATGGAGATGCCATCCACCGCAGGCGGCAAAGGAACCCCGGCTAAGTCAGCCGCAGTCGGCAGAAAATCCACGAACGTGGTTAGCAAGTCACTGGTCGTGTTTGGCTGGATCCGTCCCGGCCAACGAGCGATGAATGGTGCGCGAATGCCGCCTTCGTAGAGCATCCGCTTGGAACCTCGTAGCCCGCCGGTGCTGCCGAGCGGCTTGACGAATTCTTCATTTGCCCCGTTGTCGGAAGTGAAAATCACCAGCGTGTTTTCATCGAGACCGAGGTCTTCCAGTTTCTGCAGGACGCGGCCGACATCCTTATCGATTAACCCGACCATCGCGGCATAATTCCGCACCTCCTCCGACCATGGTTTCTGGGAATACGGGGCATTGTCCGGGATGACATAGTCACCGTGAGGCGGCGTCCATGCGGCGTAGCAGAAAAACGGGCGGTCCTTGTTCTGCTCGATGAACTTCAGCGTCTCATCGGTGATTTGGGTATGGGAATAGTCATCCCACGTTTTACGGCCGGATTGCGGGTAGGGTATATCCACGCCGTTGCGGACGAGATGGTCGGTGTAAAAGTCGTGCGCGTGTTTCTGGTCGTAGTAGCCAAAGAACACATCAAAGCCCTGCTTCTCCGCCGCTCCAGTCGTGCCGGGATTACCGAGCCCCCATTTACCGAAACCACCGGTCGCGTATCCGGCATCTTGCAGCAAGCGGGCGGAGGTTAACTGGCCGTCGGGGAGGGCGAGCAAGCCGTGCTTGCTTTGGTTCGCACGGCGTAACATGTGCCCCGGATGCTGACCGGTCATCAGCACGCAGCGCGATGGCGCGCAGACAGCACTACCGCTGTAGGCGCGGGTGAACTTCATACCCTCCGCCGCCAATCGATCAATATTGGGCGTGACACCATACTTGCAGCCATAGGTCGAGAAATCGCCAATGCCCGCGTCATCGACAAGGATGAAAATAATGTTAGGTTTCCTGGCGGGGATATCAGCAACTAGGGGAGACGATGTTGATACGCTGCAGATAAAGCTGAAAATAAAGGCAGCTGTTGAGATAAGCTTCATGATATTGTTTCGGTTTCTGCGCACAACTTGGTGCGCAGACAGTAAATGTTTTTGTTCTAGAATAAGTCGGTCAGATATTCAGTCGATCCGATCGATCTCGATAAGGTGGAAGGTGGTGTCGTCTCCCGATTCATAATTCAGGATGAGGTCAGAAAATCCGGAGGATGTGACAGTCTGGGTCTTCCACACGCCACTGTTTTTGTTTTGGAAGATTTTAGTACCATCCATTCCTAGGAGTCTGATGGACCAGGATCCCGTTCCCTTATCGAGGTAGGTGACAGTCACCTTCAGCTTCTTGGCATTGAAGCCCGCATCGAGTTGGAAGCGCATTTGTTTCTTGCCTGACTGATGCTCAAAGGAGCGACCGAAACGCCCATAGATGGTCTCGTCGATATTCCACCGTCCGGCATCGCCGGAGCCCGGATCGATTTGCGTCAGGAAACGGGAATAGTTTCCTGGCAAGGTACCCCAGCCCACATCGTTGGGGCCTGTGGCCTTGCGGTTGATCATGCCGCCGCCGGTCGCCTTTTGTGGATCATCCATTCGAGCGCCATAGGTGGCGAATGCGTTGGCAATCTTGATGTAACGCTCCGCATCCCTTTTTTTCTCTGGCTTACCGCCGAACTTCGTGGCGGGAAACCGGTCGAAGTCGGAGGCTTCGAGCCCGTCGCGCAGCGCGCAGAAGGCCGCTGGTGCTGTTGAGACCTTCCTGTGACCGGCATATTTATTAAAGAACGCGCAGGCAGGCCAATTAGCTTTATCCTTCAATGCCTTGGTGGGAACATTCCAGATGTCCAACAGACAATGCGAGGCAAAGATGCCAGACCAGTAGAGGGCTTGCGGAATGTTGCGCTCCGACCAGCCCATTTCAAACAACTCGCCGTCCATCTCACCGCGCATGAGCACCAATTTGCCGCGTTTATTGGCTTCGGCTTGGATAGCGGCGTGCTTAGCCAGACGTTTGTCATTATCACTGACGATGTAGCCATGACTGAACATACCTTCTTTCAAGGTGATGACCTCCATGTTATCGAGCAGCCACTGAGATTCCATACCGCCATTGGCGTCAGAGTTCACAAGGATGGGCACACCTGGCATCGCTTTTCGATAGCGGTCCCAAGCCTCGATACGGAATTCATTCCAAACCTCCTCTGATATATCGTGCTTTTTATCAATCGGGTTCCCCTTGTAAGGCTGTCCATCACCGGTGGATCCTTCAGCACACTGGACCAGCACAATACGTTCACGCAGGGCAGGCGGCAGCGTCTTGATATAGTTACCGAAAGCTTCGATCAGCCCATGAAATGCCTCCTTGTATTCCGGGTGGAGGTAGTAGGGATACTTGCTCTGTTTATCCGTCTTTTGGCCTAGGGCATTATGCGTCCTATCGGTGGTGACTACTGGAACGCCTTTGGAGTAGATCCATTCAGGCGCATCCGGTCCTACCCAGATCATCAGTGTTACAGATAGGTCATCCGCATGCGCGGCTTGGAGTATTTTGCCAATCTTTTCATGAAACGCGTATTCTCCCTGCACCGATTCAACGTCATCCCATTTCAGGATGATCGGCACACTGCGCAGTTCCGGGCATTCGGCGCGCGATATATCACCCGGCTTCCATCCAGCCCAGCTGGATATTCCGTAACCTGGATTTGCCTCAGCCGCCACTCCGGTCAACGAGGCGACCAGCAAGGCCATACATATTAATACTCTATATTTCATGGAAATCTAAGTTAGAAATAAAACATAAAACCGATTGATGGCTGCCAGCATGAGACTACTTATTATCTTTCTTTCTCTTGCCCTTGGACATTTTCCTTTTATCGGCTCCGGAAAGTTTATTACTGGGAGCGTCAGTTTCATCGTGGGTGGGCAGATACTTTTTGAAGAGGGCGATGATCTTTTGGGACTCAGGATTTGCGGCCAAGTTATTGTGCTCGAGCGGATCGACGGAGTGGTCATAGAGCTCCTCGGCTCCGTCGGATTTACCTCCATACCAGGTGTAGCGATAGCGGCCATCGGTGAGGGAATGGTTCTTGAATTGATAGGTGGTCAGGGTCGGAACATTCCACTCCATGGAAGGATTCTTGAGTAGAGGGGCAAAGCTGCGGCCCTCATTTTCCGCATTGGGTGGCAGCCCGCACAGCTCGACGAGAGTGGGATACATGTCGAGCAGGTTGACCACACCTTCGCATTTGAAGTCGGGTTTCGTGATGCCGGGAACGCTGACCAGCAGCGGCACGCGGCACGATTCCTCCCAGAGATCGGTCTTGCCGTATTTCATTTTTTCACTGAGATGCCAACCGTGGTCTCCCCAGAGCATGATGATGGTGTTGTCGGCATACTTGCTCTTGGCCAGCGCGTCAAAGACCACGCCGAGGCAGTAATCGACGTAGCTGATATTGGCGAGATAGGCTTGCTGCGCCTCGAGATGGAGATTGGCCTTGTCGGC
>CAMCXJ010000059.1 GCA_945883455.1 Prosthecobacter debontii
CTGCCGTCGAGCAGATGCAGCAGGTGCGCGTGAAATCCGAGGACACGACTCTATTCACCCCCGAGGAATGCTAGGAATTTGCTTTTTCATCTAAGTCGGAGAATACACTGCGGAGCCGGTCTGGGAAGGGGAAAAGGGGGTTAAATGAATGCTAGGAATTTGCTTTTTCATCTAGGGCGGAGAATACACTGCGGAGCCGGTCTGGAGGGGAAAAGGGGGTTGACGTTACTTTCTCCTTCCCATCCCCCCGCCATTCGCGTCGGATTGACGCATGGGAATTTTCATCCAGCATCAGGGTCAACAAACCGGCCCCTTCACGCATCAGGAAATCCAAGCGGGCGTCGCGAGCGGCCTTTACCAGCAAACCGATCTCGTCTGGTATGAAGGCGCGGCGGGCTGGATGCCGCTTTCGCAACTCCCCCTCCTTCTCAACGGCACGGCGCAACTCCCTTTCGGCGCAATACCCAAGACGTCCGGCCTTGCCATCACCAGCATGGTGCTCGGAATCTCGTCGTTCTTTTGCGGAATCACATCAATCCCCGCCATCATCTGCGGCCATATCGCCCACTCGAAGATCAGGAAATCCCAAGGCCAGCAAACCGGAACCGGTTTCGCCATCGCGGGCTTTATCACAGGATATCTTGGCATGATCGTCATGGTCGCGATGCTAGCGGGACTCACCGCCCCCATGGTGATACGCCAGAGGAAGAAAGCCGACCAAACGGAAGCAGTCAGCAATGCGCGCCAGATCGGACTGGCACTTATGGAGTTCGAGTCGGACTACGGGCGCTATCCCGACGCCTCAACCGCTCCGGTCGTGGCCAACGATACGAATACTCCTGAAATCACCGGCACCTCCTCGAACGCCCGCTTCCGGCAGCTATTCAATGCGGGTCTCACAGCCAGCGAACAGATGTTCTACGCCAAAGCGACGGGAACCCGCAAACCGGATGGCAACACCACCGGCAGCCAAGCCGTCGCTCCCGGCGAATGCGGCTTCGGTTATGTGGAAAACATCCGCACCGACGACGGTGTCCCCCGCCCCCTCGCCATGGCTCCCTTCGTGAAAGGCCGCGCCGAATTCGATCCCAAGCCCTTCGATGGAAAAGCGGTCATCCTCTGGTCCGACAACTCAGTCCGCTCCGAGACCATCAACCTCACCACCGGCGAGGTGATCATCGACGGCCAGAACCTGCTCGATCCCGCCCACCCGATTTGGGGTGGCGTGCCACCTTCCCTGCTACTGCCGGAGTGATGCTCACCAGTCACCCGGCTTGAATGTGACGGGAGCACCGAAGGAAGTTTTGCCAGCCCAGCCATCGTCATCGCGCACCATTTTGTAGGGCTTCTTGTCCGGCCAACGGATCTCAAGGGTGTCGTCATCGAGAACCGCCCACGCTACCTCCCACTTTTGGCCGACGACCTCCAGCCTGCCATCCGGATGCGCGATCCAGCGCTCGATAGTGTCCTGGCCTAGGATTTCCCACTTGCCCACGAAGCCTCCCGCGAGGCCTCCGGAACTTTTCCTAACCACCCGCTCCGGCTCCGGCGATAGCGCGGCGATCCATTCATCCAGATCCTCCGCCTCCCCGGCCTGCGCGATCAGGCGCTCCTTGTGATCCCCGTCTGAGGCTTTGTCGGCCGCACCTTTGAGGCGAGTCACGTAGGCATCGCGGATGCGGGTGAGGTCGGCGCGGTGTTTCGTGTCGATCAACTTTTCATCGGACAGCGAGCCCTTGAATATGGTGTCCACATTGTCCGGCAATCCGGAAACGCCGTCGATTACGGGTATGCGTGGTTGGCTCCATTGCCACGCGTCGGTAAGGTGGTTCTCAATGCAACTCAGCACGTGGACATGTCTCGGCTATCTCGTGCGCTGGGTATTGAATGGCCGCGCAACGTGCTTCGGGATTCATTCATCAGTTACCGGATCGCTATCGTCCAGAGTGCTGATCAAGTGGCGCTTGAGGCAGGAAACTCGGCCTCCATCATCTTCAAGCACTACCGCGAGCTGACCACACCCGAGGTGGCGGAGAAATGGTTCAGCATCCTGCCCAAGCAAGGTCAGTGGGAAAATACCCTCAGCTACGACCGCAAGAAACGACGGGTGATCCTCAACGGAGTGCAATGCCAGTGACCGCCCGTCCAATCCGCATGCCAACTCTGAAAAATGACGCGGAATGGAGGTGTGAGGGTTGACCACCCTGGCACACCTTGCGCGTCCGGAACGTGCTCCTTCGCGGCACCCAATGCAAAAAATGGGGCTGGGAAAGAAGTCCCTCCATCTGCCAAACAACCATCTCGAAAGAATTCTTGGCAGATCAGCTTGGAGAGATACGCTCACGGGAAATGGAACCGCAGTGAAAGCCGCAACACCCATCTCCCATCCCTCCGATCCGACCAATGGCTCTTTCAGGGGCTACCCGCAGATAGCAAATTCCTAGCATTCATATGAAGAACGATACATTCAGAAACTTATTTTTCGCGATCGTAGCTACGCTAATGGGCGCGGGATCCGGGGTCGCCCGAATTGGGGAGACGAAGGCAGAAACGGCGGAGCGTTACGGCAAACCAACATTCACCCACGATTCAGAGACTGGCTCATTCATACGCTATCTATTCAAGGGAAAGATTATTGAGGTCGTGTTTGTCGACGACGAAGCGAAGATGGAGACTTTATATTTTGAGAAAGTGCAGATAACATCCCATGAGATAGCCGAAGCTCTTGGAAAGCAATCTACGGAGTTCGTCATATCACTTCTCACAAATGCCTATGACTTCACAGATGAAAAGGCTGGTGAGGTTTTAAAAAATAGAGGGCAGTGGGTTGCCTATGGGCGTGAGAAGGCATTATTGAGATTTGATGAAAAATCCATTACTAATGAGGTATTCGCAGGATATCTGATGATCGCGCAAAATGAGATGCCGGAAGATATTGCTGCCAAAATGGTTAAAGCTCACCAATCAGCCCTCGAAGCACTCAAGCAGAAAGAACGCATCGAGAAATCAGATGGATTCTAAGCTGACTGGGCTGGCAAAACTCTAACAGCCAAGAATTTGACGGTAAAAATCTTTCACACAGCTCAGCCCTTGAAGCTCTTGTTCGGCAACCCATCATCCACCAGGTCACCGATGCGGTTCACCGTGTCCTTGAGTAGGGAGGCGGCGGCGAACACGAGCACCCCGACCGCTGGATCGACGAAGGGGATGACGTTGAGGGCGGAAACGAATTCGGCGAGTTTCCCGACGTAGGTGCGGTATTTGAGCGCTTTCATGGCGTCTCGGGGGCGGTTGTCCCTGTGGTGCTCGAGAAAGCCTTTGATCGAGGGAAATGGTGGGTATGGTGTGCGGATAACGGTTGCGATCAGTGCCATTTATGAGGGTGGGAACTCCGGCCGCTTGAGCCATTGGAGTTGGCCGAAAACTCGATGGTGCAAATCTCCCTGGAGACTGGACAGGAGGGCGACGCCGAGCGCCGAGAGTGGCTTGATCAGGGCAGCCGGTCGCTGATGGGTGTCTGGGACAACGAGGCTGATGAGGTTTACCATGTTCTGCTCACGCGATGATGTGGTTCTGCTGCCGATCCCGTTTACGGATTCGCCGAGCCGCCAAGACCTGCTCCGGTAGTGCCGATATCGAGTCGGGCACCCTCGCCCTGGGGGCCAACGCCTCCATCGCCCAGAGCTTTGAACCCGAATCCGATATTCAATTTAAAATCAGCGGTCTTTACCACAGAGACATAGAGAACACAGAGGTTTGGGGAAATGATACGAAACACTTTATGATGTTGCTTCGAGAGCTCCGTGCTCTCTGTGTCTCTGTGGTCAAATTACTTGGAACCCATTTTCTACGCCGCGCTGTTTGCCCTGCTCGCCCTCGGCCTGGCCACCGCACGCCGCTGGTGTCACCGCTAATTTCCTTCATCATTCAAGGAACCACTGGATGGCGGAAGTGAGCTCTATGCCATCCGGGACGGAGGTGCCGGGGGAGAGGGGATCGAGCAGGATGAGCAGGGTTCTGATGCCCGGGTGCTGTGTCTTGGCTTCGAGAAGCGAGCGGACTTCGCGCTGGAGGGTAGCTGGGTCACTGGCATTCGCACAGACCTGGATCAGCATGGGGTCCCCTGCGGCATCGATGGCATGGAAGTCCACCTCATTTCCCTGAAGGGTGCGGAAGTAGTGGACCTCACAGCCCCGGCGGAGGAGTTCGATTAGGACGGCGGTTTCCAACGCGTGGCCGAGATTGTCCCGGTGGGTGCGTTCGTAGATGGGGATGAGGCCCGGATCGATGGGATAGGCCTTGCGTGGGTTGACCATGCGCTGACGTTCTGAGGCAGTGAGCAGTGAGGTGGTGCGGATGAGGAAGGCATCCTCGAAGTGGGCGAGGAAGGCATGTAGACTATCCTTGGAAATGGGCAGGCCCTGGGACTTCAGGGCATCGTAGAATTTCTGGATGCTGAAGGGGGCTGCGGGATTACCGAGAAGATGGCGCTGGAGCCAGCGGAGGGCGATGGGATTGGAAATGCCGTGACGCTCGATGACATCGCGCAGGACGGCGACATCAACATAGCCTTGGAGCAACGGGCGGCGATCGCGGACATCGAGGTTCTGAGCATCAGGGAAGCCGCCCTCAGTGAGGTAGGTGCGGAAGGCTTTTTCCAGCGTGGAGCGACGGGCCTTGGGCAGGGCGTGCCATTCCTTTTCGGGCAGGAGATTACGGTGGCTAAGGGCTTCTCTAAAACTGAAGGGAAACACTGTGACTTCCATGGCGCGCCCGCGCATACTGGTGTGTATCTCGCGACTGAGCATGGAGGCGGATGAGCCGGAGAGGAACAGGCGGATCTTTTCGCTATCAAGGATGCGGCGGGCGAAGGTTTCCCAGCCAGGAATGAGCTGGACTTCATCAAGGAGCAGGGTGATCCGGGTGTGATCCCTGAACTCAGGATGGAGCTGGTAATAGGACTCCAACATAAAGGACAAGTCTGATGCCTCCATGCCGGCGAGGCGATCATCCTCAAAGTTCATGAGGAGCAGAGACTCGCGAGGCGCTCCGGCGGCTAACAGGTCCGCCATGCACTGGGAAAGGAAGCAGGTCTTACCACTTCGGCGCATGCCAATCACAGCCAGGGCTTTGCCCGGAACCAATGGCAGACGGATCTCCCGGCGCGTCAGGCGTGGAATCACCGCAACGAGGGAATCGTTGAGTTTTTGGGTAAGTGCGCTGTGTATTTCTCCTTTCACAAAAGTGATTATCGTATTCTTTTATCCTTTTTGGAAGGAGAAAATAGGAATAAAATACCAGGCATACAGTGAGTATGCAGATGATGTTATGAGGACGAAACAAGGGTTTGTGCGGATGAAGCTCGAGATAATCAAAGGGATATGATTCGAAATAAGTTCACTTTTTGGTGGTGAAGGTGGAGATGAAAGCGCGGCTGGAGTTGGGGCAGGTTTTGGAATCTGCTCCGCCACAAGGACTCAACTCCCATCTCCCCGCCCTACGATCTTCGCCGCCTACTTCGCTGAGGCTATGAAGGCCAAGAAGGCTTCCTCCTACGCCAAGGCTTCGGCGGACAAGACGGCGGTCAAGAAAGCTACGGCGAAGATGATCACCCCGACGGCTGGATCGATAAAGGGGATGACGTTGAGGGCGAAAACGAACCCGGCGAGTTTCCCGAAGTAGGTGAGGTATTTGAGCGCTTTCATGGCGTCCGGGGGTGTGATGTCAACGGCGGCGTATCTTCTTCACCATGCTCACGAGCGACATGATGCCGACGGCCAAACCAACGCAGAGTGAGGCGACACGCAGCGTCCACTCGACCTGCTCTTGAAGGAACGTGATGACGCCCAGCAGCGGTGAAGCGACGCCTACGAAGGCTTTGGTGATGAAATCGATGTCGATGTTGATGGGGTGGCGCATGGTTGTGGGTATTGCGGGTAGGTGCTCATTGGTATGGGAGAGGCTTCTCAGTTAAACAGCGAGGCTCGCCCCAAGGCGGAACAGGTTGTCGAGGTCATCGGAGGTCATGCCCAATGCGGCTCCGAACGACAAAATCGTAGGACTGTTGCGCTCGAAGTTTGCGTTGTTGTTCCAAGCGCTAAGGACGACGATCTTTTCCGCTCCGTCAGGCATGGCGGCTAGTGCGGCCTCTGCCGCGTCCAGTAATGTCCCGCCCTCGGCGTAGGGAGTCATAGCCAGACCAGCTTTGGCTTGCCATGCTGTGATGGGGGACGGCACAGGTTCTGGGACAGGCGGTGCAGCGGGATCAAACTCTTGACCTGCTTCGGCGATGGACTCGTAAAGCGCAATGTCATCAGCGTAGATCGCTTGCACGCGAGCAACCTGAGCCTGACTAAGGACAGGCTTCGCACCAGGATCATTGTCCCCGTCGATGTTTGGGAGGGGGAGCGACAGTCCCGCTTCGGTTGCTAGTGCGTCAAGGTCTGAGGGGAAACGGTAGAGCTTGATGAGGTTGCCTTCCAGTAAACGGCTTTGAAGCCAGAAGTGGGGATCACGTGTGAAGCTATTGGTTTCGAGGTCGAGGCGGGGATCGCCTTCCACATGGAGGACATAGAGGTTTGCGCCGCTACCCAGCGCGGCATGCGCTCCGATGGATACAGCCAGGGGTGGCTCAGTCACCTCGAAGAACCCATTTGGCATTTCCAAAAATACCTCGCGGAAAAGATCCGCTTGGCGGAAGCGTGATCCCGCTCCGCCGACACTCTTGGCAAACACGCTTGGCAAAACTGCCCGCATGGTTAGCTTCCCTATCCATGGATACGGAACTGATGCCGGAAGTGGTTAACGCATACCCGCAGGACTCGGTAGGGCAGATGATGGAGCCACCGATCGGCGTGTTTGCTCCGCAGCAGACGATCGGCGAGGTGATCGATGAACTCCGCGAAATAGTGAAGAGCGCCTTCATCACCTACGGTTTTGTCGTGGATGAATCGGGTTACCTCATCGGCGTGATCACGATGCGTGACCTCCTTTTCACCAGCCACTCGACACGGCTGGAGGATGTCATGTTGAAAAACGTTTTCGCGCTCAAAGCGGACACTCCGCTGCTCGATGCGATGCGTTCCACGCTCGATCGCCACTATCCGGTTTATCCCGTGGTCGATGCCGGGGGGAAACTGGTCGGGCTCGTGCGCGGTCAGCAGATGTTCGAGCAACAAGCCATCGAGCTGAGCGCGCAGGCCGGTAGCATGGTCGGTGTCGAGAAGGAGGAACGCCTTTCCACGCCATGGAAACGCAGCCTGTTTTTCCGCCATCCATGGCTCCAGCTCAACCTTCTTACCGCCTTCGTCGCGGCGGCCGTGGTCGGCGTTTTTGAACACACGCTCGAACAGATTGTGCTTCTCGCCGTGTTCCTGCCGGTGCTGGCCGGACAATCGGGCAACACCGGTTGCCAGGCGCTCGCCGTCACCTTGCGCGGCATGACGCTCGGCGAGTTCGGCCCCGGCAGCACCGCGAAGGCCGCCTGCAAGGAGGCGCTGCTCGGCTTCCTCAACGGCATGCTGGTGGGGATTTCCGCCGGCGCGGGCATGTTCCTTTATGCGAAGACGCAGGGGAATCCCAACGCCCTTATGCTCGCCGTCGTGACATGGCTAGCGATGACCATCGCTTGCGCCGTCAGCGGAGTCTCCGGAGTCCTCGTGCCGACCACCCTGAAACGCTTCGGTGCGGATCCGGCCACCGCCTCCAGCATTTTCCTCACTACCGCCACCGACGTGATCAGCATGGGAGCCTTTCTCGGACTGGCGACACTGCTGCTGCTTTGAATTGAAAAAGGAAATTGGGTAATTTGATATTGGGGATTTGGATTCACTCAGAAATCCGATGCTCAATTTCAAAATCAGCGGTCTTTACCACAGAGAGCCAGAGAACACTGAGGCTTGGTAAAATATGGCGAAACACTTCAGCCCGAAAACTGAAAATGGAACCACGGATTTCACGGATGGGCACGGATGATGAAAGAGTGATGGGAACGTTTTTAGCCTGTAGCTGGCATACGTGGGGTCAGGTGTCGCATCTTAACATTACCGACAAAGTCATACTAAAATATTGAAATGCGACACCTGACCCTAAATACTAAATACCACACCCGAGGTCGCCGAGAAATGGTTCAGCATCCTGCCCAAGCGCGGCCAGTGGGAAAACACCCTCCGCTACGACCGCGAGGGACGGCTGGCAGGTATTAGGAAGTCGGAACTCACAACCCCTCCGGCACTTACATCACCCTATGAAACCACACGATACCCAAGCCGCTGCCATTACATTTGGCGTCGAACTCGAAACAACCGTCCCCGTGCTTTCCGGCCTCAGTGTAGGTGGCTACCATAACGGCACCACTGTGCATCGAGTTTGGCTTTGCAAACATCGACTCCGACGTGTTGTTTGATGGCTTCATTCATCTTACATCTGCATTCATCCCGTTCATCTGTGGTTAAATTCCATTGAGTTAGGCTCGCCTCCGCTCTTGCGCTCCCCCGCCGTTTCCTAAAACCTCCGTGCATGGATCACGCTACCGACACCGAAGTCGCCGAAGCCGCGAAGCACCTCCGCTCACTCAGCCAAGGCCTCAACCGTGTGCTTTTCGGCCAAGAGGAAATCATCGAACTGGTCATCACCGGCGTCCTTGCTCGCGGCCACATCCTGTTAGAAGGACTACCCGGCCTTGGGAAAACCGAACTTGTAAAAGGCCTCTCGAAGCTCCTCCGCCTCGAAAACAAGCGCGTCCAGTTCACCCCCGATCTCCTCCCAGGCGATATTACGGGAAACCCAGTACTTCAGGAGGTCGATGGTCGCCGCGAGTTCGTGTTCCAGCCCGGCCCGCTGTTCGCGAACATCGTGCTTGCCGACGAGATCAACCGTGCCTCGCCGAAAACACAGTCCGCCCTGCTCGAGGCGATGCAAGAGCGCCGCGTCACCGTTTTGGGGAAATCCCACGACCTGCCGCTGCCTTTCTTTGTGCTCGCCACGCAAAACCCTATCGAGCTTGAGGGCACCTACCCGCTACCCGAGGCACAGCTCGACCGCTTCCTTTTCAAGCTGGAGATCACCCGCAATAATGTGGAGACGCTCCAGCGCATCGTTTCCCACCGCGAGATCGGCACCGAGCCGGTAGTCGAGCCGATCATGACCGGCGAAACACTCAACAGCCTGCTTGCCCTGGTGCGCCGCATCCACATGCCGGATGTCGTCGCAAACTACATCGCCCGCCTTGTCGATTCCACCCACCCCGGCCAATCGGACACCGCCGCGCTGATCCGCTTCGGAGCCAGCCCGCGCGCCGCCCTCGCCATGGCCTCCGCCGCGAAAGCCCGCGCCCTCCTCCACGAGCGCATGAACGCTTCCTTCGAGGACGTGAAAGCGATCGCCCCCGCCGTGCTGCGCCACCGCATCGTGCTCGATTACAACGCCCGCGTGGACGGTCACTCGCCGAACTCCGTCGTCGCCACCCTTCTCAAGCAAGTGCCCTTCCAGGACTCCCCCACCCCAAAAACCCTAGTCCCAGCCTAACGCGCAGTGGCTGCGGCGTCCCGCCGCAGTCCGTGCAAGCTGCGTCCCGCAGCGACACCCCTCCATCCATCCCATGAGCCGCCTCCTTCTCGCTCTCCTAGTTTCCCTCCTCCCGCTTCACGCCCAGGAAACGCTTTTCCGCCAAGTCGCCGACACTAGGACCGACACCCACATCGAGGCTATGGCGCTGTTTTCGAACCCCAGCCTCGGCGGCTTCCACCCCGTCCGCGTTACCATTTCGAATAACCAGAAAATCCCGCACAGAGTTTCCCTCGATTTTATCGACAGCTCAACTCACAGCCAAGGTACTACCGCATCTTCGAGTTTCTCATTCGAAGCCGCTCCGGGGAAAGCTGTGGTGACAGATATCCTCGTGCCTCTCACCGTCCAGAATGGACAACATGTTTACCCCTCTTTCACGGTCAAGCTCACCGGCTCGATGGGAAATGCTCAAGGCATGGCGAGAACGGTGTTTAACCCCTCGCAGCCCTGTGTCCTGCTCAGCGAAAGTCTCTACACTCCAAATGGCTCCGCACTCGATACCGCGACCGCTTCGCTCGGCTCTTCAGGCTACGGCGGCAGCAGGACCTTCTCCTCAAAGTTCGATCCCAAGCGCCTTCCCGATGACTGGCGCGCCTTCTCCGGCTTCGATACAATTATCCTCACCGAGGCCGATTGGGCAGATGTCCCTCCCGGCCCGCGCAACGGCATCACCTCATGGGTGCGACTCGGCGGTCAGCTTGTCGTTTACACCACCGGCAACTCTACCGCAGCATCGCTAGGCCTACCCGAAGATCCCGGTTTCGGCGAAGCCCTCATCAAAACCATCAAGCCCGATCTGCGCCTCGATCCGAAAAACACGGTCGATCTTGCCTACACCAAGCGAGCTATCAAGCATCGCCTCGCCGCCATCACCAGCGACTTCGATGGTGCATGGCCACTCCAGAAATCCTTCGGTGAAAAATCGTTCAACTACATCCTCTTCCTCCTCATCCTCCTCGCCTTCGGTATCCTCGTAGGGCCAGTGAACCTTTTCGTCTTTGCGAAATCAGGCCGCCGCCACCGCCTGTTCATCACCACCCCGCTTATCTCCATCGGCACCTCGCTCATCCTCATCGCGCTAATCATTTTCGAGGATGGCTTTGGTGGAAACGGCACACGTCTGACGTTGATGGAAGTCCGTCCTGACGGAAACCAGAACGCCGCCTTCATCCAGCAGGAACAGTTTTCCCGCAGCGGCGTGATGACCTCACCCTCTTTCACCGTGGAAACGCCCGCCCTCATTGCACAAACCCCACTCGCCAAAAGCCGCTGGGCACGTTTCACCTCCGGCTACGGCGTCTCGGGAACCTTTGATCTCCAGCCCACATCCGGCGGCCTCTTCGCTAGGGGCGATTGGTTCCAGAGCCGCTCCGAGCAAGGCCAGCTAGTCACCGCCGTCCTCCCCACCCGTGGCCGCATCGAGGCCACCAACGATCCCGGCACCATCGTCTCCACCTTCGATTTTCCCATCGAAACGATTCTCTACCGCGATCCCACCGGCCAGTGGCACCGCGGTGAGAACATTGTGAAAGGCAAGCCCGCCAAGCTCACCCCCGTCGATCCCACCATGGTGCAGCCCATCCTCAACAACACCGCAAAGCGCTTCACCGACCGCAACCAAGCTTTCCTCCGCCGCGTGTGCGACCGCAACGACGCTTACATCGCCTTCGCGAAACAGGCGCCCGCCATCGCAACACACCCAGGCATCGACTGGCAGTCAGACACCGTAATCACCGGCCCCGTCGCACGCTGAAACTTTAAACCTCAAGGAAGACGCTGGTGACTACGCTGCAGAATAAATCCAAGCCATACGATCTGGAGGAGCGCACCTATGCCTTCGCTCTGGAAATCCGGATGTTTCTGCGGAACACGAAATGGGATCCCGTTTCCTGGACCGATATCAAACAACTCCTCCGCTCATCCGGCTCTGTCGCAGCAAACTATATCGAGGCCGTCGAATCCATCAGCGATACCGACAGCCTCTACCGCCTCCGCGTCACGAAAAAAGAAGCCCGCGAATCCGGCCTCTGGCTCCGCCTTCTCAATGACTGTAATCCCATCGACGACAATAC
>CAMCXJ010000060.1 GCA_945883455.1 Prosthecobacter debontii
CCTCTCCGCCGAGATCGCGCCGATGCGCGCCGGGGAGCGGATTCGGCTGCTGCATGAGCGGCTCGGTGATCATCTGGTGGCCACCACCAGTTTCGGCCTGCAGTCGGCGGTAATGCTGCATCTGATCCATGAGAATGCACCGGAAATCCCAGTCGTGTTCATCGACACGGGATTCCTTTTTCCAGAGACTTACCAATACGCCGAGGAACTTTGCGGGATCCTGCCAAAGCTCGATCTCCGCGTCTATCAGCCGACGGTTTCCGGCGCCCGCATGCAGGCGCTTTGGGGAAATCTCTGGAAAGGCTCCGCCGATGACCAAGAGCGTTATGCCACGCTTACCAAGATCGAGCCGATGAACCGCGCGTTGCGCGAGATCGGTGCCGATGTCTGGCTCAGCGGATTGCGCCGCTCGCAATCGGAGACCCGCAGCGTCCGGCCGTTCGTCGAGCAGCAGAAGAAAACTCTTAAAGCCTATCCGATCATTGATTGGGCGGATGCCCAGGTGGATACCTATCTTCAACAACACGACCTGCCACGCCATCCGCTTTCCGAGAAAGGTTATCTGACGATGGGCGACTGGCACAGCACCCGCCCTGCGGAAAACGGCACGGCCGTGGGAACCCGCTTCAACGGCGAGAAATTCGAGTGCGGTCTGCACCTCGATTCCCGGACTTCCGATTTCCAGATCTGAGCCTGTGAAATTAGGAATGCCGGTAAGAAGTTCCTGATCCGGATTCAGCTCTATGATCTTGGCAGCGTCTTTGCCGGTAAGCTGCATGCTGTGTTCCAAGGTCAAGGTTCGTGACTTTGTGCGGTCGGGAGATTTTCGGGGGTTTCGTTCGATTTGGGCTGGCGGTTGCTGGGGATTTTTTCCAAAATGCGGTAAGCACCCTACCCACTACCCTTATGAATATCGCAGAAAACATGGTCGCCACGATTGGCAATACTCCTCTCATCCGCCTCAACCACATCACGAAAGGCCTGGAGGCCGAGATCTGCGTGAAGGCCGAGTTCTTTAATCCGCTCTTCAGCGTGAAAGACCGGATCGGCAAGGCGATGATCGAGGCCGGCGAGCGCGACGGACTCCTCAAACCCGGCGGACTTATCATCGAGCCTACCTCTGGCAACACCGGTATCGCGCTGGCGTTCGTGGCACGTGCGAAGGGATACCGCTGTATCCTCACCATGCCGGAAAGCATGTCGATCGAGCGCCGGGTGCTGCTGCGCCTACTCGGTGCGGAAATCGTCCTCACCCCCCGTGCGAGGGGTATGGGCGGTGCGATCGCGATGGCGAAAAAACTTCTCGCGGAAACGCCCGGCGCGTTCGGTCCCGGACAATTTGACAATTCCGCCAACCCACAGGTGCACCGTGAAACGACCGCCGAGGAAATCTGGCGTGATACGGACGGTGAGATCGACGCTTTCGTGTCCGGGGTCGGCACCGGGGGCACGATCACCGGCGTTTCCGAAGTCATTAAATCGCGGCGTGAAATGAAAACGTTCGCCGTGGAGCCAACTAACAGCCCCGTTATTTCCGGCGGCCAACCGGGGCCGCACATGATCCAGGGAATCGGCGCGGGTTTCATACCCGGCAACCTCAACATGAGTATCATCGACGAGACGATCCTTGTCTCCAACGAGGATGCCTTCGCCACCGCGCAGGCGCTCGCCCAGCAGGAAGGATTGCCCGCAGGAATTTCTACCGGAGCCAATGTCTGGGCGGCGATGCAGGTCGCGAAACGCCCCGAGTTCAAGGGCAAGCGCATCGTGACCATCGGCTGCTCTTCCAGCGAGCGCTACCTTTCCACCCCGCTCGCCGACAAGCTCCGGGAGGAATGCGCCGCGCTGCCGGTACAGGAAATTTAGCCACAGATGGAGAAGGGAATACGCCGCGACCGCCGCGTTTCCCACCCCTAACGTTCAAATCCATGGAATTACAGGAAATCATCAAGAATCCCTTCGTGTGGGGTCTTGCCCTTGGCTTACTCGTTGCAGGCTTCATCCTGAAAAACGCGGTTTCTTCCAAGCTCCAGTTCAAGCGCGAGATCAAGCGCATCGAGGGCGAAATGCGCGATATGCAGTCGCACCTGAACACCCAGATGAAGATCACCGCTTCTGGTCATGACACGCTCATCAAACAGATCGAAGAGTTCAGGACACACAATGAGAATCTTCGGATGAATCTGGCGGCCTTGCAGAACAAGCCGGACAAGGCGGAGCAACGCCAGTTTCGCATCCAGGAGATGGCAATCAGCGCCATGCGCGAACAGGCACCGGGGTTTGCGGGAGCATGGGAAAAAGCGATGCGGCAGGCAGAGGCAGAGATGGATTCCGCAGAAAGCGGCTTCACCAAACTGATGCGGAAAGTGGTTCCTGGCCTCGGTCATCCGGCGGCGAGGCAGCCCGCTTCTGACACGCCATCCATCGAGACTCCGAGCGAAAACGCGTGACGTAATATTTATCGATTGTGGTTGAAAGAGGGCACAGCCGTGGATGCGTATGGATCTATGTTGGTAACGCTTTCAGGGCGGCCACCGCTCAGCGTCGATGGGATACCGGAGACTCGGGGCGACGGCGGCTCGAATTTTAGCCCTGCTGCGGAATTGCATTCCGCAGCAGGGTTTTTCTTTTCGCCTAAGCGGGGAAAGGGGCTAACATTTCCCGCAGAAGATTCACCGAAACCACCCATGTTGAGTAAAAAGGAATTATTGGACATGCAGTTCATCGACGCGCGTGCGCGTCTGATTGATCTCGCTGCGTTTTTGGATCGGCTGGAGAGGCATGAAGGTGCTGATGACATCCGCCTCCGGTACCTCATGGAGGCACTGCCCATCCTGCAGGAAAACCGCCCTGACCGCGCGAAGGCGGTGCTGGAGAAATTTTCTGATCACACCGCGGAGCTTTACGAAACCGCTCCGTTTCAAGGAGCTTTCGGAGCACCCATTTCCTGACCGCCATGAGCTACATCGAACCCCACGCCCACATGGTCAGCCGCACGACGGATGATTACGAAAGACTCGCTCTCGCGGGCTGCGAGGCGCTGTGCGAACCCGCGTTCTGGGCCGGCTTCGACCGTTCCTCGGCCGCTGGCTTTTACGACTACTTCCGGCAACTCACGGAATACGAACCGAAGCGCGCGGCGCGTTATGGCATCAAGCATTTCTGCTGGCTCTGCATCAACCCGAAGGAGGCGGATGATCCCGGCTTCGCTCGCGAGGTGATGGCGCTGATCCCGGAATTCATCGGCCGGGATAACGTGCTCGGCATCGGCGAGATCGGCCTGAACAAAAACACCCGCAGCGAGCTGAAGATTTTTGAGGAACACGTGCAGATCGCCCTCGATTACGACCTGCCCGTCCTCATCCACACCCCGCACCTTGAGGACAAGCTCAAGGGCACCAGGCTGATCCTCGATTCGCTGGCCACCTTTTCGAAACTCGACCGCTCCAAGGTGATCATTGACCACGTCGAGGAACACACCGTCGCCCATGTGCTCGACGCGGGCTACTGGGCGGGCATGACGCTCTATCCGGAAAGCAAATGCACGCCGAACCGTGCGATCGATATCCTCGAGGTCTATGGTAGCGAAAACATCTGGATGAACTCCGCTTGCGACTGGGGTGTCTCCGATCCCATGGCCGTGCCGAAATGCGCGCTGGAAATGAAGCGCCGGAAGCACACGCCGGAGATGATCCGCAAGGTGACTTACGACAACCCCGCAAAATTCCTCAGCCAGTCTCCACGGTTCAAGCTATGATTACATTGGATCAGTGACAGTCAAACGTGGCTGCGGGGTGTATCGGTAGAACCAAATGAAGCCGAACAGGGTATTTACGGATTGGTGATTTTTTTGGTAGATACTTCGAGGGCTTTCAAGCGGGCTAGGAGTTTTGGCAGGCGGCGAACGTGAGCTTTTAGTTTGTTGTCCTCGGTCATGGGGAGCGCTGGCATACCCGCATAAGTGATGCCGCCTTCGAGGCTGGTAGTCGCTCCAGTGCGACCAGCTAGGATGGCTTTGGAACCGATCGTCACATGCCCTGCCACTCCCGCCTGGGCGGCGACAGTGACGTAATCCTCTAACTTGGCACTACCTGCGATGCCCGTCTGCGCGATGATAAGGCAATGCTTGCCGATGATCACGTTGTGACCTATCTGAACAAGGTTATCAATTTTCGTGCCCTCGCCGATCAAGGTCTTGCCGAAGCGGGCACGATCTACCGTAGTGTTCGCGCCGATTTCCACATCGTCCCCGATCTCTACGATGCCGACCTGGTCGATTTTGATGTGCTTGCCGTTTACAAACTCGTAGCCATATCCATCGGAGCCGATGACTGCGCCGGGCTGGATGATGACGCGGTCGCCCAGGATACAGCGTTCGCGGATGGTGACGTTGGCACCGATACGGCAGTCGTTTCCGATCACCGCACCGGACTGGATCACGGCGTTAGGGTAGATCACTGTGCCATCGCCAATGGACGCACCGTCCATCACCACTGCGCCCGCCTGGATGCAGACTTTCTCGGCATCAAACTGAGCGGTGGGAGATATCGAGGCGAGTGGGTGGGTGCCGGGTATGAACTTTTCGGATTCGTTGGCGAAGTGACGCACTACAGCGGCGAAAGCTAGTGAAGGGTTAGCGACGGCGATCAATGCTGATGGGTGATTTCCAAAATCGTGGCCAGTAGGGACGATCACCGCGCCCGCCTTGGTGGCGAGAAACTGAGGCAGGTATCTCTCGTTTCCCAGGAAACTGATGTCCTCCAGGCTGGCCGTATCTAGCGCGGCCATTCCGGAAAAAAGAGAACCCGCCTCACCGCGGATGATCGTGCCATCGATGCGGTCGGCGAGTTCCGAAAGACTCAGGCTGGTTGCCAAAGTGGACGGGTGCTGGATTTACTCCTCTACGGGAGCGGGAGTTTCCTCGGCGGGAGCATCTCCCTCGGCGGGTGCGTCCTTGTTAAGGTTTTTAAGGAGGCCGGCAGTGATGTCGGTCGCGTCTTTGGTGTAGAGAAGGAAAGGAACCTGCGAGGTGCTGAGGCCGGACTTGTCGAAGACGTAGTCGTAGTCGTCGCTCTTCGCCTGCTCCTCAACAAGCTTGCGGAGTTCCTCAAGGATGCCCTTCATGCGCTGCACCATTTTCTCGTTGAGAGCCTGGTTGCGGCGCTGGAGGAACTCACGGCGCTCGCGGTCGAGGGCGATGCCTTCCTGCTGCTGCATCTGCCAATCTTTGAACAGTGCTTGTTTCTTGGAATCGTTGATCGACGGATCCTCGATCTGCTTTTTGAGGTTGCCGAGGTTGGTTTCCAGTTCGCGGATGCGGGCGAGGCGCTCGTTGTTGTCTTTCTGGATGCGGGCACGCTCAACATTGATCTGCTTCTGGGCTTCGTTGGTGCGGAAGTATTGCTTGAAAAGCTCCTGCATGTCCACGGTGGCGATCTTGAGCTTGTCTTCCTGGGCGGCGGCCATGGAAACGAGCGATGCGGCGAAGGCCATGCAGAGAAAACGTCGGATAAGAGTCATAATTTATTTGGGGTTGCGAATGGTTGCGACGGGACTCTGACCGTAAAATCTGAGGTCGTCAACGCACAAGCTCGGCGCAATTACAATACTCAATGGGGGATATCTGCATGAGAAAAAAGAAGAATTCGAATCACGGATGAAAGTGATCACCGCATGGTTGCTTGCCAAGCGAGTGGCGGTGGATATCGTTCGCGCACTAAGGAGAAATGACGCCATTTTTGCGGAAAATTCTGGGGATGAACTGGGTGCTTGTGTTCGTGATGTACGGATTACTCATCTTCGGGGTATTCATGATCGAGAGCGCGGCGAGGCATCTACCGGTTTCACCTGAAAAGCTGACTGAGTTTGGATCTGCCGGCGGCTATTTTGCTTGGATGCAGAAGAATTGGATTGTGGTGGGTAGCGTGGTCTATTTTGTGGCGGCTTTGATTGATTATCGTTGGATCCGTTGGCTCGGGGTGCCGCTTTATGGCGTCAGTCTAGGATTGATGGTGATGGCGATGCAGGCCGACGACGATGTGCACCGTCTCGTGATCGGGGGGCTCAGTTTCCAACCCGCGCAGCTCGGCGTGACTTCCGGGATCGTGATGATCGCATGGCTCATGCAGGATATGCCGAAGCTTCATCCCTTGCTGGGGGATCCTTTCATTCGGATCGGGATGATTGGATTGGTATCCGTCGTGCCTTTCCTGCTGGTCATGAAAATGGGGGACATGGGTTCCGCTCTGGTGTGGATTCCAGTTGTCGTGGTGGCGCTGCTCGTGGCGGGCATTCCGTTCCGCTTCCTGAGCTTTATTGCCTTTGTCTCGGCGGGTGTATTGCCCATTCTTTACTTTGTGATCTTGCCGCTCGTTTCGGAACGTGGCCCTGACCGCATCGATCTATGGTTGCGGATGATGAATGGTGAGGAAGTCGATATCAAAGGGGACGGCTACGCGCCTCACAACGTCTCGATGGCGGTAGGCAAAGCCGGCTGGAGCGGCTTGGGTTGGAAGGCTACGGCCGAGAGGGGATCCCTGCATGACAAGAAATTCATCCCCCATCTCACGGCACACAATGACTTCATTGTGGCGGTCATTGCCGAGGAATTGGGGTTTCGGGGGATGTTGTTGCTGCTAGGGGCGTTCGCCTTGCTCATGATCCAGGGGCTGTTCATCGGCTTCTACAGCCGCGATGTGGCGGGACGCCTCATCGTTTGCATGGTTGTGGCACTTTTTTTCGCTCATACTTATGAGAACATCGGGATGTGTGTCCTGCTGATGCCGATCACCGGTATCCCCCTGCCGTTAGTGAGTTACTCCGGTACGTTTGTGGTGATCTGCATGTTCCTGCTCGGGCTTGTGCAGAGCGTTTGGGTTCACAGGCTGCGGCACCGGACGGAAACTTCACAGTTTTAGGATTGGATGCCGGTTAGGATGGAATTTTCCCCAGAGCAAGTGGCAAGATCTTTGAATGCCTCCCCGAGCGGGGAGTTCTGCGCGAGAAGGACGAAATCATCGTATTCGACCTTTTCCGCTGCTGGCTTGAATACGCGTGCGGTCAGATTCGTGGTGATCCATTCCATGCAGGCTTTCGCCGATTCCAGATCCGCTTCGGAAAAGTCATCCCAGATGGAGAACTTTACGTTTTCCTCGGTTTGGCCAAGGTGGATATAGGCGGGGATCGGCGTTTCTGCGGAGTCCAGGCCGCGTGCGAGGGCGTAGAGCGGGAGCTGTAGGTTTTTCCAGAAAAAAGAAGCGGGCGTGCCTTTGCTGTCGGTCTTATCAAGGAACGCGGGGCAGCCTTCTGTGAAATGGAGTGGGACTTTGGTTTTTGCGGTGATCTTTTGCCGGTGGGATAAATCCACCTTCTCCGCCTTACCGGTCTTGTAGTCGATCACGCGGATCTGCCCGGACTCGCGGTGGCGGTCGATGCGGTCGATCTTGCCCGAGATGGTGAACGCCCCAGAAGGGATCGCGAACTTGCTCTCGATCTCGATGATTTCCCAGCCCTGTGAGGCAGTCACTGCTTGCACGGTAGCGAACCATTCGAGCCGCTGGCGGATGGAGTGGGTCTGGATACGGATCGCGAGCGGAGGGTTTTTTCCGAACTCCCGGAGCATCACCTCATCAAGTATGGAGGAAAGCGAGGCCGCGATTTTCAGTGGATCGGTAAGGCGGCGTTTCTCCGGATCGTTTCCCCAGATCTCGACGACAAGGTGGGTGATGGAGCCGAAATCCCGTGCGTTCATTTCCCGGCGGTCCGGCTCCGGCACGTTCATGCGGACGAGGTGCTTGAGGTAGAAACGGAACGGGCACGCGAGGTAATCGCGCAGGGCGGTGACGCTGATGCGCTCCGGCAAATCGACGACGTGCGGTTGCCATTTCCAATCCCGCGTCCAGATGAGATCCGCTTCCGGCGGCTCGATCTCGCGGAACAGGTTCTCGATGGTGGGGATGAGTGCCGAGCGCGGTACGCGGAGCAGCAGGCGGGAAGGGAGGAGGGTTTCGCCGCCCGGGCCGTTCTTGCCGCAGATTAGGTGTGCGGAACCGGTTTCGCGACGCATCATGAGCATGGCGTGTAGGAGGTAGGCGTCGCGGGCATGGCGGTCGGTATCGGCGGTAAGCTTGAGGGCGCGGCGGATATTTTCGGAAAGCCATGGTTCGCCGCTGGGGCGCGAGGGCACAAAGGCCTCGTTCATACCGCAGATGACAAGGTGCGCGCCCGGCTCGTAAAGCAGCTCCAGCCAGCCCTGGACATCGATCACGCGGTCGGCGGCTGGCTCGGCTGTGGGGGCAGGGAGCCATGAGAGCAAGGTGCGCAGCCAGAAGCTATGGCTGCGGTCCGTTTGCGGGAAAAGCGGCGCGGCCTCGGTGAGGAAATCACCGATGCGAGATGTGAGGGGGTTTTCCGATTTCGGGTCGAGCGCGTGGAGGTGGGAGTGGATCGCTTCGGGAAAAAGATCCGAGAGGAAGGAACGCCGCAGGTCTAGTAAGGCGGTGATGGATGCGCGGAGGGAGTCGTCGGACTCGGGGAGATCGAGGATCGCCTCGGGTTCGATGGCGGCGTGGTTCTCGCGGAGCTTGTTGAGGGCGGTGAGTTTCTGGGCGCGGTCTCCTGAAATGAGGGAAGCGGACTCGGGCAGGGAGAGCAGGGCGGCAAGCTGGCGCGAGGAGGGCTTCCCGAGCCAATCCTTCCATGCCGTGAGCCAGCGAACGAGGGGCTGCATCGGCTGAGCGGCGGCGGGGTGGAAGGCGGGCCAGCCGTTTTCCGAAAAGGCGCGGGCTACCACCGCCCCGCAGCGCTCGTCCGGGCAGCCGAGCGCGATTTCCGTGGAAGGCGCGCTGGATTTCGAAACAGCGGCGAGCGCAAGGGCGGCCTGCCCCGCCGGATCGGCGGCGATCTGCGTGACCGCATGAGGCGGAAGCTCACGGCTCGCCCACGTTTCCAGCGGCAGCCCAAGAGGCGTGAAAAGCTCCCGCTCCGATTCGGGCGCGGCGATGTATGAAACGACTTTTCCGCCGAACGCCATGATCGCCTCCTCAAGGCACTTCGGCATCTCGGTGATGCCCGCCAGGATGATCTTCCGGGTGCCGACAGGCAGCGCGAAACGCTCGCGCAGCGCGGTGGTGCGCGAAATGTAGCCCCACGTGGAAAGTTGCCGTTCGGTCAGTGTTTCTAGCCGCGCGAGGTCTTCCCAGAGACGCGCCTCTGGAGTGTGCGCGAGGAATTTTGAGGCAGAGAAAAGGTTGTGCCGGTGCTCCTGCAAGGCCGCGCGCAGGGCGGTGATCTCCGCCGCGAGCGATACCGCCCAATCGGGATTTCCGTCATCGGCCTGAGGCGGCACGGGGAATAGATCGGAGTAGTTTCCCCAGTCCTCCTCGGGGATCGATGTCAGCGCTTCTATCCACGCGATTTTCTCGATCCATGGCGGTGAGACTGAAGCATCTTCGATATGCAGCAGCGCGCCCGGAGTGGTGACGGCAGGTGCGAGGATCGCCGTCGCAGCTGCGGCCAGGGATTCGCGCAGGATGCGCCCGCTCTGCCCTGTCGGCACGATGACCAGCGCTTCCGCAAGGGATTCACGGTCGTCTAGCAGCCGCTCGACGAGGATTGGTAGGAAGGGTGATTCGTAACCGAGGAAAATCCTTTCGGGCATAGCAGCGATCCTATCTGCCTATCTCGCTCGATGCAATTTCGGTATCAGGAGATTTTTACCGGCGTCTGGCTATCTTGCTGTCAACGATCATCCCGCGCATGCAGACCTTTCACAACCCATTCGGGAGCGAGAGGGAAGGGGGGCGGCGGCGGCGGCGAACTTGAATCTTGGCAGCGGGTCGATTTGCACGAAACCTGCAGCCATGAAATTCAGGGATGCGGAAACGCTTGGCGAGCTGGTGGAGCGGTGCGGGCGTGTGGACCGGGTGGGGATCGAGGAGCGGGTGGCGAAATACGGCACACGTAGTATCAAGAAGGGGGCGAAGGTTTTCGGGCTACGAATGGCCGTTTCTATGGTCGATCTCACCACGCTGGAGGGCAAGGACACGCGCGGCAAGGTGGAGTCGCTTTGTCACAAGGCGCTGCGCCCGCACGATGATCCGGAGATCCCGCCGACCGCCGCCGTCTGCGTGTATCCGGCGATGGTGAAGCACGCGGCGAGGATCGTGAAAGGCAGTCCCGTGAAGATCGCTTCCGTGGCGACCGCTTTCCCTTCCGGGCAGGCTCCGCTGAAGACGCGGCTTGAGGAGGTGAAGATCGCCGTGAAGGACGGCGCGGATGAGATTGATATGGTGATCAACCGTGGGGCATTTCTCTCCGGCGAGATCCGCAGGGTGCAGGACGAGATCGCCGCCGTGCGCGATGCCTGTGGCGAGGCCACGCTGAAAGTGATATTGGAAACCAGCGAGCTGGAAACCTATGACAACATCCGCGCCGCCTCTTTCCTCGCGATGGAAGTCCTGCGCCCCGGCGATTTCATCAAGACCTCCACCGGCAAAACCTCCGACAACGCCACCCTCGGCAACAACCAGGTGATGCTGGAGGCGATCCGCGATTTTTATCTGGAAACCGGAACGGAGATCGCAATGAAACCGGCCGGCGGCATCCGTACCGCGAAGCAGGCACTCACTTTCCTCGTGGCCGTCAAGGAAACGCTCGGCGACGCGTGGCTGAACAACGCCCGCTACCGCTTCGGCGCCTCAGCGCTTCTGAACGACCTCGTCCGGCAGTTGGTGAAGGAGAAAACCGGAAACTATCAGGCTCCCTACGTCTTCAGCGAGGCGGCGGGGGGGTATTGAAACGCTCCCTGTCATTTCAGTGCAGGGCGATCAAGCTGGCGGAAACCATGCAGATGCAAACCCAGAGGGCATACGCGTCAAGTTAAGGGAATTCGCGCCGCTGGGATCGCGGGTTTTCTACCCGCATGCCCATGAATAAGCGAAAGGGACAAACCTCGAAGGTCTATTTCTTTCTCCGATCATGGTCTTGCGAGTTACAAACTCGCGTTCCCAGCCCATAACAGGAAGCGTATGCCCGCGTGGGGGATGAGATCTGCGTGGATCTGCTTTTCCTCCGGCAGCAATACGGCAACGAGATCTTCGGCGCGGATCGGTGAGTCATTTGGCGACAACGAAACGATGCGATCCGGGTGCGAGTTGTTGGACGACGGGCGTGGCGTCGGAACCGCCCCAAGGCGACGTTTTGGGGAGGGTGAGTTCGGCGGTGGTGTTGGGCGGGATGGTGGCCTCGTAGAGCAACGAGCCGTCGTTCTGGCGTTTCCAATGGATGGAGATGCGACCGTGCGGGGAATCGTGGTGTGCCTTGATCCATGAAATGGTTTCCGTCTCCTTGGTGGCGCCGGCGGAGGGGAAATGCGGGTGGAGTTTGATTTTCGAGTAGCCGGGTTCCAAAGGTGCGATGCCGGCGAGGGTGGTCATCATCCATTCGGTAACCGCACCGAAGGCGTAGTGGGAAAAGGAGTTCATCGCGGCGTTCATCTTGCCATCCGCGCCGCCGAAGCCGTGTTCCTCGGTGTAGGAGTTCCAGCGCTCCCAGATCGTGGTCGCGCCGTTTTTCACCTCATAGCCCCATGAGGGATA
>CAMCXJ010000061.1 GCA_945883455.1 Prosthecobacter debontii
ATCACTTCGACACTCTCTTCGCCACCGGCGTGAACCACCACATCACCATCATCAAGCGCGACCGCGACCTCTTTGTCCGAGTCCAGAATCCCGACGAAGTCCGCTACTGCCACCTGCAAAACGCCAAGCTGCCGGTCATAACCGAAGGCCGTATCGGCCTCCGCCACATGTTCACCCGCTCCGCCCGCTACGGAAATTTCCGGGTCAGCGTCCTTGATGCAGGAAACCCCGAAACCAATAGGAAAGCGAACCCATGAAGAATCCCCGATGCCTAGCCCTTTTGTTCGCCTGCGCAGTTTGCGTGGGCATTCATCCCGTTGACGCCGGTGATCTGGAACTCACGGAAACGGAAGATCAGATCCGCGTCACCCTGCGCGGCAAGCCGGTTTTGGAATACGTCAAAACCGAAAAACCTGTCCCCGAAGGCATCGAGCCGCACTTCCGCCGGAGCGGCTATATTCATCCTGTCTTCACGCCCGCCGGACAGGAGATTTCGGGCGATTTCCCCGCCGACCACGCCCATCAGCACGCGCTGTTCTTTGCCTGGACGAAGGCCGGGTTCGACGGAAAGAATGTGGATTTCTGGAACCAGGCCAAAGATCTCGGCAAGATCGAGTTTCGCGAGGTCGTGGAACTCAAGCACGAGGAGCAGCAGGTTTCGTTCAGCGTCAAACACGCCTTCACCGTCGGCGCGGGCGACAAGCGCGTCGATGCGCTGCATGAAATCTGGACCGTCACCGTCCATCACACCCCGGACGACCACTTCCTTTTCGACATCGAGAGCGCTCAGCAATGCGCTTCGGACAAGCCCGTGACCCTTGGCAAGTATCACTACGGCGGCATGGCGTTCCGGGGAAATATCCAATGGCTGAAGGAAAATGAGGACCACAGCATCGATCCGGGCGACCTCGTTTACCTGACCAGCGAAGGCAAGGACCGGTGGAAAGGCAACCACACCCGCGCCAACTGGGTCGCCTTCTCGGGCAAGATCGACGGGCAGGACGCATCGGCTACGGTTTTCTGCAGCCCGAAAAACTTCCGGGCACCGCAGCACGTTCGCATCCATCCGAACAAACCCTACTTCTGTTTCTCTCCCATGGTGGAAGGCCCTTTCAGGATCGCGCCCGGTGAGAAATACGTCTCACGCTACCGCTATCTGGTGACCTCGAAGCCAACGGACGTGAAGAAGATCCAGCAGCAGTGGGATGGATACACAAGGTCGGAGAAATGACGAGCGGCTGTGATCGCCCCTCGGCCATTTGCAGGCTTTGTAACTGTGTGTTGGTGGAGTGATTTTTTTACGCCAAGTAAAAAGCCCGGCGGAGAATCTCCGGCGGGCTTTCGTGTTTCAGTGAAATGCTATCCGAAGGCGATCACTCGTCCTCTTCCATGAACTTTTCATGGCGTTCCTTTTTCAAGTCGCGCATGGACTCGACGATTTCCTTCACCTTGGCCATGTCGTTGTTGAGGAAAGCGAGTTCCATATCGGCGAGGGTGGCGATGAGGTTGCCCATCATCTTGCGGTAGGATGCGGATGCCTTCGCCTTCTCCGGGCTTTCGGGCATGGCTTTGACCATCTCGGGAAGTTCGACGATCCCTTTTACCATCGCGTCCTGCGCCTCGCGGGCGAGTGCGGCGCCTTTCGCTGGATCGGTCTCGCGGCGCATCGCCTTGTAGGCGTCGTTCATCGCGTCCATCTGTTTACCGAGCGGGGTATCATCGGCCAAGGAAGGCTGGACGAACATCAGAGTGGCGGCTAGGCCGCAGAGGATCAATTTCATGGTGCCCCTATTACGAATCCATTGCCCCCGATCTTCCAAGGGAAAAATCATGATTCCGCCATAGCGGTGAACAGCTTCGCCGTTATCCTTGAGTCACACCATTTCCCTGAGTATTATCGCCATGTACATGATTCACACCCTCGAACAAACACAGTTTCTCCCCATCAACCTCGCAGAGGCATGGGACTTTTTCTCCAGCCCAGCAAACCTCGATGAGATCACGCCCGACGACCTCGGTTTTAAGATCATCTACCAACCGGGCGACAAGATGTATGAGGGTCAGATTATTGAATACCGCGTGATGGTATTGCCCGGCGTTTGGCTGCCATGGGTGACGGAGATCAAGGCGGTGAAGATAGGGGAGTCGTTCATCGACGAGCAGCGCTTCGGCCCCTACAAGATCTGGCATCACCTTCACAGCTTCGAGGAGACGGAGGGCGGAGTGCTCATGAAAGACCTAGTCCACTACGCGCTACCGTTGTGGCCTTTCGGGGAAATCGGGCATGGAATTTTCGTGCGGCCGAAATTGGAGAAAATTTTCGGTCACCGGAAGCAGGTGCTGGAGAAGAGGTTCGCGGTGTAGCTAAGTGTTTCTGGGCTCTGCCGCTTGGAATTTGCTGCCGACGTGAAGCCCCAAGCCCCTGTATCAATCCACCCTTCCGCACGATCCGGAAATGCCCGCACCGCACCCTGACCGCCGCGGATATGCGGGATGGGAGCAGCATCGTGTGACGATCACCGTGAAGGATCCGTGAATCTCACTTCAACGAATACAGGTATGCGATCACATCGGCGAACTGCGGCATGGTGAGCGAATCCAGCAGATGCGGCCCCATCACGGTGGAGGCGGAGGTTTTCACCTGCGCCACGTCCGCCGCTTTGTGGGTGTGCGGCACGCCGGCGATATCGCGGACGATCACCTGGGCATCCGTTTTCTCGACCAAGGTGCCTTGTATGACGGTTGCATCTTTCAGGGTGACATCGACCCATGAAACCGCGATACCGGCATCCGGTTTGAGGATGGCTTCGGCGATGGCTTCCCGGTCTAGGCTGCCGCCGATTTGATTGAGGTCAGGGCCGCGTTTTGGATCGCCTTCGCGGATGCTGTGGCAGGCGATGCAAGCCTGCGCTTTCAGGATCTCGCCGCCCTTCGCTGGATTACCCTTCATCTTGTCGAGAGCGAGCATGACGTTTTCGATAGAGATTTGACCTATGGTTTTTACCTTGGTGTCCTTAGATTTCTCGATCTCGCCAATGCCTTCCAAGCTCATGCGGTTGAGGTTGGAAAGGGCAGTGAGGCGGGCTTTCCCGGCATCATCGGAGCTTGCGAAAGCGGCGCGGAAAATCTTTTCGATCTCGGCGGATTTCTCCCATGTCACCGGCTTGTAGTAGGGTCCGCGCGTGTCGGGTTTTGTGCCCCACCACCACGTGCCGTCGTAAGGTGCCTCGCGGTGATAGAGTCGAGATAGCGTGGCGAGAATGTGATCCTTGAGCCCGGCATCTTTGGCGGAGGCGAGCTTGTCTCGCAAGCCATCGACCACGGTCGGCTCGTGCATAAGGCGAAGCGCCATAAGCGCGCCGCTACGCTGGCTGCCATCGACCGCTGCGAGGCAGGCATCCACCGCTTTCAGGCGCACCAAGGAATGCACCGCGAGATGGGGGATGATGGTCGGCGAGTTCGGCGTGGCATGGAGCGGGATATCAGGGTTCTCTCCCGGAGGTGGTTCGGAAAGTAGTTTGAACGAAACGGCCGATTCGGCGTTCTTGGTGTCGCAGAGCGCGGCGGTGACGGTCAGGCTCTGCATGGCACCGGGAATGACGAAGTGGATGACGGAGCGCGCGTGCGTACCGATGCCCTGTGTGAAAGGCTGGCCGTCTGCACGCTTAAGTAGACTGCCGCTGGGTGCCTTGTTCACCTGTGTCTTGCCCCATCCTTGGCTTGCGGAGTTCCATTTGATTTGGGTGAGAGGGACTTTTTTTCCGTCGCGATTGGTTAGGATCGGATCGAACCAACCCGCGTGATCCCCGCCGTTTCCGTCGCCGCCTTCCTCTACGACGAGGTAAAGATTGTTGACGCCGACTAGGCTGACATTGATAGATGCAGTCTGGTTACCGGTGATTTTCCCGCTTTCGAAAAGCGGAGGCTTGGGTGCCGATACCGTAGCTTTCGGCAGACCGGGAGGGTTCGCTACGGCTAGAAGTGCCCCAGCGGCCTCCATTTTTCCGAGACGCCCCAGCGAAACGGCGGCGACAGCCTTGGTGCGGGGGCTTCCGTTTTTCAGGGCGTCGAGAAAGGGCTCAAGCAGGACTCCATCGAGTTCCGTAAGCTGGTCGGTGAGGGCGCGCAGGGCGAATTCACAGACGGCTTCGTCCTTGGCGAGTGCGAGGAGCGCGGGGTTTGCCTTCGCGCCTAACAGCTGCTTGTAGGTGAAAATGGCGGCGATCCGATGATAAGCGGGTTTGCCGGCATCTTTTGCCAGAGCGAGTACAAGGCCGGCCGTATCCTTATCGTTGCGGGTGAGGATTTCCTGCTGGCTTGCGAGACGTGCGGTCGCACTGGGCGAGTCGAGTCCCTTCACAAGGGCGGTCGGCTCAAGCTTCGTCAGGTCGGGAAACGCCTGATACGTCCAACCCTGCGGGACGACACGCTGCACGAATCCGCGCTGGGGATTGCCCTTGTATCCGGCCCCTTCCCACGCGGCGATGTAGATCCGGCCGGAGCCATCGACATCGAGATCGGCGGGCTGGGAGAGTCCGATAAACTCCTCGGCCTTCTGAGTGTATGACGGGCCGTCAGGTGTCAGGCGGTGGATGAAAATCTGGTTTCGTCCCCAATCCGCCATCATCGGCTGGCGGTTGTACTTTTCCGGCCAGCCGGGCTCATCTAGGAAAAGGGAACCCGTCCCGGAGCCGCCGCCGAGGTCTTCGAGCGCGGGCAGGATCTCATCGGTGAAGTTCTTGAACAAAATGGGGTAGCCGTATTGGCCGGATTGCACGTGGTGGGAGAAACGGACATTCCATCCGCCGCCGTCATTCGTGTTTTCGCGGGTGAAGAGATTAAGCTGGGGGTCGATCGCGACGTCATAAACGTTGCGGGTGCCGTGGGTGTAAACTTCCATGCCCGAACCGTCGGGACGCACGCGCAGCACGCCCCCGCCGAGCATGGTCAACTGGGTTCCATCGGTTCCCGTGGCGTTCACGAAACCGAAATCACCCACCGCAATGTAGATCCAGCCGTCGATCCCCATGCGGATTCCGTTCGTCGTATGATCGGCACCGCGGTCTTGGTTGTGCTTCGGCACGGAGATATCCTTGATGAGGGGTTTCGGCGGGCCGTCGGCCATGCCGTCATGATTCTTGTCCTCAAGGACGGAGAGATGCATGCCGGTGAGTATGCCGGTACCAGCGGGAATCACGGTGTGGAGCACGTAGAGCTTGTCGCCCATCGAGATCAGCCCGCGCGGGTTGTCGATCATCGCGAAGACGGTGTGCGAGTCCGCCGTGCCGTCGTGATCCTTGTCCACAAGCCGGACAACACTGCCCTTGCCGGGTCCCTTGCCCAGCGATCCCAGAAGATCCACCCCGACATAAACCTCACCGGTGGCGGCTACGGAAATACATGCGGGTGAAGGTGTCAGGTCGCTTCCTGAGAATTTCGAGAAACTGAGATCGGTGGGGTTCGCAACGGATGCGGCGGTGAGGGCGATCCAGATACAGGTGATGAGATTTTTCATGATGGGTTTCTTAACTTTGCTGTGACGCGTTTTCGAACGAACAGATATTAAATGTTACGGATCTACGCAAACGCCGGATTGCGTGTCGATGCCGCATTTACGCAGGGGCGACGCTGCATGTATCGGATAACTCCAAAATCCCGGATTTTAATACAACCCAGATCGATGATAAACTCCTTGATCCAGCAGCGTAGTAAATTACGTTTTCCCCCTTCCAATCTATGTTGCGTCTCTCTTTCCTACAACTTTTCCTCGCGCTTGTCTCGCCCTTGGATGCGGCGGTGGATTTCGCCCACGAGGTGGTGCCGATCCTTGAGAAAAACTGCGTGGAGTGCCATGGCGGCAATGAATCGAAGGGCGGGCTTTCGATCAACACCCGCGCCTTGCTGCTCGATGCGGATGTGTTGGAGTTAGGCAAACCCGAGAAGTCGCTCTTCATCGAGGTTCTCACCGAGGAGGATCCGGAATACAAGATGCCGCCTCCGGGAAAGAAAAAGGAAGCGCTGAAGCCCGCCGAGATCGCGGTGCTGGAAAAATGGATCGCCGAGGGCTTGCCTTGGGAGGAGGGCTTCACCTTCGCGGAGGATCGCTACGAGCCGCCGTTGAAACCCAGGGCCGTGAAATTACCCGCCGGTGCACCGCGGACGAATCCCATCGACCTGATCGTCGCCGCGCATCTTAAGAAAACGGGGACGGAGCCGCCGCAGCCCGTCGATGACCGTACGTTTCTCCGCCGCGTGACCTTGGATCTCACCGGCTTACCACCGACGCCGGAGGCACTTTCCCAGCTCCCTTCCGAAGGTAAGCTCGACCGTGCCGCCGCCGTGGACAAGCTCCTCGCCAACAACCAGGCCTACGCGGAGCATTGGATGACTTTTTGGAATGATCTTCTCCGCAACGAATACATCGGCACCGGCTACATTGAGGGCGGTCGCCAGCAGGTCACGACGTGGCTCTACCGCTCGCTGGTGGAGAACAAGCCCTTCGATGCGTTCATCCGGGAAATCATCGCGCCGGGTGCGGACTCAGGCGGTTTCATCAAAGGCATCAAATGGCGTGGCGTGGTCAACGCGAGCCAAACCACAGAAATCCAGTTTTCACAAAACGTCTCGCAGGTTTTCCTGGGCATCAACATGAAGTGCGCCTCCTGCCACGACAGCTTTACCGACCGCTGGACGCTGAAAGAGGCTTACGGACTGGCGCAGATCTATTCGGAAGCCCAGCTCGAGCTTGTCCGCTGCGACAAGCCCACCGGCGAGATGGCGGTCGCCTCATGGATTTTCCCAGAGCTGGGAAATGTGGATCCTACCAAGCCCCGCGATCAGCGCCTCAAGCAGCTCGCCGAACTCGTCACCCACCCGGAAAACGGTCGCACCCAGCGCACCATCGTGAACCGCCTCTGGAACCAGATGATGGGCCGCGGCATCGTGCATCCTGTAGACGCGATGAACACGGAACCATGGAACGAGGATCTGCTCGATCTGCTCGCCAACCATCTCGTCGCCTCGAAGTATGATCTCAAATCCGTCATGCGCTTGATCGTCACCTCGCGCACCTACCAGTCCCGCACGGAGATCCGCGAGGAGGACGAGGGAAGTTTTGTTTTCAATGGCCCTGTCAGGAAACGCATGACCGCGGAGCAGTTCATGGATTCGATCCGCAGCGTGATCGGTGTATGGCCGGCACCGGACAAGAACGCCTTCGGAAAAGGTCTCACCGGCGGACAACTCACGGCGGTGATGGAAGCCCACGGCTTGAAACAATGGGACAACCGTCCTGTGCGCGCAGTGTTCGCGAAACGCGATGAACTCCAGGCTGCACTAGGTCGGCCGAACCGCGAACAGGTTGTCTCGGCCCGCCCCGACATCGTCACCACTCTTGAGGCGATCAACCTCGCCAATGGACCGGATCTCGCCGGGCTTCTTAAGGCCGGCGCGGCGAACCTGCAGGGCAAAGCAGCACCCCGCGAACTCATCGAGAACACCTACCTCGCCGCCCTTTCCCGCAAGCCCACCGACTCGGAAGTCCGTGTGGCCACGGATATCCTCGGCGAAAAGCCCACTCCCGAAGCGACGGAGGATTTCCTCTGGTCCGTCTTCATGCTCCCCGAATTTATCTACATCAACTGAAGCCATGACACAGGAAAACTGGTACGACGAAGCACACCCGGAACTCACCCGCCGCCGATTCCTCAGCGCGCTGGGAGCAACCACCGCCGCGACCTTCCTAGGCGGTGCGCCGCGCGCGATGGCAGATGGGAAACGCATTAAACAACCGACCGCCACCGCCGATTCCTGCATCCTGATCTGGATGGCCGGAGGCATGGCCGCGCCGGAAACTTTTGATCCGAAACGCTACAAGCCCTACGAGGTCGGCACCCCGGTCGAGCAGATTATCAGCACCTTCCCCGCCATCGATACGGCGGTGGACAACATCAAGATCTGCCAGGGCTTGGAAAATATCGCGGGTGTGATGGATCGCGCCACGCTGATCCGCTCCCATTTCCAGCCGGATCTCGGCAGCATCCTGCACTCCCGCCACCAATACCACTGGCACACCGGATACGTTCCGCCGCAGACGGTCGCCGCGCCGCACATCGGCGCGTGGATGGCGAAGGTGCTCGGAGGGCGCAATGATGTCATGCCGCCCTTCATCAATATCGGCCAGCAACTCGAAGGCCACGGCGAGAGCGAGGAACTCAAGGCCTTCACCACCGGCGGCTTTTTCGGCAGCGAATACGGCCCGATGAACCTGCCTTTCCCCGACCTTGCCTCGCAGGCCGTGAAGCCTCCCGGCGGGATGTTACCCGACCGTTTTGCGAAGCGCTACAAGGCTCTTGAGAACCTCCTGAAAAACTCGCCGAAATCGGAGCAGCTCAGCGACTATCACCAGGAGTCGATGCTCCGCTCCATCGACAACGCCCACCGCCTTCTCGGCTCTAAGGAACGCGTGGCTTTCGATCTTTCGCTGGAGAAAAAGGAGGTCTTCGACGAATACAACACCGGCCGTTTCGGCCAGGGCTGCCTGCTCGCGCGGAGGCTCGTCGAAAATGGCGCGCGTTTCGTCGAGGTCACCACGGAATACATCCCGTTCGTTCACTGGGACACCCATGAGAACGGCCATAGTACCGTCGAGCGGATGAAAAAGGAGATCGACCGTCCCATCGCCCGCCTGGTCAAGGATCTGGAGGAGCGCGGATTGCTCGACCGCACGCTTGTCGTCATCGCCACCGAGTTCAGCCGCGATATGATGATCGAGGGCGTACCCGGTTCCACTGCGAAGGATCAGTCCCGCGCGGCGACCGATGTGATCAAGGAGATGAAACACTACGGCCTGCACCGCCATTTTACGGGAGGCTCCTCGGTGGTGATGTTTGGCGGCGGCATGAAAAAGGGTTTACTCTACGGCGCCACCGCCGACGAGCGCCCCTGCCTAGTGAACGAAAACCCCGTCAACATCGAGGATCTCCATGCCACCATCTTCACCGCCATGGGCATCAGCCCGAAGACGGAATACTCCATCGAAGGCCGTCCCTTCTACGCCACGAAAGACGGCGTCGGGAAAGCAGTGCGGGATGTCTTTGCCTAGACGATCTACCGAGCAACACATCCCGCCATCGAGAGGCGTATCATTTGCCGATGTAACTTTCTTTGAGAGTGTTTATCGCGTGCTCGAGTTCTTCGTCGCTCAGCGGCCGCTCCCAGATCAGGAAACGGGCGATCTCGCCGTCGAAGGATTCGTGGCCGGGGTGCTCGATGGCATCGCGCTCCTGGCCGATGGTCATTTTCGAGGGGTTCGCGGTGGGCTCGACGGGGATTTCCCTGGTGGCGATGGGTTCCATGCCGTTTGCGAAGAGTTCGAGTTTCACCGTGCCGGTTCCGGCGGCCATGCGTCCGCCGATCACATGGAATTTCCCGGTCTCCAGAACGGGGCCGAGGAGCTGCGGGTTGTTTGCGTCAAAGCGCCCGAAGGTGAGGCTGTTGCGGACACCATACCAGAGAGTATTGTCGTCGTTGAGGCAGCCCCAGACGCCCTCGTATTTTGCGCTGTTGCGGAGGTTTCCGAAAAAGGAATTCACGTCCTTGAGTCCGTCCTGCTGAGGGAAAACGGCGATGACCGCGAGCCAGGTGTGGCCTTTGCCGGTGGTGAGGCTGTCGAAGGTTTCCTCATCCATGCAGACGAGTTCCTGCCTGCGGAAAACGAGGGCGGGCTTGCCATTGAGTCCGGGGATCGCGGGGCGCAAGGTCGGGCGGCCGCTGCCTTCTTCCTTCCGACCCTCATCCTGTTTCACGAAAAGTTTTGCATTTGCGTCGGGTGCTTGGTTTTCCCAGATGGATACCTTGTCGCCATCCTCCAGCGTGAGGCCTTTCGCGGCGTCGAGATCGAGCAACAGCCCTTCTTGAGGAAGTGCGTGGCAAAGCGCGGCGGATGCGATGAGCAGGAGGAAAGGTTTCATGGTTATTCGGCGGCGGCGGCTGTCTCGGCTAGGGCTTTGCGGTAATTGTTGAGCTGTTCCGTGGGGTTGAGGGCGAGGGCGGCGTCGGTGAATTTCAGGGCGTCGGCGTAGCGGGATTGGGCGACGAGGAGGCGGACGAGTTCGACGTGGGCTTCGTAGGCGCTTGCCGTGTCTGCCGTCGCGCGCTCTAACAGAAGTTCGGCGGAGCCGGGCTGGCCGGTATCGGCATGGTGTTTCGCGAGCGCGAGGAGCGCGGTGCCGTCGGTGGGGTCATCGGAAACGAGTTTTTCTAACAGCTTAGCTCCGGCGGCGGGGTCTTCCTCCGAATCGATGAGGTAACGCGCTTTGGCGAGGTTCATGGTGCGTGAGGGTTTGGGTGTTTCCGCCTTGGCGATGAGGTCTTTCGCAAAAGGCCAATCGCCTTGGGCGGAGGCGGTGGCGACGAGGCGCAGGATGGCATCGGTGCCGGGTTTTGTTTCCTTGGAAAATGCGTTTTCCGAAGCTGATTTTGCGGCATCGGGTCGAGCCGCGCGGAGATGGAGATCCGCGAGCATCAGGGTCGGATCGGGCGGGAGGACGCCGAGGCGGTAGGGGAGTTCGAGGGCTTTCGCGGCGGAGTCTGGTCGGTCGAGATCGAGATGGATGTTGGCGAGCAGGACAGCATAGGAGGCTTCCAGCGGACGCAGCGCGATGACCTCGTCTAGGAGGGCGACGGCTTCCTTTTTCCCGCCGGTTTCCTGTAGGCATTGGGCGACTCCCGCCTTCCACTCGGCGACATCTGGCTCGGTGACCTGCGCGATGCGGTAGGCTTGCAGGGCGCTGGCGAACTCCTTGCGGGCGAGGCGGCAATAGCCGAGCAGGCCGTAGGTACTGCCTTCCGCGTCCCCGAGGCGGATCGCTTCGGTGAGGTGGCCGAGGGCATCGGGGAGCTTGTTGTCGCGGACAAGGGCGAGCGCGAGGTTGCGGTGGGCGCGGCGGAAAGAGGGGTATCCCTTGAGAGCGGATTGGTAGGCGGCGATGGCTTTCTCGTTCTCACCGGTTTCGAAAAGAAGGTTCGCGAGGCTGAAGGTGAGGGCGGGAGATTTTTCCGTGAGCGGGCTGGAGCTGATTTTCTCCAAAGCCTCCGTACGGTTCCCGGCGGCCATCAGGGTCTGGATCTCGACAAGCAGCCCGCGCTCCTCGGTAGTGACGCTCGGCTCGATGCGCGCCTCAATGCGATAGGAACCGTTGAAGGATTTCAGGAAGGCGGGGTCTTTCCAATACGCGGTGGAAAGCGGGAGGGGCTCGGCGGAGAATGCCTGCGGCATAGAAACCAGAAGCCAGAGGCCAGAGCCCAGAGGGATTCCGATGTATTTGAATAAATAACTCATAACGGATAACTACTAATAAATCACTTTTCGATAATAATAGGCCAGCGCATGATGGCTTTGACGGCTTCGCCGTTGCGTTTGGGGGGGGTGAAGCGTGCGCTGGCGGC
>CAMCXJ010000062.1 GCA_945883455.1 Prosthecobacter debontii
GTATCTCCGGATTCGGTGGAACGCCGCAGGCATCCATTGAGGCGGCCAAAGGCTTCGGCGAAAAAGCTGCGCAGGAAGTTACCCAAGCCCTTGCTGAACCATTTTCCGTCCACACCGCCTACTCGGACGCCCGCGGCGATGGCCGGTACAAGCGCTTCTACGGTTTCGTCACCACTTCCAAGGGCGAGGATCTCGCGACACGCCTCGTCGGCCTCGGCCACGCCCGCGCCTTCGGGGTTTATCGGGAAACGCCCAGCGGAGACACTTCCAAGGAATACCGCGCGTCCCTTGAGGATCTCGAACTCAAGGCCGCCAAAAAAGGCCTCGGCGCATGGGCCGCCACGGATTGGGAGCATCTGCCCGTGGAGAGGAAGGAGGAACGGGATGAAAACGCCGAGATCGAACTCGCCCAAGGAGATGGCGACCTCGCCGCAGGTGATAAAATCAACCCCAACAACGCCGCCCGAGACGATCTGATGAAACTCCCCGGCGTCGGCGAGGTCATGGCGAAACGCATCATCGAAGCCCGCCCCTTTTCCAAACTGGAGGATCTCGACAAGGTGGACGGTATCGGGAAGCATATCCTCCTACGGCTGGCACCCTTCCTCATCTTCGAGTGACCACATTTCCCGGTTGATGTTTTCCCAACCGCTCTCTTGAATCCGCTTCCTCCCAATCCATGGCCCTCATTGTCCAGAAATACGGCGGAACCTCCGTCGGCTCCATCGACCGCATGCGCAACGTCGCCGCGCGGATGAAACGCACCCGCGATGAGGGCAACCAAGTCGTCGGCGTCGTTTCCGCGATGTCGGGTGTCACCGACAAGCTCATCTCGATGGCGAAGGAACTCGGCGAGAATCCCTCCGAACGCGAACTCGATGTCCTGCTTGCCACCGGCGAGCAGCAATCCATCGCGCTGGTCGCCATGGCTCTGCATGAAATCGGCGTGGAGGCCGCATCGATCACCGGACGGCAGGCGGGCATTTTCACCAGCGGCAGCCACACCCGCGGGCGCATCGCGAACATGGATCCCGCTCTGATGCGGAAATATCTGGACGAGGGGAAAACGCTCGTCGTCGCCGGTTTCCAGGGCATCACCCCGGCGGGGATGATCCACACCCTCGGCCGGGGCGGTTCCGATCTCACCGCCATCGCCGTTGCCGCCGCGCTGAAGGCCGATGTTTGCCAGATCCTCACCGACGTGGACGGCGTCTATACCTGCGATCCCCGTGTGGTGAAAAACGCCCGCAAGCTTCCGGAAATTTCCTACGATGAAATGTTGGAAATGGCCTCATCCGGCTCCAAGGTCATGCAGTCGCGCTCCGTCGAGTTCGCCAAGAAATTCGGCGTGGTATTTGAAGTCCGCTCCTCCCTTAACGACAACCCAGGAACCCTCGTGCTAGAAGAACATCCCAACATGGAAAACGTCGTCATCCGCGGCATCTCGATCGAGCGCTCCCAGGCGCGCGTCACCATCTCCGGCATCCCGGACGAACCCGGCATGTCCGGGAAAATCCTCGGCGCGCTCGCCGATGCGGAGATCAACCTGGATATGATCGTCTCGAACATCTCCAGCGATGGCCGCTCCAGGCACTCCTTCACCATGCACTCCACCGATCTCGGCAAAGCGCAGGCCGCGCTCAAGCCGGTGCTCGCGGAGCTTTCCCCGGACGCGCAGATCGAGACCGAGGCCGGCATCGCCAAGCTTTCCGCTGTCGGCATCGGCATGCGTTCCCATTCCGGCGTGGCCGCCACCATGTTTAAGACTCTCGGCGCGAAAGGCATCAACATCGGCATGATCTCCACCTCCGAGATCAAGATCGCCGTCACTGTGGATGAGATCCATATTGAGGACGCCGCCCGCGCCGTACACAACGCCTTCGAACTGGACAAGCAGCCGGCCTAGTTTTCAGCGAGAACCATGGTCGGATTTCTGAATCCAGACACATCGGCCGGAATCAAAGCTCGCCGAGCGGCTTCTTGAGGTATTGCTCGTCGCGGAGCTTGCGGAGATACTCCAGATATTTTCGCTGTTCCTCAATGCTTTGGCCGTCCTTGGGTATCCCGCCCCGGGAAGGCACGACAGGATTCTGCTTCGTAGTGGCATTCCCGTATTTTTTCCAAGGCCCGTAGGGAACCTGGCTGTCTTCCACAAACCGCCAGTGGAGTTTGGTGCCGGAGGCAGCTCCGAGGTAATCCCGGATGGAGGGGGAAAGGTCGATACCTGCGGAACCATTCTGCGTGGCCATGGGGGGCTTGTTTCCGAAAACATACTGCCAGTCATCGGTGACCCACGGCCCACAATCCTCCCACTGGGCGTAGCAGCTGCGCTTGTTGTAGAAGATCTGCACCCAGCGCCCCTTGAGCACGGTCTGCCCCGGCGAGGGAGCCATGCGTTTGAACCATGGGATCACGCGTGAGGCCTCCGGCTTGTGGGATCGCCAGCTCAGCACGTCGTTGTAGGGAAGCGCGATGTAAAAGGGGTTGAGCTTGGGCACGAAATTTTTCGGGCGGAACTCGCCAGTGGCATGGTTGGCGATGCGGTTGGCGGGGTTGGGATCATCGTAGCCGCCGAAATTGGCGGCCCATTCGGTATCCCAGGACGACTTGCAGTTCGGCGTGGGGTTGCGCTCCGTCGGTTGTTCACCGCACCAGAAGATGGTGGCGGTGATGTACGTTTTCCAAGGGTAGATGACGCGGGAGGCTGGCGCGACCGATTTGACGGGAGCTACGGGGCGGGCTCCGGTGGGGATCACCACGCGCGGTGCGCCCGACTGCTGACCCTGTCCTACGGCTATCACCGGCATTGCGAGAAGCATAGAGGGGATAGTAAGGACGGCGGTCTGTAAAAATCCGGGCATCAGGGCGGGCCAGAGGTTTGTTTAACGCATCATCTAGCATACGACAGCAACTGCCTCAAGGCAAAGTGCTCGGTGCGCTTCAATAAAGCACCTTCAAACTTCCACACATAGACCTCTTGCACTCCACAAAACTCCAACCTCAACAGCTCAGCTTCCCCTCATCCTTCTCAACCATCTTTCCTTCTTTCGGTAATTTCTCCAACACCTCCGCGAACACCACGTTCACAAGCGCCTCTACCTCACTCAGCTATCCTCGAAAAAACTTGCAAACTCCCGTCTTATTCGGACGCAATACGGGCACAAAGACTTTTTTCTAAGAGAAAAAAAAGAGCCTTTCGGCTCTCTTTCCCTTTTAGAATAAAGGATGGTGGGCAGGGCTGGATTCGAACCAGCGTACTCAATGAGAGCAGATTTACAGTCTGCCGCCTTTAACCACTCGGCCACCTACCCGGTGCCGCTTGCGCGGGGCGGGATGTTTGGTTTCGTGACGGGGGGCTGACAAGCAAAAAGAGGGCGCGACGGAGTTTTTTCAAAACCGCATGAACCGTTCGGAAAGAATCTGCTTCGCATCCATTTGGATTCCCGTTTTCATAACGCCTGATGCAAACCCTTCTCATCGCCGTCGGCTCGCTGGTCGCCTATCTCATCGCTTACCACACATACGGACGCTGGCTGTCGCGTAAAATTTTCGGGCTCAATCCGGCGAACAAAGCCCCGTCAATCGAGTTCGAGGACGGCGACGATTTTGTCCCGACCTCGAAAGGCGTGGTCTTCGGTCATCATTTCACGTCCATCGCGGGAACGGGTCCTATCGTCGGCCCGGCGCTGGCGGTGATCTGGGGCTGGGTTCCGGCGCTGATTTGGGTGCTGTTCGGATCGATCTTCATCGGGGCGGTGCATGACTTCGGATCGCTGGTTGTCTCGATGAGGAACAAAGGACAGACGGTCGGCGACATCTCCGGGCGTGTGCTCGCGCCGCGCACCCGCATCCTTTTCCTCTCCATCCTTTTCATGGCGCTGACGATCGTGCTGGCGATCTTCGGGCTGGTGATTGCGAACGTGTTCCGGATGTTCCCTTCGTCCATTTTCCCATGTGTCGTGCAGACACCCATCGCCGCGGCGATCGGTTTCTGGCTCCATAAGAAAGGTAAGAGTCTGCTGGTGCCTTCCATCGTGGCGCTTGGCGTCATGTATCTGAGCGTGGCATTCGGCGACTGGGGTTTTCTGCATTCCTTCAACGCCGCCCTCGCCGCCTGGCCGGTCATCGCGTGGGTCATCCTCCTGCTCGTCTATTCCTACATCGCCTCGGTGCTGCCGGTGTGGACGCTGCTCCAGCCGCGGGATTATATCAACTCTCTCCAGCTTCTCTCGGCGCTCGGGCTGGTGGTGGTGGGGCTGATTGTGGCGGGGCTGTTCGGATTCGGCAGCGGGCCGGAGAAACAGGCGCTGGAGATTGTCGCCCCTGCCGTCCGTATGGGGGCTGAAGCTCCCGCCGGTGCGCCATGGATTTTCCCTTTCCTCTTCGTGACGATCGCGTGCGGAGCCGTCTCGGGATTCCATTGCCTCGTTTCCTCCGGCACGTCCTCGAAGCAGCTGAAATGCGAAACCGACGCACAGTTCGTGGGCTACGGATCGATGCTGACCGAGGGATTCCTTGCGGTGCTGGTGATCCTGGCCTGCGTGGCGGGCATCGGGCTAGGCGTGCCGGATGCCACCGGAAAAACGCTCACGGGTGAGGCCGCCTACATCGCCAGTTACTCCGAGTGGGGCACTGCCAGTAAAGGCGCGATCTCGGCGTTCGTTTCCGGATCGGGAAATTTCATCCAGGCATTGGGAGTGGGTGCCGCGTTCGCGACCGCGCTGATGGGGGTCTTCGTTGCCTCGTTCGCGGCCACGACGATGGATTCCGCCTGCCGCTTGCAGCGTTATGTGACGCAGGAACTAGGAGCCGCCATCCACTTCAAGCCGCTGATGAACAAGCACATCGCCACGATCTTCGCGATCACCCTCGCGGGCTTGATCGCCGGAATGCCTGCCGCGGGCGCGGACTACTCGGTCGAGAATCTCGGCAAGGGCGGCCTCGTCCTCTGGCCCCTTTTCGGCGCGACGAACCAGCTCCTCGGTGGTCTGGCATTTCTTGTGATCCTGTTTTGGATGTGGCGTAGAAATATGCCCATCTGGTTCGTGGCGATCCCCGCCGTGTTCATGCTCATCCTGCCCGCCGTTGCCATGGTCTCGCAGCTTTTCGTGGGGGACGCGGCCTGGCTCACGGGGAAAAATCCGAACTACCTCCTAGCTACGATAGGCATAGTAACTCTCGCGCTGGAGGCGTGGATCCTCGTGGAAGCGGCGAAGGCATGGCCGAAGGCGAAAGGCGTGCTGGAAGAGGCGGCCTGATTATTGCTCCATCGCCTCGGCGCGGGAGATGAGGGCGCGGGCGGCGTCGAGGTTGCGTTTTTCGGAAATCCAAATGTCCGCCAAGGCGCGCATCGCGGCGGCGGTTTCCTTTTTCGATTCCTTGGGAAAAGAGCGGATCGCGTTGCGCAGGCGTTCCTCGGCGGCTTTCACCTGGCCTTGTGCGAGGAGTTCCTTCGCGGACTCCAGCAGGAAAGCCGGATCCATGTCGGCGGGATTTTCCAGCATCGCCTCGGCCTCGCGAAAAAGCCGTGTAGAGGAATCCTTCGTCTCGGGATCGCGAGAAGTAGCGATGGCGAGTTTCATCATCAGCTTGGCGTCGTCGTCGTGGCGGAAGACGGCTTTTTCAAGAAGGATGCGGGCGGCGCGGAACTCGCCGGCGGCGGTGAGTTCGTCGGAGAGTTCTAGGAATTCCTCGGCAGTTCCACCGCGTATCCCGAGTAACTCCGCCGCGTGGCTGCGAGCCTCCGTGAGCTGACCTTTTTGGCGGAAATGCTTTGCCAAGGATTCATGCGCCAAGGCTTTCTTCGGGTGCACCTCCAGCACCTCGTACAGGACCTTCACCGCCTCCTCGTCCTGCTTGCCGGAGAAAAGCAAAATCCCCAACCGGATCTTGAGATCGAGCGATGAAGGCCGCGCCTCCACATGTTTCCGGAGGATGCCGATCGCCTTGCCCAATCTGTCCGTGTGGCGGAAATGGTCGCTCGCCGCCCGCGCGATTCCCGACCACTCGGGATGCGTTTCCAGCGCCTTAGAGAAACACGCATCGATCCGCCCCGCCGCCGCCTCATCGCGGCTGTCGTAGAGGCTCTTGGTGGTTGCAATGTAATAGTTCACAGCCTGTTCGGAATCGGTGACCATCATCTCTAACAACTCCTTCGCACGGTCATCATCGCCGCGTTCACGTGCGACACGGAGAAGCCGCTCGAGAGCCATGTAGGCTCCCGGCATCGTTTCATGGACTTTCCCGTAGAGCTCCTCACGTTTCCTCTGCGCAAGCGTATCCCCCTTCCCCACCTCCCCGAGGAAATCGCCATATTCGATAGCGATGAAAGGCTCATTGGGGCGCGCCGCTATCACCCGCTCGTAGGGTTCCAAAGCGGCGGCGCGGTCGCCTTCCTCCATGCGCGATTCAGCGATGATCCTTACCAGCGGCATCGCTAGCGGATCGGCTTCGTAGGCATTCACGAAAAAAGCGGCGGCCGCCTCCGCATCGTCGCGTTCGCGTTCCAATGCACCGTATGAAAAGTCCAGCAGTCCACCGCCGTATGTTACGGTCAACATCAGCAGGTAAGGCACCCACGCTTTGCGCATGAGCCTTACTACACAGCGATTTCCACGATGAAAAGCCTACATACCCTCCTTTTCCTCACGGTATGCATGGCACCGCTGCACGCTGCGGAAATCCCGACCCATCCGCGCCTGCTGGTGACCGAGAGCGATTGGGGAAAACTGCCCGCCCGCATGGCGGCGCAACCGGAGGTCGCCGCGGTGATCAAGGCCTGCATCTACCGGGCGGATCAAACACTGGATGCGGGTACGCTTTCATACGAACTCACGGGCCGCCGCATGCTTTCCGTTTCCCGCAATGCGGTGGAGCGTGTCCTCGATCTCTCCACCGCATGGAAAGTGACCGGCGACCGCCGCTATCTCGAACGGTGCCGAAGGGAAATGCTTTCCCTATGCTCGTTCAAGGATTGGCACCCGGAGCATCACCTCGACACCGCCGAGATGCAGGCCGCCGTAGCCATCGGATACGACTGGCTCCACGCGGATCTCAGTGAGGCCGACCGCAAAACGATCTCCGCCGCACTGTTAGAAAAAGGGCTGAAGGCCACCTTCGCCGAAAAGAGGGTGTTAGGCAGGGACAACAACTGGAACCAGGTCTGCAACGGCGGCATGGTGCTTTCCGCTGTCGCACTTCTCGACATTGCGCCGAAGCTGGCTCTCTCGGCTCTAGATGAAGCGCGCGCCCACATCCCCATCGGGCTGGAGGCCGGCTATCCGCCCGATGGAGCCTACTCCGAGGGCGCGGGATACTGGGGTTATGGCACGATCTACTCGAGCCTTACCGCTGAAGCGCTGCGCACCGCACAGCTGCCCGGCGCGGGCATCACCGAGCATCCCGGATTTCTGGAAAGCGGATCCTTCGTAGCGCTGGCCTACGGCAACTCCGGCCTGATGTTCAACTACGGGGATAACCGGGAAAGCAGGCGGAGCGCCACCGCCGCGATCGCGTGGATGAGCCGGCAAAACCGTAGCGCCGCCATCTGGAGTATTTTCGGAAAGGGCTACCTTGAAATCGATCCCAACCGCGCCGAGAGCTTCCTCGCGCTTGCCGCCTTCTGGATTCCTGATCCGAAAGACATGAAGGGCGCGGGCTTGCCGCTTCATTTTGTGGGAACCGGAAAAAGTCCCATCGCGATGCACCGCACGGGCTTCGCAAAAAAGGATCTGTTCCTCGGTATAAAGGCGGGCAAGGCCAAAGTGAACCACGGCCACATGGACGCCGGCTCCTTTGTCCTCGATTTCATGGGACAGCGCTGGGTTTCCGATCTCGGCCATCAGGAATACCACTCGCTGGAAAAGACCGGCATGAACCTTTTCTCAATGACCCGGGACAGCCCGAGATGGACCGTGTTCCGCCTGAACCAAACCTCACACAACACCCTCACATACAATAGCCAGCCGCACGACATCTACGGGGCGGCGAGAATCATATCCTCCAGCGGACCGCCCGTTAACGAGACCCTTCTGGACATAGCCGCACCGCTCGGACTGCCTAAAGGCGCCGGCGCGACGCGGAGTTTTGTCATCGAGGGCGAGTTCACCGTTATCGTCACTGACACTCTCAAGGGTTTGAAACCCGGCGATACGATCGACTGGCACATGATGACCCGCGCCAAAGTCATGGAATCAGGCAAAGGCTTTTCGCTTTCGCTCGGCGGCGAGAGACTCATGCTGGAAATCGCATCTCCCCAGGAATGCAACCGTTCCGCCCGCGCCGCCGATCCGCCTCCATCCCATTTCGACAAGCGGAACCCGGGGTTCACAAGGATCAACCTTAATGTGCAGGCAGGCGCAGATGGCGAGTGCCGCATCAGGGCGGTTTTCCAACCGGCGGATTAGGGCACGACAACGCAGGGCGGCGAATGCTCGCGGGAAATAAAATTTGGTTCTTGCTAAATGTAAAATTCGGGGATGCATTTAACGTCCGAACAGATTAAAGATAGTTTGCTCGCTTTTTGTTTGGTCCGTGACGCCAGGATCGGAGGAATTGATTTAGGAAAATTGGCGTCATGAAATAGAACAAATGGACATTTATGTGGGCAATCTGCCCTACACAGCAACTGAAGGAGACGTCTCTGACCTCTTCGCCGCATACGGCCCCGTCGAACGGGTCAAAATCATCACCGATCGTGATTCCGGACAATCCAAAGGATTCGCATTCGTGACACTCGGCGACCAGTCCCAGCTCAATGCGGCCATCGAAGGTCTCAACGATCAGGATTATCAAGGCCGCGCGCTCCGCGTGAACGCCTCCGAACCCCGTGAAGCACGCCCAAGTGGCGGTGGTGGATACGGTGGCGGCGGTGGCGGCGGTGGTGGTGGCGGCGGCTACAAAGGCGGTGGCGGCGGTGGAAACCGTGGCGGCGGCGGTGGATACGGTGGCGGCGGCGGCGGTGGCGGCGGCTACAAAGGCGGCGGCGGCGGCGGTGGAAACCGTGGCGGCGGCGGTGGCGGCGGTGGTCGCGACAGCGGACGCTGGTAACACCCCAACCCGGGCTCACGCCCGATGAAAAATCTATCGCCCGGTTTCCGACAAGGAGGCCGGGCGTTTTTTATTTCACTCTAAATACCGCAGTTGGGTAACAATTTTTCACCGCAGAGTCGCAGAGGTCGCAAAGGTCGCAAAGGAACGCAGAGCCTTGCATGTGGGAAGATAGAAAATTTGGGAAAACGATGGAACTGCTTGGTTCACCCAATGGGTGAAATGGAATTGCCTTGAAAAAATGCCCTGCGATATCCCAAAACACAAACTCTTCTCAGCGTTCCCTCTGCGACCTCTGCGCCTCAGCGGTGAAAATCTTCGTTTGAACTGCGGATTTTAGGTTCACCGGAATTGGTTCTGCTCCGCGCGGTAATCGTATCCAGCCTCCCCCAGCTTCCGCCTCAAATCCTCCTCGGACAGATCATGGGTTTTCACCAGATCCTCCAGCGATTCCGAATGGTTCCGCAGTTCGGTATTTACCAAACCAACGAGTAGATGCGGATCCATGCACTTCCATTTTGTAAAATCCATACGGCTATGCTGGGCATGCCGATGGTTTTCCGCAAGCGACGAGCAGGCCGGAGGATAAAAAATCAACCGTCCGGCTCCATGACCCGCCCGTTTGGACGGGTCAGCGGGAAGGTTCGCTCATGATTCCTTTTGGTTCCGCATGAAATCCGCCACCTGGGCGAAGAGCTGATCGAGGAACAAGCGGGCGAAGGGCGGGATCTGGGTTTCGTCCATCGCCTCGCCCATGAGCTGGAGCCAGCGGTCGCGCTCCGCGATGCCGATGCGGAACGGCATGTGCCGCATCCGCAGGCGCGGGTGGCCGCGCTTTTCCATGTAGGCGTCGGAGGCACCGAGGCGGAAGAGCATGAAATCAGCCAGGCGCTCCTCGGAGCCTTCCCAATCATCGTCGGGATACATCGGGCCGATGAGATCGTCGTGGCGGACGCGGCGGTAGAAGGCGGCGACCATGGCGCGGATGCCGGCTTCGCCGCAGGCTTTCATCACGTCGGCTTCGGTGGGGGTGATCATATTGGAGAGTCGTGCTTTCAGCCGGCTTGGTATGTATTGGAAAATTTCCGGTGACGGATGATCGCCGCCACGTTACATCCCTGCCTCCGCGAGGCGCTCGGCCATTTCGTGTTTCATCAGCTCGGCGGTGACTTCGGTGAGCTCGCCGGACATGATCGCGTCGAGGTTGTGGGAGGTGAAGCCGATGCGGTGGTCGGTGCAGCGGCTTTGCGGAAAATTGTAGGTACGGATCTTTTCCGAGCGGTCGCCCGAGCCGATCAGCGAGCGGCGGTTCTCCGAGTAGGCGGCTTGTTGCTCCTGAAGTTTCTTCTCGTAAAGGCGGGTGCGCATGATCTGCAAGGCCATTTCCCGGTTCTTGATCTGCGAGCGGCCATGCTCGCAGCGGACGTAGAGGCCGGTGGGAAGGTGGAAAATCTGCACGGCGGAATCGGTCGTGTTCACGTGCTGCCCGCCCGCGCCGCCGGAGCGGCAGACCTCGATGCGGAGGTCGTTCGGATTCATATCTACATCGATCTCCTCCGCCTCCGGCAGGACGGCGACGGTGATCGTGGAGGTGTGGATGCGTCCTTGCGTCTCGGTGGCTGGAACACGCTGCACGCGGTGCACGCCGGACTCGTATTTCATGTGGCGGAAAACCTCGTCGCCGGTGATTTTCAGGATCACTTCCTTGAAGCCGCCGACCTCGGAGGGCGAGCTTTCGAGGTGCTCGGATTTCCAGCCTTTTGCGTCGGCGTAGCGCTGGTAGGCGCGCATCATCTCGCCCGCGAACAGCGAGGCCTCATCGCCGCCGGCCCCGGCGCGAATCTCGACCAGGGCGTCGCGGTCTTCGTTCGGGTCGGCGGGGAGCAAGGCGTATTGCATGTCCTCGCGAAGCTTTGCCACAGATTTTTCAAGCTCCGGGATTTCCTCGGCGGCCATCGCGGCAAATTCTTTGTCGTCCGCCTTTGCAAGCTCGCGGTTGTCCTCAAGCTGTGCCTCGGTGCTCCGCAGGGTTTCCCATAGATCCAGCGTCTGCTTCAGCTTGCGATGCTCGCGCAGGATCTCGGTGGCGCGTTTCGGATCGGAAAACAGGTCGGGATCGCCCACGGCCTCCTCGAGGGCAGCGAAGCGTTCCTTGCGTTTGGAAATGAGATGGGTGTAGTCCATGAGGCTGCTGAAACTTTAAATTTTAAACCCTAAACATCAAGAAGAGGAAGAGCGGGCGGAGTCCTAGCCTTGAATCGGCAGGGTGTCCAATCTTCGCATCGGGATGATTTTATCCCTGACATGAAAAATCCGCCCGCTACCATCTGTATCAACCCAGTCCCTTCTTCCTTGAAGGTTGGATATTGAAATTTGAATTTT
>CAMCXJ010000063.1 GCA_945883455.1 Prosthecobacter debontii
GCTTCGCCTTCGGCATGGGCCTCGACCGCCTCGCCATGATCCGCTGGGGCATCAAGGACATCCGCCTCCTCATCGAAAATGACATCCGCTTCCTCTCGCAATTCGCGTGAAGATGTTCACCGCCAAGTTCGCCAATTAAGCTAAGTTTCCAGAACGATGAAAATGATTGATGAGATTGCTGCTATCGTAGTGGATACTTCTTTTAAAGTGCATCAGGAGCTTGGGCCGGGGCTGCTGGAGAGCGCTTACGAAGCATGCCTTGCGCATGAATTGACGAAGCGGGGTCTTGTTGTTGAGAAGCAGAAGGCCCAACCCGTTTTTTACGACGGCATCATCATTGATGTCGGATACCGGATGGATTTATTGATCAACGACTGCGTTGTCATCGAACTGAAAGCCGTCGAGCAGATTATCCCCATCCATCTGGCGCAGCTGATGACCTACCTGAAGCTCTCCAATAAACCCCTCGGTTTTCTCATCAACTTTAACACCACATATTTCAAATCCAGCATCAAACACATCGCCAATAACTACCAAGAATCCTAACTTCTCTTACTTGGCGAACTTGGCGGTTCAACCATCTTCCTATACATGAACGTTTCACTAAACTGGCTCTCCAACCATCTCGATCTTTCCGGGAAATCCATCTCCGAAATCTCCGATCTTTTCACTTTCGCGGGCGTTGAGGTCGAGGGTATCGTCACGAAAGGCATTGCTTCTGAAAAAATCGTGGTCGCGCAGATCATGGAAGCCGTCCAGCACCCGGATGCGGACAAACTAAAGGTCACCAAGGTCGATGCCGGTGAAGGCCAGCTCCGCCAGATCGTTTGTGGTGCGAAAAATTATAAGGTCGGCGACAAGGTTCCGTGCTGCTTGCCTGGCGCGCAGCTCCCTGGTGGTTTCACCATCAGCGAGACGAAAATGCGCGGCGTGGAATCGAAAGGCATGCTCGCCGCCGCCGAGGAAATCGGCTTGCCGAAAGGCGAGGATGGCTTGCTGATCCTGCCCGCCGATTCTCCGATCGGAGTTTCCGTGAAAACCCTCTTCGATTCCGACACGCTGTTAGAACTCGAGGTCACCCCGAACCGCCCCGACCTGCTATCCCACCGCGGCATGGCTCGCGAGTTAGCAACTCTCCTGAAGACCCCGCTGATCTCGGAAAAACTCCCGGAACCGAACACTACCCCAGCCTCCCCCGTTTTCATCAAGCTCGAAGCCGCCGACGCCTGCCCGTTCTACTCCGCCACCCGCATTGAGGGCGTGAAGGTCGGCGAAAGCCCGACCTGGCTGAAAGAGCGCCTCGCCGCCATCGGTCTGCGCCCGATTAACAACCTTGTCGATATCACGAACTTTGTCCTCCACGAAACCGGCCAGCCATTGCACGCCTTCGATGCCGCAAAAGTCACTCTCCCGCTCGTAATCCGCCACGCAGTAGACGGCGAGCAATTCACCGCCCTCGACGAATCCATCCACACCCTCACGCCCGACGACCTACTCATCTCCGACGCCTCCGGCGCGGCACTCGCACTGGCGGGCATCATGGGTGGGCTGGAAAGTGGTGTCACCGAAAGCACCACCTCAATACTACTGGAAGCGGCGTACTTCGCCCCCTCCGGCATACGCCGCAGCTCGCGCCGCACCGCGCTTTCCTCGGACTCCTCCTACCGCTACGAGCGCGGAGCCGATCCGCAGGCCGTTCTCTCCGCCGCTGCTTTAGCGATCAGCCTGATCGAATCAAACCCCACCAACACGCAAACCGCAGGAGAACTCCCCGCACCACCCTCCCCCGTCTCCCTCGATCTCAACCGTCTCCACCACCTGCTCGGCAATTCCATTTCCACCCAAGCCGCCGAGGAAATCCTCACCCGCCTCGGCCTCGCGAAGCTTCCCGAAGGTCAGTGGGCGATCCCCTCTTTCCGCCAGGATCTCACCCGCCACATCGATCTCGCGGAGGAAATCACCCGAGTCCACGGCCTCGCGAATGTCCCCTCCCGGCTCCGGGCCACCTTCGTTCCTACCAGTGACACGGACGCCGCTTATGATGCGGATATGATCCTGCGCCAGCGCCTCGCCGCGCTCGGCCTCCACGAGTGCCAGACGATCAAGCTCATCGCCGAATCCCAGCTCGCCGATATTTATCCCCTTCGTCCCATGCAGGACGGCGATCTCATCCGCGTGAAATCCCCGCTCAGCGAGGATCACGCGATCATGCGCCCAAGCATCGTCCCAGGACTCGTTGCCAGCGCGGAACGCAACGCCCGCCAGCAAGCCAAGTCGATCCGCCTCTTCGAGATGGGCCGCGTCTTCCGCAACGCCGGCGGCGGTAAGGCCCGCGACCAGGAAAGCGAAAGCCTCGCTATACTCGTTTCCGGAAACACTAACCCCTCCTCATGGGCGGCGAAAGACCGCGCAGCCGATCTCTACGATGCCAAAGCCGTCCTTTCCGCCCTCCTGCCCAACCAAGAAATCACCCTGAAACCCAAAGACCGCGAAGGCTTCGTCCTCTCCGCCGAGATCAAGGCTGGCGAACAAACCATCGGCGTCTTCGCTCGCCTCGCGCCCTCGCGAGAAAGGCAACTCGACCTCGGTTCCCCGACCTTCGTCGCCGAACTCGACCTCGCAAAACTCCGCAAGCTCACCGTCGGCCCCGCCCACGCCGCCGATCTCCCACAATTTCCCGGTTCCTCTCGCGATGCGGCGATGGAACTCCCCATCGACACCCCCAACGCCACCATCGAAGCCGCGCTAACCAAAGCCAAGGAACCCCTTCTCGTCGCCTACGAGTGCTTCGACCTCTTCAGCGATCCCACTGGCGTGAAGATCGCCGCCGACCGGAAATCCATCGCCTATCGCTTCCACTACCGCGCCTCGGAGCGAACTCTCGTGCTGAAAGAAATCGACGAAGCGCACAAGCGGATCCTAGAGCTATTAAAAGGAATCACCGGTCTTGTCTTTCGGTGACCCCTGCTGGGAACGCGAGTCTGTGACTCGCATTCCAATGGCGAGCAAAAGAAGTTCCTCCAAGCCCCCCTTTCTCCATCCATCATCCTGCGAGTCACAGACTCGCGTCCCCAGCCCCATCATGCCGGAAGAACAGAAACACAAAGGCTGGCACTCGCGCGGATACCTGCCGCACCTGGATTCTCCGGAACTGATCCAAGCAGTCACGTTTCGCCTCGCGGATGCCGTTCCGAAAGATGTCATCGAGCGCTGGAAGCGGGAATTGGAACAGGCGACAACCGAAAGCCCCGAGCAGGAGCGAATTCTGCGTGAACGCATCGCCCGGTTTGAGGATGCCGGGCACGGTTCCTGCCATTTGCGCAATCCATCCTACGCATCAATCCTGCAAGGTGCGCTTCTGCATTTCGATGGAGACCGATACCGGCTCTTGGAATGGTGCGTCATGCCAAACCACGTCCATATCCTCGTTCATTGCCCGGAAGGATCCAAGCTCGGCGATCTTGTGAAAACGTGGAAAACATTCAGTGCTCGGGAGATCAACCGCTTGCTTGGAACCCAAGGAAGCCTCTGGGCGAGGGATTATCACGACCGCTACATCCGTGATGAAATGCATCTAGCGAACGCAAGGGCATACATCCGTAACAACCCCGTAAAAGCCGGACTCTGCAAAAAGCCTGAAGACTGGCCATGGAGCAGCGCAAGACACCCTGGGAACGCGAGTCTGTGACTCGCATTCCAATAGCAAATCAACAGGAAAGCCCATCAGCTCAGCATCTCTCCTCCACTGGATGGCGAGTCACAGACTCGCGTTCCCAGGCTTTAATCAACTCACTTCCGAGAAAGTGAAGCCGAGCGCCTCCTCGAATTTACCGATCTTCTTGCGTTCCCGCGGATCGATGAGGGCGACGGAAATTCCCTTTTTCCCCGCCCGTGCGGTACGTCCGCTACGATGAGTGTAGTATTCGAGCTGCTCGGGGAGCTGGTAGTGAATGACGAAGGAAAGCGCCTCGACATCGATGCCCCGCGCGGCGACGTCGGTGGCGATGAGGATGCGCGAGCGCCCGCCCTTGAAGCCGCGCATCACCTTGTCGCGCTCGCGCTGCGAGAGATCGCCCTGGATCACGTCCACGGGGAAGCCGAGCTTTTCCAACTGCCTGCCGAGCGCGACCGCTCCCGCCTTGGTGCGGACGAAAATTAGCCCGCGCTCCTCCTCCCGATCCGCGAGGAAGTTGGCGAGGAAATCGTTTTTCTCATCCTTCCCGCAGACGGCGTAGCGGTGGTCGATGTCGCGGTTGACGACGTGTGCCTTGTCAACGCGGAGAGTTTCCGGCTGGCCGGGCATGGCGCCCTTGACGAGGGCGTGGATGGAGTCGGGAAAGGTCGCGGAAAACAGCCAGGTGCTGCGCCGCCCGCGCGTGAGGCCGAAGACGGCGACGAGCTCTTTCTTGAAACCCATGCTCAGCATTTCGTCCGCCTCGTCGAGCACCAGGTGCTTCACGTTCACGAGAGTGAGTGCTTTCCTTTTGATCAAATCGAGCAAACGACCCGGCGTGGCGACAATGATGTGAGTGGGCCGTTGCAGCCGCGCGATCTGCCCATCCATCGGTTCGCCGCCCGCCAAGACCTCGATGAAGATTTTCTCGGAAAACTTGGTGTAGCGGAAAAGATGCTTGCCGATCTGCTTCGCCAGCTCCCGCGTGGGCGCGATGACGAGGCCTTGGATAACGGGTTTCTTCGGGTCGATCTTCGTAAGCAGCGGCAAGCCAAACGCGGCGGTCTTCCCCGTGCCGGTCTGTGCCTGCGCGCAGAAGTCGCCGCCGTTTTTCATCAGGAAAGGGATCGACTTCGCCTGCACCTCGGTGGGCGTGACGATGCCCATTTCCGCCAAACCGTTCATCAACCCCGCCGGTATCCCCAATTCCCTGAATGTGCTCATCCGCTCTGAGTTTGCCGTGCCCGCGAAGAAATGACGAGCGGGAACTGAATGCTAGCGGCGATCCACTCGCGCTTTGCATTTTCTGGCAATGGGGTGATGATCGGCGCGTGCCTGTTGCCCTTTCCAAACTCAAATCCGCGTTACCTGCGAGCGGGCTGTTCGGCGGAGGGGCGTGGCAGTGGTCTCCGGAGCCGCTGCGGCTTCCGGCGGGTGAGGCGCGGGAGATGATCGCAATGGGGCATCCGCTGGCAAAGTTCCAGCAGGCTTGCGACCTGCTTTACCGGAGATCGGCGGCGGGGAAGGAGCAGCCTTGGTTGGCGGAGCTTCTGGACGAGGGGAAACCGGACTGGCTGGCGGCCTTGCAACGGGAGAGCGGCATGGCCGGGCAGTTTCCGCGCGTGATCCGTCCCGACCTCGTGTGGGCGAAGGGCCGCTTTGCAGTGACGGAGTTGGACAGCGTGCCGGGCGGGATCGGTATCACGGCATGGCTTTCAAAAACGTATTCCGACGCCGGATACGAGGTTCTCGGAGGCGCGGACGGGATGGTCGATGGCTTCCGCTCGCTGCTGCCTGAGGGCGGAGACATCCTCGTTTCCGATGAGGCAAAGGATTACCTGCCGGAAATGGATTGGCTGGCAGAGTGCTTGGGTGACGCTTGGAAAACCGAGGGCGCGGAGGATTATGAGGAATGCGGCCGACAGATCTATCGGTTTTTCGAGCTCTTCGATTGGGAGTCGATTCCCCGGTTCCGCAACCTTGCGGAGAGATCCGCGAAGGGGGAAATCAGCGTGACGCCGCCGTTCAAGCCGCACCTTGAGGACAAGCTATGGCTGGCCCTATTCTGGTCGCCCGCGTTGAAGAAGGTTTGGGAGAAATCCCTGCGCGGCAGCCATCTGCGGCGGCTCCGCGAGGTGATCCCGTTCGGCTGGGCGGTGGATCCCGAACCCCTTCCACCGCATGCGGCGTTGCCGAAACTCAACGCGCACTCCTGGGATGAGGTGGCGGAATTTTCCCAGAAGGAAAGGCATCTCGTCCTGAAGATCAGCGGCTTCCACGAGACAGCGTGGGGTTCGAAGGGCGTTTACATCGGTCACGACATGTCGGCGGCGGACTGGAAGGCGCGTCTTGGCGAAGCATTGGAACAATCCTCCGAGCAGCCGTGGCTGATGCAGGAATTCCACGAAGGGCGGCGCTTCGAGCATCCGGTTTACGATGAGGACGGAAAGATCCGCATGATGGACGTGCGTGCGCGGCTGTGTCCTTATTTCTTTTCCGACGGAGACGGCGAAACCACATTCGGTGGCTGTCTCGCCACGCTCGTTCCCGCCGACAAGAAGAAAATCCACGGGATGAGCGACGGGATCCTGGTGCCCTGCGTGATCGGAGATTAAATTCTCGCGGCGTGCTCGATGGCATCGCAGATGCCGGGGAAAATCTGGCGTTTCCGGGAAACGACGCCGGGCGCGAGGTAAAGTGTTTCATCGATGCGGTTGAACGGCAGCGCGGCGATGACGTTCTCCGGACCGACGGCGAGCACCATGCTTTTCAGCAGTGCGACATCCGTAACGACAAGCACCGCGATGTCGTAGCCTTTGTCATACTGGAGAGCGCGGAGGGCGTCTTCCAGTTCTTCGCGGCGGGCGTTGAAGCCGTGGAGATCCCGCTCCTCGACCTGCGAGACGCTGATGAACATTCCCTGTTCGTGAAATTCTTTGCGGTCACTGTGGATGATCTCATCAGTGGTGCCGTTTGCGATGAGAGAGCCCACAGCAAAGAACTCCTGCGCGAATTCCTTCGCATCCACGCGCGCGATTCCGCTGAGCCATGTCAGCATTCTCTGGTCGAGCTTGGTGGTGGTCGGCGAGGTGAGGCAGAGGGTGTCGGAAACGATGCCGCCACAAAGGCACAGCGCGACGTTGGGCGCGGGGATGAGATCGCGGTGAAAAAATTTCCGGGCGACGAGGGTGCAGGTGGATCCGACGGGTTCGTTGAGGTAGCGGATCGGCTCACGGGAAACGAGGTTTCCCGACAGGCGGTGGTGGTCGATGACCTCGGTGATCGTGGCCTCCTCGATGCCGCTGATCGCCTGGGCATATTCATTGTGATCCACGAGGGCGAAACGCATTTTCGGTGGATCGACGAGATCCGATTTCGCGAGGACACCCATCATCTGGTTGGTGCCAATCTCCATGACAGGAAAAAGATCCTGATCGACAGTCACAAGCTGTTTACGAATTTTCGAGACAGGTTCGTTATCGTTTACGGAAATGAAATTGGTCTCCATCACGTGACGAACGGTGCGCGAGCAACGGATCAGCGTGTTGGCGCTGGCTGTGTCCTGACGGCAGCCGAGTAGGACGGTTCCTTTCGCGATCGCGAAGTCCCGGATGTCTTCTGATATGGTATTTTTCCCGGTCACCAGCAGGGCTCGTGCGCCTTTCTCAATAGCCAGCCGCTGCACAATGGGGCGATCACCGCAGATCACGAGGAAACGCCCGATATTACCGTCTGCGGCGGCCTGATCGAGGCGCAGTTTCACAGAATCCTGCGAGGAGGCTCCGACCAGCAAAATGAGATCCTCCTCCTCGTCACGATCACAGATTGGCGCGCCGTGGCTTTCCGCGTCCAAGGTAGCGGCAAGGTTATTCAGAGAGGCATGGACAGTGCGGACGCTGATGCCCTCCGTATCCTCGGGAAGGAGCAGCTTGAGGAGATTGAAGTATTGCAACATGCCCGCAACGGCACCGTTCTCATCGATGACCGGCACGCAACGAATCGAGGCCGCGAGCATGCGGTTGTAGGCGGTGAGGAACGTATCAGAAGGCAACACGCTGATGACCTTTCGACGGCAGATCATGCCCGACGTGGTGCGCGCGTCGGTGAGCAACAGCGGCACGTCCATACCCGCTTTTTCAAGAACCCACTTCGTCCGTTGGGAAACCTCGCCGCAACGTGCAGCAATGGCAGTCGGCTCATCGCCGGAGGCGCGCAGCAGCGCGGCATGCCCGATGGCCGAGCATACGGCGTCGGTATCCGGATTTTTATGGCCGATGACGTAGAAGGGTTCCATGTAGAAGGTGATACTTTCCTGTTTAACCAAAAATTCAATGCTAAACAAAGATAAAGAAAGCAGGGCGCTAATCTTACATCCGTTCCGGGCAGCGGATACCGAGCAGGCCGAGGCCTTTCTCTAGGACGCGCGAACTCAGCTCACAGAGGGCGAGGCGGCTGGATTTCATGGGCTCGACGGATTTCAGCACAGGGCAGGCCTCGAAGAAGGAGTGGAACGCACGCGCCAGCTCCAGGAGGTAGTTGGCGAGAAGGTTCGGGCGGTGATCTTCGAGGACGAGTGGTAGGACTTCGCCAAAACGGGCAAGCAAGCGAGCTAGGTGGATTTCCTCGGGAGCGGAAAGGGTCAGCTTGGCGTCTTTGGCGGAAAAATCGGCGTCGAGCTTGCGGAAAATCGAGCGGATACGGACGTGGGAGTATTGGAGGTAAGGGGCGGTATCGCCCTGCAAGGCGAGCATCCTGTCCCAAGCGAAGACGTAATCGGTGAGTCGGTTCTGGGAAAGTTCTGCGAATTTCACCGCGCCGATGCCCACGATATCCGCGACTTCGGCGGCTTCCTCCGGGCTCAGGTGCGCGGATTTTTCGCCGATGATCGCGGCGGCGCGGGCGCGGGCTTCATCCAAGAGCTCGACGAGGCCGACGTTGTCGCCGGAGCGGGTTTTCATCATCTTGCGGTCTTCGCCGAGGATGGAACCGAAGGCGATGTGGCGGAAGTCGCAGGTTTTACCCCAGCGCGCGGCGGCCTCGAAAATCTGGCGGAAATGAAGCTGCTGCGGCATGCCGACCACATACCAGATCTCATCCGCGTTCCATTCCTCGATACGGTAGCGGATGGTCGCGAGATCCGTGGTGGCGTAGAGGAAACCGCCGTCGGCCTTGCGGATGATCGCCGGGTTGTCCGTCCAGCCGTTCTCCTTGTGAACGAGGAAAGGATCTTGCTCGGCGGGCTTCGCTCCGTCCGAAAAAACGCAGACCGCGCCGTCACTCTCCCGGGCAAGTCCTTTTTCCAGGAACTCATAGACGAGACCCGGCAGCATCCCGTTGTAGAAACTTTCGCCCAACCAGTGATCGAAGCTCACATCGAGGATGCCGTAGATTTTCTGGAGTCCGGCTTTGGAGACATCGATGCATTGCTGCCAGATTGCGAGGTTCTCGGGATCGCCGGCCTGGAGTTTCACGAGCTCGGCTTTGCAGGTTTCAAGCACGGCGGGATCGTCTTTCGCGGCGGCGTTGACACCACGATACACACGGACGAGTTCGGAAATGGGATCAGCTTCAAGCGCGGTGTGATCGAGCGTGGTTTTCCAGCCGTGGAGAATCATGCCGAACTGCGTACCCCAGTCGCCGATGTGATTGTCGGCGATGACCTCGAAGCCGAGGAAACGTGCGATGCGGCACAGCGAGTCGCCGATGATCGTCGAGCGGATATGGCCGACGTGCATGGGCTTCGCGACGTTCGGCGCGGAGAAATCAACAACGACTGTTTTTCCTTTTCCGGGTTCGGGAGCGCCGAGCCTAGGATCGCCTAACAATCTCTCCGCGTGGGCGGCGTAAGCTTCCGGGAGGATGGTGAAATTCAGAAAGCCCGGGCCGTCGATCTTCGCCGTGGCGAGGCCGTCGATCTCCACGGCTGCCATGATTTGCTCGGCGAGGGCGCGAGGATTTGTCTTCTGCTTCTTTGCCAGCACCATCGCGGAGTTGCTCTGGTAATCGCCAAAGCGGAGATCCGCGGCGGGCGTCATGTTTGCGGCACAAGGCTCACCGAGGACATTCTCCAAAGCACGGGAAAGCCGGGATTCAAGGTTCTGGAGAAGGGTCATTTGGGTAAATGCTGAAAAACTGAAAAACTGAAATACTGAAATACTGAAATGAAGACTAGGGCTGTTGGTGAAGCGCTTATAAAATTTCAGCGTTTCAGCTTTTCAGCGTTTCAGCTTTTGTCTGCACGGGCTTGGGATCGAGTATCTCTAGGATATCATCGCGGCATTCAGCGACGGCTAGTTTGCGGCGGACTTCGCAGTTCGTAAACATCTTCGCGATGGCGGCCAGCGTGCGCAGGTGCAGGTGGTAGTCCTTTCGCGGCACAATAAAAAGAACGATGAAATGGACGGGGGCGTTGTCGAGTGCATCAAAATCGATGCCGGCCTTCGATCTTCCGAACACCGCCACGACATTCTCAAGCTTGTCCGAGAATGTGTGCGGGATGGCGACGCCCGAGCCGATGCCGGTGCTGATCTGAGCTTCCCGCTCCTCAAGCGCAACGAGAATCTCCTGGCGGCAGAATTTCGGGATATCCCCGGTTTCGCCAAGAAAATCCACCAGCTCCACGATGGCCGGCCAGTGCTCGGTCGCCTTCATGTCGAGAAGGATGTGGTCGATATCGAGCAGTTGGGATAGCTTCATGGAAACGATTGGCACACGCCGCCGGGGCGACCCTAAAGGGTGGGACGGAGTATCCACCGCGCAAGGGCTTGGCAAGGATATTTGCAAGCCGATCCCGTCACCTCATACCTAGATTAAAACGGATGATGCCGCAGGGACGTGTCTCCGGACTCGGATGAGTTAGGCAAAACCGGAATCGCCTTGCCATGGTGAACCCGCCGACGGTTAATCGCCGCGTCACTGAAACGCCGCCGTGGTGGAATGGTAGACACT
>CAMCXJ010000064.1 GCA_945883455.1 Prosthecobacter debontii
ACCGTAGCGGCCGGCGACGCGCTGGAGGTGGGAAATGAGGTGGCGGGAAGCCAGCGGGATGTTTCAATCGGGGTTGGGTGAGGAAACTCCACGCACCGCGACATGGGATTTGGGTATGATAAAGAAAAGACGTTCCGTCCAGATCTCACAATCCGGAAATAAGTCCCTCATCTCGCGCTTGGTGAGAAGACGTGTGGAACTGGCGATCTCGCGGAGTTCCGCCGGGTCGGCCGCGCCGCTCAGACCCCGCAAGCTGAAGAGGCGTGCCAGCCCCGCGTGCCATTTCGCGGGAAACCAGTGTATGAACACGCCGAGATAGTGCGGTTCGATCGGGCATTCATAAGCGGGTGTCTGGATCCAGAGCCGTCTTCCAAGCCGCCGCGCTTCCCGCGCAAAAGCTTGCTGATCCCCAAGATCACCGACGTGCTCGATCACCGAGTTGGAGAAAACGATGTCGTAGCTGCCATCCGCGAGAGCTAGATTTCGCGCGTCGCCGTCGATGCTCCTAATCACGGGTGACCCCGCCGGAACATGAGGTGCCTCGACGAGGCCGAGATTCACCACGTGCACCTCCCCGATCACCCGGCCTTTACCGAACCAGTTCATCGGGTATCCTCCCAGATCCAGCAGTTTCTCATGATCTTTTGGTGTGATCCACCGTTCGAAGCGGGCGAAGCGCTTCCTCCTCCAGATCCGCGCGAGTAAATGATAGAAGCGGATGATGGCCGGTGGCTGGTCAGTCCGGGTCATTGTTGTGTTCTGGCATTTGTGGAAAGCATCTCCCATCCCTCCGCTTGCTTTTCCGCAATCGGCGCGACGATGCCTGAGACATACCAACGATCCGGCATGATCACCTGTTGGGACGGGTGTTTCGCCAGCCACGCGCCCCACCATGAGTAGGTGCTGTTGCAGATGATGTGATGACTGGCCCGACTCATAAGGAAAAGGTCGTGCAGCGCGTCGCCCTCCGCTTCCGGCAGCGCGCGGATCGCGACCCCGTCCTCCGCGAGATGTTCGGAGCACCATTTCGGGTCATCGGAAAACACGTGGAACTCCAGCCCCTCGTGCCGCTCCCGCAAAAGCCGGATTGCCCGCTTGAAATAATCCTCCCCGCACACCGCGACATCCGGATTGCCCACGTAATCCGTGCGGCGCACGTGGACGGCCACAGACCTGCCTTCTTCCATGCGCCGGGCGAGATCGCGAGTGGCGGGGAGCCAAGGCAAGTCATCCATGGCAAGTTCCCGCCGCAGTTGCTCCTCCATACCCCGGAAATAGAGCGAGCTTTGGAAATAGCCGCGCACCAGGCAATCCGGCGGCGCGTTGAGATGGGACGCGTCGTAGCTGTGGTCTGTGGGTCGCTCGTTGACCTGAGGCAAATTTCCCAAGTCATGGAAATGCTTGCCCGTGGTTTTTAACAAAAGGCGGGCAGCGAGGGTATGGTCACGCCGCAACTCCGCGCGGATCGGCAGCCGCTCCAGACAGGAAACGCTCCGCCATCCGGCCTTGTTGAACCATGCACCATCCATCACCAGCGGCACGCCGTGGCGCTCCGCCAGCACCCGCCCGAAGGCGTATTGGAACAGGTTGTTGCCCGTCCGACCCAGCATGATTACCCGGATCATGGCGCGTCCTCGATCACGATGGCGTCATGTTCGACCCTTACGATGGCGACGGGCCGCAGCCGCTCCATCCATTGCCGGACTTCGCTTATTGTGGGGTAGTCCGGGTCGGTGCCGAACAGGCGGGCGTCGTCGATCACCACGGAAATCCTGTTTTTGCCGGAACCATAGATGATCTCCAGTTCCTCATGCACCGGGCAGGCTTTCAGGCCTTTGCCGGTGACGCCGCCCGAGTCGTGGCCGTCCAGGTAAAAGAGCGTCGCGCCCTTGAGCTGCGGCAGCAACGATCGGAGCACATCGGAAGAGTCCCCGTCCCAGACGGTGATCGAGGGTTGGTTCGTGAAACGATCACGCGCCAAGTCGGCCAGCGCCGGGACCACCTCGATGGTGTGGGTCTCGCGGAAATGCCGCGCCAGGAACGCCGTGGTGTCGCCCCGGTAGGTGCCGGTTTCCACCGCCACCTCGGCGCCGATGTGTTTTCCCACCTGAAGCAACTGCGCCCGCCGTGTGAAGTAGGGCACCGGCGAGAAATATCCCTCGGTTCGCCAACGCCGCCCCGCCCGCAGAAGTTGCCGCCACTCCGCCACCCGTTCGAGCCAGGGAGCAAGTTTCAGCAAGCGATTCCTCATCCGGATCTTATCCAGCCATTTTTGTGATTCTTCCGCCATGGTTCAATTTTCCCTTGTTCGGCGTTTCAGGCTCAGCACACCCATGAAGAAACTGCCGAAGACATTCTGGATACCCATCAGGATCAGGGTCGAGGCGGGGATGATGCGCCGCATGTTTTCCGAATAGGAAATCCCGCCGAAGCCCGCCGCGCGCCAGTCGAGGAAAGCCCACAGGAAAAGCCCGGCACCGGCCAACGCGAGGAGTAATCCGCACACCAGTCCCCACTCCAGCGTGACGCGATCCAGGAGTTTTCTCAGCCGCATCTGTCGCGGCAGCAAACCCTCTGCCTCCGCGAACGCCCGCGTGAACACCGCAAACCAAACCGCCTGAACGCCGACCAGTAATATCATCGCGCAGCCCATCAAGGAGCCCACGTCGAGCACCACTTTTCCCAGTTTGAGGGCGCCGAATGCGAGGATCAGCATCCCCGCCAGACCCGCTAGGGAAAGGGCGAGTCCCGGCACAAGGAACAGCCACCGCGGGCTGAAGAGCAGCATGAAGCGCAAATGCCGCCAGCCGTCGCGCCAACTCCGCAAATGTGGCGCGCGGGATCTGCCGTCCGGGTGCAGGGTGATCGGAACCTCCGCGATTTTCATGCCCTCCAGCGTCGCGCGGATCACCATCTCCGAGGCGAACTCCATCCCCGTCGTCTGCAAGCCCAGCTTTCCATAAGCCTCTTTTGTGAACGCCCGCAGCCCGCAGTGGAAATCATGCGCGGGGCTGTGAAAAAATAGCCGCCCGATGAAGGTCAGCGCCGGATTACCGATCCAGCGGTGTTTCCATGGCATCGCACCTTTCATGATCGTGCCGCCGCCCGACGGCAGCCGGCAACCCATCACTAGGTCGCTCCCTTCGCGCAGGTGTTTCAGGAAACCACCGATCTTCGAGAAATCGTAGCTGTCGTCCGCATCACCCATCAGCACCCACGGCCCCCGCGCAGCCTCAATTCCCGACCTCAGGGCATTTCCATATCCTTTTTCCGCCACCGCCACCACCCGCGCACCCTCCCGGATGGCGATCTCCTGCGAGCCGTCAGTGCTGCCGTTGTCGGCGATCACAATCTCGCCCTCGATCCCTTCCTCACGCAACGCGCCAGAGGCCTTGCGGATGCAGGTCGCGAGGGTCTCCGCCTCATTCAGGCAGGGCATGACGATGGATAAAAACATGGAATCAGGCGGATCAGCGCCGGGTTAGGGCAGGCAGTTGAACCACCCACCACTCGGAGGGGGGTTCCTTGACCAAGGGGCGAATTTCCATCCGATGAAGGACGGTTCCGTTCAACCTTGCGAGCCATGTTTCGGGAGACTCCCGGCGAGTCTCTTCGAAGTATTTTGTGTTGAGGACGACGTGCCGCATCCCGCGTTCTGGGTCGGTGCCGGGTGTCAGATGGCGCACCGTGCGTTTTCCGTAGGGCTTCCACAAAGGCGATTCCGGCCCGGCGGCGTGGTTGATGAAACCGATTTCTTTCGCATCCGATGGCAGCGCCTCGCGCAAGGGAGCGAGAATGTCCGCGCGGCTACGATAAACCTCGTAGCCCAGTGCCAGCCTTTGCAGGGAGGGCGAGGGGTTCTCTTCCGCCAGCGCGCTACTGATCGCGGCCAAGGGTAGCACCGGGCGGGAGGGAGTCACCAAGAGCATCACCACGGTGGAGGCTGCCGCCAGCCACGCCAGCGCCACGAACCACCGTTGGCACACCGCCTCCCGGAGCCGCGGTGTCATCACCAGCGGCAGCATGAGAAAAGCGTAGTAGGGCAGGATGTGCCGCGCCACGGTCGTCATGCCTGCCTTGCTGAAATACGCCAGGATCGCCAGCCCGAACCAAAGACCCAACCACCCGGCTCGGCGTTTCCATCCCTCCGGGATACGTCGGTCGCGTCTTCCAAAAATCGCCCCCGCGATCAGCAGGCCTACGATCCCCAGCCCCAGCCCCGCGCTTTCCTCGCCCTGGATGTCGGTCACGCCGAAAGCCGCGCCGCGCGCTTCGAAGTTCGCGGCCATGCTCTCTAGGAACGTCTCGGGAAACCAGCGCACCACGTTCTCGTTCCAGACTTTCGCCATCGGGAAAAGCGGCGGGACGAGGTTCTGCAGCGGCGCGTTGATCAGGTTCCCCGCTAAGCCGATCAGTGGCTCCACCTTGCCGAGCGCGGCGTTTTCGGCGGCGGCTCCCGTCCAGTCCTCGCAGTGCTGGTGGTTGAGGATCGCTGTCGGCAGAAACGAGGCCAAGGCCAGCGGAACGGCCGCAAGAGCGACGCGCACCGGATGCATCCTCAGCAAACCGAACATCCGGATGAACAGCACCGTGAAGGGCAGCACCAGCGGCAGGGTGGTGGGCTTCACCGCCGTCATCAGGCCGGCCGCCAGCAGCGCGAGAAGAGCATGCCCGACCTCACCCGATTTTTTCCAACGCAGGCCGAAATCGAAGGCTGCCAGCGCGAAGACCGCCGCCGGAAGGTCGTTTCCGATCCCGCCCGCCTGGAGCGCGAAGCCGTACCCCGTGGGAACGACCCACATCCAGAACCGGCTCGCCCGGCCGCCCGCGCCGAGACCCCGGAACACCCCGAAAACCAGACCCGGCATCAGCAGGAACGGCAATTGGTTCGTCAGGAAAAGGACGCGGTCGCTGCCCGTCCATGCCAGCAGCGGGGCGAAAACCCACTCCATCCCCGACGCCCGGGTGTTGAGGCTGTTGTTGTTCGCGGGGAACCACTGCCAGCCGCCCTCCATCAGCCAGCCCGCCACCTTCGGCAGGCGGAAGTTCATCGCGTCGAAGTTGTTCGGCGCGTGCAACAAACCGCCCAGCAGGGATAGCGCCGCTACCACCACGAACGCGAAACGCAGGGAATTTCCCTTCGGGCAAAGGAACCGGGAAAGCGTCCGCCCCCCCGGCAGGCTGGGCGCACCCGGCTTGCAAAGCGCATACAGCGCCAGCCATGCGATCACGATCCCCACAACGAGTCCGAACGGTGTCACCCACCCGACCGCCGAAAGCGCCCACCCCGCGATGTTGCAGGCCGCCGCCAGCAGCAGCCAATGCGCCGTCCACGACGCCGTGCCGGGCAGTTTGGGGGTACTGGTTTTGTCGAAGATCATTATTGCAGAAATCGATGTAAGGAATCCAACCGCAGATGGATGCAGATCGGGGAAATCGCATGGCGAGAGCCATCCCAAACCGGTAGGGCTGATCCGGCTCGGTCGGCCCTGATCCAAAACGCAGGAGCCGTTTTCCCGGAAAGGTCGTGAAACCGCATTGAATCGGGCTTTGTTGTTCCGGGATTTCACTCCCGCCATAGGGAGCGCGACGTAAGATTTTGAAAGTGGGCCGACCGCGGCGGGTCAGCCCTACCGGTTGGAACACCCTTCGAAACCCTTCACCCCCCAGACCACATACTGCGCCCCCAGCGGCAGCGGCGAGAGCCATGGCTCCATCCACCGCAGGAACCCAAGAGCCTTAGGGAACACAAACAGGTAACGCGTGCCCAGCACCCGGAACCCCGCCCCGCGCATCCACCGCCTCGCCTCGCGCGCGGAAAGGGGGACGGCATGGTTGTCGAAGGCGCAGCGGCTCATCACATACCTGGTGGCGGGATTCCATTTCGAGTTCTCGAACAACGCAAACCATCCGCCCGGCTTTGTCGCGCGGTGGATTTCCGCGAAAACCCTTTTCCTTTCATCCAACGGTACGTGGTGGATCACCCCGTTGCAGAACACCGTATCGAAAGCCGCTTCCGGCAGTTCGTGGTTCAGGCAAAGCCCGATCTCCGGAAAACGCCGCCGCGCGATCTCCAGCGAGGCGGCGGAAACATCCGCTCCCGTGACCCGCTCCGGCTCCAGCCGCTCCACCGCGTGTGGCAAACCGTTCCCCGTCCCGCAGCCGAAATCCAGCACCTCCCCCGCCTTCCGCCCGGCACCTGCAAGCAACCCGGCAAGGAAGCTCATTCGCCCCGCCGCGAAGTAATCGCGGTTTTCCCCGGACACCTCTAGGGCGCTCTCCAGCGATTCCTCGTAGTTTTCCGCGTGCTCGTCGAATTCGGCGCTCATCGCGTATCTGCGTTCGCTGTTTTCCTCGCGGCGAGGATTGCGACACCCGTTTCGCACCCGAAATTTTCCGCCACCGAAAACTCATCCCGGATCGGCTCCGCCCAGATCGTCGCGTCGTCGCGGATCACCGTGAAGCGCTCGATTTCCCAATCCTCACCGAACCAGCCCAGCACCGTTGCCGCCGCGAAAATCCGGTGTGCGTTGAATTCGATCCGCTGCTTCCCGATTGGGGTGGAAAGGTAGAATCTGCCGCCCGGCGCGACCATCGCCTTGAGACGATCCAGCCCTTTCTCATGCCCGCGCGGGTCGATGGGATCCCCATACCTCCCGAGGCCGAAGTGTTCGACCGTGTGCAGGCAGGAAAGCGAGGGCATGGAATTTTCCCACTCCGGCGGGCACTTGCCCATGATGTCGCACCGGTGGAAAACCACGCCGGGGATCTCTCCTGGCGCGGGGCGGATGTCGATCACCTCGATCTCGCGGAACGCCGCCACATTGCAAACGAAACCATCGATCCGCGAGCCCACGTCGAAATGCTTCGTAGGCGCATCCTCCCGAATCCACCGCGCTACGGTAAGATCTTGCAGCAGGTAGGCGCTTAGCCCACCGCTCGTCTCGCCTTTTTCCGTCAGGATAGCCAATTCGTTTCCCCACGAGAAATCATCAGCGGCGTCACCGAGAGCCTCGCGAAACTTGCGCCGATCCGCGACATAGCCGGGCCAAGCGCGGATCGCGGAAAGCAACCTCGACTTACGGAAACCGGATTCCCTGAGGATGGAGCGGAAAGCAGAAAACATCTTTTTTGGGGGATGGCCTGATTCACATTTTCTCCAGCGCCGCCAGAATGCTGCGCAAAGCGGCGGCAGCACTCGCAGGAGCCATGTGGATGCTGTCTGTGTATGTGATACTGCCCCGCGGTAGATCTTTGGTGAGATCCAGAAGAGGAATCCCCGATACCCGTGATAGCTCGTAAGGGATGCGGGTGTTCATCGACTCGGGTTCGGCACCCGGCGGAAGCTGCACGATAAGCATCATGCATCCCCGTTTCCGAAACCGATCCGTGATTGCCGTCAGCTCGGCGACTACCTTGGCGGCCTTCTCAGGCAGTGGCTCCATATCCGGCGGCGGGATCGTGGGGATCGCTGAGACGGGCCAAGGCAATCCCTCCCCCGCGTCGGCCTTTCCGAACTTCTTTTCGAGCAGAATCGAGTAAGCGAAAGCCGAAGGCCGCGCGGTCGCGCCGAGATTCGGCACCTTGCGCCCTACCCCGAACCACGGCGAATCCAAAAAGCCCGATATCTCCTTGCCACTTAATCCCAGTCCGTGGACTAGCGTATTGCCCTCGATCATGAGGACGGGAGGCAGAGGAAGTATCCCTTTGTCGATTGCACGCAGGGTAACCAACGCAGTTCCCGAGTCGCATCCTAGGTTTGCTACTGTCGTGAATTCCGCGTTACGACTAGGTAAACGCCCAGTTCTCGAAGATCCCAATAAGAACACTTCCGCCATAGGCTCCGCCGCCCCCGTCTGAATCCGCGCGATCGACGAGAAAAAGTTCGACTCGCTCTTCGCCGTCCGCCCGCCGACGAGATGCAGCGCCAGCGATTGCAAGCCGAAGCACGCCGCCAGCGCGAGGGTGAGGGTGAGGGCGTAAGTCATGGAATTGGATCGGTATGATTATGGTAGGGACGATCCCGCTGCGGTCGTCCCTGATTCTCTGCCAATGATGAACCGAAGAGGAAGAGATTGTTGATTGTTGATTTTGGATTTTTTGAAAGGTAGGAACGATCCCGCCGCGGTCGTCCGTGATTCCCGCCGAATGGCGGCAAGGCCCGGTAGGGCGGACTCGGCCCGATCCGCCGTAGAATCCGCCGACATGTCCGCCATCTTGTCCGCCGAAGCCTTCTTGGCCTTCGTAGTCTTGGCGAAGTAGGCGGTGTAGGAGGAAGCCTGGGCGAAGGAGGAATGGCGGCAAGGGCTGAACGTGAAACGAGGAAGCCCTTGAGAAAGAGAAGAAAAGCCTCCGGCGGAAGAAGGTAATCAGGGCGGACTGAGCCAGATCCGCCCTACCTTTTCGAAAGGGCGGACTGAGCCAGATCCGCCCTACCTTTTTGAAAGGGCGGACTGAGCCAGATCCGCCCTACCTTTGATAAGGCCAGTCTTCCGGCTTTTCGCAAAGGCCGGCTCTCACTGGATTCATGCGGATGTAATGCGCCTTTTCGGTGGCTGACTCCCATCCCCGCAAACGATGATCGAAAAAATCTCGCTGCCAACGAATCCCACCGGATTTCGCCATCCAGGATTTCATCGCGGTGACGACCTGCCGCATGGATTTCTCGCCGCAAAAACTCAACAAAGCGTGGAAGTGATCGGGCATGGCGAGCGCGATGCCGCAACGCAGGTCTCCATCCGATTCCCTTTTCACGATCGTCTCAACGAAGGCGCGCCAAATATCATCGCACGCTAGTTGGTTCGCGCCACGGGGAACGCAGCAAATCGTAATGAAATAGGTTTCGCCTTCAGGATTACGAACGATGTTTTGCGGGACATCGTGTGGAAGAATTTTGCGACCGATCGAGTCCATGATGCAATAAACGGTAGGGCGGACTCGGCTCGATCCGCCCTAGAATCCGCCGAATGGCGGCAAGGGCCATCCGTGAAACGAGGAAGCCCTTGGGAAGAGGAAGATCGGAAACGGTAGGGCGGACTCGGCTCGATCCGCCCTAGAATCCGCCGAATGGCGGCAAGGGCTATCCGTGAAACGGTGAAGCCCTTGGGGAAGAGGAAGATTTAGCCTCCGGCGGAAGAAGTAAATTACGGCGGATCAGGCTGAGTCCGCCCTACCGGAAGAAGTAAGTTAGGGCGGAGGACAGCGCCTCAGCCCTACCGCAGAAGCAGGGTTTCACCATACTCGTTGATGCGCTTGCAGGTCGCCAACAAACGGGGCAGTTGCTCACGACAATAGACTAGAATCTCGGGAAGACGGTCTCCAGCGTAGTCATGGGAAATCCGGTTGCGGGTGTCTTTCAGTTCTCTCAACCAGTCCACCGATTCGATCACCCCGCGCTTCTCGGCACGATTTGCCACATCGAGCAAGGTCCCCGCCTCATACATCTCGAACTGATCCATGGCCCGAAGCACGCGCTTGCTCATTAGGTCAACGACCCGGGCAAAGCGACTGGTGAATGCCTCAATCCGCGCCAAAACTTCCTCTGTGGGAGCCGGCTCATCGGGCGTGAAATCCGCACAAGCTTCTCCTGAGTAAATGAGATGCCTCAGCGCACGGTCCAGTTCCGCGAGGCTTTCGGTCAGATACGTAGCATAGATTTTTCGGCTCATAGGGGAATTCCGGTTTCCATCGCAACGCTGACGATGGCGGCTTCCGGTTGGTTTCTGCGGCGCACGACGAGGTCCAGCTTTTGCCAGCCGATCTCGTCAAGGACATCTCTGCGAATCTCCCATTCCTCGTGCAGCCCGATCACGTCGGAGACGATCAACAGGTCGATGTCTCCGCCCTTTGCCCGGTCATCAGCACGGGAGCCAAATAGAATGATCCGCGCTTCAGGATCTTGCCTGCCGACCGCAGTCAGAATGGCAGTTCTCTGATGGGAAGTCAGTCTCATTACCTATCAGTATGATAGGAATCTGCCGGAGAGTAAAGCCATAAGCCGTAGCCAGAGGGCAGAAGAAAGAACCGGTAGGGCGGACTCGGCTCGATCCGCCCACTTATCCGCCACATGGCGGCAAGGGCTAATCGTGAAACGGGGAAGCCCTTGAGGAAGAGGAAGATTTAGCCTCCGGCGGAAGAAGTGAGTTACGGCGGATCAGGCTGAGTCCGCCCTACCGGAAGGAATGGCGGCAAGGGCTAATCGTGAAACGAGGAAGCCCTTGGGGAAGAGAAAGAGGAAGATCTAGCCTCCTACGTCGCTGCGCTTCCTCCTTCGCCGAGGCTTCCTCCTACGCCTAGGCTATGGCGGACAAGACGGCGGACTAGATGAAGGACAAGCCCGGCGGAAGAAGGTGAAGTGGGCGGAGGGCAGCGCCGCAGCCCTACCGGCGTAGCCAATGACGAAACGATTCCAAGGCATGGTTATCGGTAGGCCTTTTACAGTTTGCCGGATGGTGTTATGATGCCGTCACGCTGCAAAAACTCATGAGCTGATGCACGACTTTCATTGACCTTGTCAGAGGCTTTTCGGATCGCTTCGCGATCCTTGAGGGTATACGCGTCAGCCGTCGGGTCGCTTTTTTCACGGTTTTTCATC
>CAMCXJ010000065.1 GCA_945883455.1 Prosthecobacter debontii
CTCAAGGCAAACTCGCTGCACTTGGGAGTGAGTCTGCTCCCCGATGTAAACTTGGTCAGCCCAGGGGCCGAATTTTCCGCCGCCAAGATCGGGGACGATGGCGGTGGGGGATTGGCCAACCTTGCCGTGGGGTAGGACGACGGCGGGTGGGATGTAGTCAGGAAATTTCAGGTGCTCGGCGAGGACGCGGGAGCCGCTGGTGGGCTCGGGTGGGGCGGGGAGGTTGGCGAGTTTATGGTATTTGTTGCCGGTAGGGTTGCCTTGGAAGGACCCGGGCTTGATCCATTTCAAAGAGGAAGAGCCGTTCCAGAGGCCTTGGTTGTCGGTGTAGAAAGTGTCGCCCTCGGCGTTGAAACCGATGCCGCCGGGGGAGCGGATGCCGGAACAGGTGGGGATCATTTTCCCGTCCGGGGTGATGCGGACAGTCCAGCCACGCCAGTCGGAGCCCGCGCCTGCGGAGCCGGTGAGGCAGAGGGTGATCCAGACATCGCCGTTCTTGTCGGGGGAAGTGCCGAAGGCGTATTCGTGGTAGTCGCCGTTGATGCCCCAGTCAGAGTTGATCGTCTCGAAAACATCGGCGGTGCCGTCGCCGTCCGTATCCTGGAGGCGGGAAAACTCGGGGCGCTGCGTGAGGTAGAGCGAGCCGTCTTTCCAATACATGCCCAGCGGTTCGTGCAGGCCGTGGGCGAAGCGCGTCCATTTCACCTTCGTGAGGTCGTCCCCATAAGCGCCCTCGCAAATCCAGAGATCGCCGCGGCGGGTGGTGACGGCGACCTTGTCACCCGGCATGAGGGCGATGGAGCCGATTTCCATGACCTCGCCCGGAGGCAGCGGGATGGACTCGATGGTGTAGAAGTCGGACTGTTTCTGCTGTGCCAGGGTAGCGGTGCAAAGGGCGGCGAGGAGTAGTAGAGGGCGCATAGGAAAATTCGAGATTGGGGATTGGATATTGAGTATTCGGAAGATTGGAGTTGGAGCCAATAATCAATCGGCAATCTCCCATCAACAATGTCAGTTGAGCTTGTAGGTGACGGTGACGGGTTTACCGGGGGGAAGGCTGACGGATTTTTGGGGAGTGATCGCGGGGTTATCACCGAGAGGGATTTCCAGAACTGATGATCCACCGGTGAGCGTGAGCGTGCGGAGCAGGGAGCCATCCACGCCCGGCGTGAAGGTGTCCTTGAGGAGTTGTCCGTCGATCTGGATGTGGAAAGAGGGGTTACCTTTCGGATCGAGGCTGTAGCCCTTGAATTGGGCGGATGGCGGTAGGAAGCGCTGCTTGGTAAGTGTGACCACCCCTTCTGACATCGGTGATTGGAAGCCTTGGCCCCGGTTCGTCCAGTGCAATCCGGCATCGATGAAGCCACCGGCCCAGACGAGTTCCGGCGCGAGATTGTCTGCGGAATAAACCATGTTCACCTCGCCGGGGAAGCCGAAGCCGATACCTCGTGCCGTGCTGCCCTTGATGAAATTACGGTATACCACGGTCTTGCCATCTATCGGCATAAGAGGGATGGGCGGTTTGCCGCCGGTGCTTTTCGCAGTAGTCGCGGAGACCCATTGCCATTGCGTGGCAGTTGCGATTTTCCATCCGAGAGAGATACCTTGGTTGCCCTTGCCTTGGAAATATTCAATGCGCACATGATTCGCACCGGCTTTCAAAGCGGCTTTCCCTTTCGCCACCCGGCTGCCGTCCATCGGACCTAGTCCTTTTACTTCGGCTATGGGTTGGTCGTTGAGGATGAGCTTCGCGCCATCGTCGGCGTCGAGAATGAAGGCGTATTCGCCGTCCGCCGGAGCCATGAAATCTCCCTCCCAAACGATACCGAAATCATCCTTCAGCGCGGCGAGGGCGGTGTCGAGAATGCCGCTGTGCTCTTCCTCCACATTCTCGGCCTGGATCTTGGTGAAGTCCGGAGTCTGGTTCCATTGGCCTTTGTAAACTCGCGAGGTGAGATTCACGAGGGCGGTGGGCTGCTTTTCCAAAGGCAAAATTTTCAACAGCTCGGGAGCTGTCCATGGTGTGGTGCGGGATACGAACTCCGCGCGTGCGACGCGGACAAGGTCGCGCGGCACATCCTGCCCTTTGTTGCCCCAAGCCTTGTGGACGAAGTTTAGGATCGCCACGATTTGGTCATCGCCAAGGGCGTCGCCCTGAGGGGGCATTGCCAAGTTGTAGGATTTCCCGGCGACTTCGATAGGGCCGTGGATACCTTTCAGGATGATCGCGACCGAGCGTTTCGGGTTGCCGTGCACCCACTCGCTGCCGGCCAGCGGCGGGAATGCGCCGCCGGTAGCTCCTTTGCCGTCAGGTGCGTGGCAGGCCGCGCAATAGAGACCGTAGAGTTGCTCTCCATCCTGTGCGTGGAGTGGCGTGGCAAGCAAAGTGAAGATAAGCAGAAAGGGACATTTTCTAAAAAACATAAAGAAAGAACGAGGTGGGTGGGGGGAAATCTTTCAGTATGGGGTAGAAATGAGAGTTTTTTCTAATCCGACAAGCTGATGTTAGGCGGTTTGGTAGTGAAATCTACTTTACAGAAAAGGCAGACAGTCGGAAACAATCCGCCGTGATCGAAAGATTTAGCCACCTTCTCCTGCCTGCGCTGTGCGCCCTTGCCATCTCTTCCTGTGCCGTCCCGCCCAAGGAGCCGATCAAGGCGGAGCGTATCATGTTCCAGTGGTATGACGATGCCGGGCAGGGCGCGGTTTCCGTATCCATCGATCTCAGCGACCAGATCGCGACGATCAGGCGCGGTGAGCGAGAGATCGGCTGGTGTTTCGTGGCCACGGGGCTGGAAGGCCGCTCCACAAGGCCGGGTAGCTACCGGATCACGGAAAAGATCGTCGACAAGCACTCCAACAGATACGGCTGGATTGAGAATGAGTTCGGCGAGGTGACCGATGACGACGCATCGCCCGGCGACCGCTTGCAGCCTGGTGAGCGCTACATGCCTGCGCCGATGCCTTACTGGATGCGCCTGACCGATTATGGGATCGGGATGCACGTCGGAAACATTCCAAGGCCTGGCGAACCCGCCTCGCACGGCTGCATCCGCATGCCGAAGGATTTCGTGCCGACGCTTTTCGAAATGGTGAAAATCGGCACCCCGGTGAAGATCGGTTACTAATTTTTTCGATCCGCGTCTCACGAGGATTCAGAAAAATGTTGTGAAAAGCATCCCGAAAAGGGCGGCACGGATAGGAGGAATTTCTCACAGAGCCCCGAATCGGCGGTGGCGTCTTTTGTATTCCTCGACGGCGGCGAAAAGGTCGCCCTGGCGGAAGTCGGGCCACATTTTTTTCACGATAACGATTTCCGAATAGGAGATCTGCCAGAGTAGGAAATTGGAGATGCGCATCTCGCCGGAGGTGCGGATCAGGAGGTCGGGATCGGGAATGCCGGCGGTGTAGAGGTGTCGCGCGAAAAGATCTGTGGTGATTTCCTCCGGTGAAATCGCTCCCGCGATGGCGGCCTCAGCGATCGCGCGGGCGGCGGCGGTGATTTCCTCGCGAGCTCCGTAGGAAAGGGCAAGCACGAGGGTCATGGAGTCGTTGCCCTTGGTATGCTCTTGGATGCGGGCGAGGCGCTCGCGTGTGGAGGCGGGCAGGCGATCGATCTGGCCGATGGCTTGGAGGCGGACGTTCTGTTTGTCGAGTTCCTCCGCTTTTTCGTCGAGAAAGTGGTCGAGCAAGGCCATCAGAGCCTCGATTTCGGCCTCGGGACGGTTCCAGTTTTCCGAGGAAAAGGCGTAGAGCGTGAGGTATTTCACGCCGAGTTCCTTGCAGGCGTCCATCACCTCACGCACGGATTCCGCTCCGGCACGATGGCCTTCGGCGCGGGGCAGTCCGCGTTCCTTCGCCCAACGGCCGTTGCCGTCCATGATGATCGCGATGTGGGTCAAGGTTTCAGAGGTGGGGTGGACAGAGGGAGGATGCCCGCACTGCCGCATGGGAGTCAATGCCCTTGGGGGAGCGAAGTGCGGCGAATCACAGCGGCACGGTCATTCCTTCCGCTTCGGACAACTTTTTCTGGTTGTCATCGAAGGTGAGGAAGCGTTTCGCCCCCAGTCGCAGAGCGGAGGCCACGTGGAGGATGTCAAAACCACGATGCCCGCCTACCAAGGTGTGCGTAGCCGACAGTCGATTGGCTTCTCTGATCACATCGGCAATATTGCAGACGGACAGGATGAGTCTCCCGGCGGAGCGATCCGCCTCGAACTGCGCCCACCACAAGGCGGCCTCGCCTTGTGCGATGAATTTGCGGAACTCCGCGAAGCGTAGCGCATTGGCCAACTCATACTCGCCGAGCGCTGTCACGGTAATGGGAGTGCGCCGTGATTTCACCCAAGCCAAGGAGCGTGGCGTGTGTGCGTCGTTCCCGTAAAGCGAGAACAGGAAACTTGTATCGGCGCAGATCACCATTTTCCGGAGGCTTCACGGATGATTGTGGATGCCTGTTCCGCTGTTAGGGCGGTAGCAGCAGTCCGCCTGCGTTTTACGGCAGGGCTTTGTGCCCAGTCCACGCTTTCGGTGGTCTGGGCTTGTTCGGGGACAAGCCGCGCGATGGTCTTTCCCCTTCTCGTGATGATGATCTCCTCGCCAGCACCGATCCAGTCAAGCAGGCTGCTGTAGCGGTTCCTGAGGTCACGGACAGTGGCAGTTTTCATGTGCGCCAAAATAGGAGCACAAAGGATATTTGTCAAGTTTTCGGATGTCTCAAACGCGGCTTGCATAGTGGTGTTCCGTTGTCCATTTTTCAGTCATGATAAAAACGGGAATGATTACATTGATAGTGGTGGTGGTTGGGCTTCTCGCCCTGATCGGGATCTACGCGATCGGCGTTTACAATGGTCTCGTGAAACTGCGGAACATGTTCAGGAATGCGTTCTCGCAGATCGACGTGCAGTTGAAGCGCAGGCACGATCTCATCCCGAACTTGGTGGAAACTGCGAAGGCTTACATGGCGCATGAAAGCGGCACGCTGGAGGCGGTGATCGCGGCGCGAAACGGGGCAGAAAGCGCGAGGCAGGCGGCGGCGGCGAATCCCGGTGATGCGGCGGCTTTGCAGAAACTGGGCGCGGCGGAGGCCGGGTTGGGCGGCGTGCTCGGCAGGCTATTCGCGGTGTCCGAGGCCTATCCCGACCTCAAGGCGAATCAGAACATGATGCAGCTCACTGAGGAACTGACGACGACCGAGAACAAGGTCGCCTTTTCCCGGCAGGCTTACAACGACTCGGTGCTCGCCTACAACAACAAGCGCGAGGTTTTCCCGAACAACATCTTCGCGGGCATCTTCGGTTTCTCCGAGGCGGCGCTCTTCGAGATCGAGTCGCCCGTCGAGCGCGAGGCTCCGAAGGTGCAGTTCTGACCTACCACGTTTCCCGTAGATGAACTTCTTCGAGGCACAGGAGAGGGCGCGGAAATCCAGCCGCGCCTTGGTGTGGTGGTTCATCCTTTCTGTGATCGGGGTAATCCTCGTGATGTATCTGCTGGTGACGGTTTTCTTGCAGTTCATCCAACCGAACCCGCAGGACATCTATCAGACTACCGACACCGCGCAGCTCGTATGGTGGAACCCGGAGATGTTCGCTTGGGTGAGTGCGCTGGTGGGCGGGGTGGTAATGACGGGGAGTTGGGTGAAGCTGGCGCAGCTTTCAGCGGGAGGAAAAGTGGTCGCGCAGAGCCTCGGCGGCAGAGTGGTGGAGCCGACCACTACGGATCTGCCGGAGCGGCGCTTGCTGAATGTGGTGGAGGAAATGGCCATTGCCTCCGGGGTGCCGGTGCCCGGGGTGTGGATCATGGACGAGGAGCAGGGCATCAACGCCTTCGCCGCCGGAACCGATCCGGCCAACGCCGTGATCGGTGTCACGCGCGGAACGCTGGATCGGCTGACGCGCTCCGAGTTGCAAGGTGTGGTGGCACACGAGTTCAGCCACATCCTCAATGGCGACATGAAGCTCAACATGCGGCTGATGGGCTGGATCTTCGGGTTGGTGATGCTTTCCATGCTCGGGCGCATCATGGTGGAATCGTTTCGTTTCATACGCGGCACGCGGGACTCGAAGGGCGATGTCATTGTTCTTGCGATCGTCGCTGCAGGGTTGGCGGTATGGCTGGTGGGATCGATCGGGGTGCTTTTTGCAAGGATGCTGCAGGCGGCGATTTCCCGGCAGCGCGAGTATCTGGCGGATGCCTCGGCGGTGCAGTTTACGAGGGACAGCGAGGGCATTGCGGGGGCGTTGAAAAAAATCGGCGGCTTTTCGGAGCACGGCACGATCCGCTCGCCGAAAGCGATGGAGGCGCGGCATATGTTTTTCGCGGGCAGCGGCCTAAACTCGCTGATGGCGACGCATCCGCCATTGGATAAACGGATCAGAGCCATTGATCCACGGTGGAATGGCGAGATGCTGGAAGGCATGGCCGATCCGGTGCGGGTGGAGGAGTTCAGCGGCACGATGGGTTTCTCCGGAAGGCTGGAGCAGACGGCATCACGGGGTAGTGTGGATGCGCTGGGTGAAAGCGTAAGGCTCGATAGTCATGTGGGCGCGGTGATCCGCGAGGATCTGAGGGCGGGAAAAGTGACTGCGTTTTCAAAGCAGGAGGCGAAGACTCTTTTGCTTGGGCTGATGGTCGCGGCGGATCGCGATGGGCGCGGAACGGCGAAACGGATCCTGGAGGAAAATGGTCTGGACGCGGAGACGGTTGCGCAAGTCATCGCGTGGAGCGTGGATCTGGAGGCTTACGATTCCTCGAAAAAACTGGCACTCGTCGATCTATCGCTTTCGTGGCTGCGTAAAATGAGCCAGTCGGAGGCGCAGGATTTCGTAAAGACCAGCCAAGCCCTGATTGAGGTGGATGGACAGGTGAACCTTTTCGAGTTCTTGCTGCAGAAAGTTATCGAACGTCATGTAATGATCGGTCTCGGGCTGAAGCCGGTGCCGAGGATGCACCATCGGAAAATCGATGATCTGGAACGGGAACTGGCGGATTTGTTAGGAGTGTTCGCCGCGCTGGCGGGTGGCGGGACGGCGATCGAGAAGGCGGCGGCGGGATACCGGGAACATACCGGCAGGGAGCTGCCACGTTCCACGGCGGGTCTGGCCGAGGTATCGGATGCGCTTGCGGAAATGGATGCGGCCACGCCGCTGGTGAAGCAACAAATTCTGCGTTTATGTGGATTGGTAGTCATGGACGATGGGTTTGTGGCGGATCAGGAAATGGAGTTGCTGCGCGCGACGGCGGAGGCGATCGGCGCGCCGATCCCGCCTCTTGTTAGGGCGGTGATGTGAACTTGGGATAATACAGCCTGCTGGCCCGCGGGGGCTTCAGTAAAGGCTGGTTTGTCAATAGCTGAGGACTGGGAGTGGTTAAGCCTTGCCGTGCCAATGCCGCCCGGCTCGCAGCGGGCTGCATGGCCGAAAAGCTACAGCAGGCTTTAGCAGTCCAAGGTAGGTAAATCATTCCAAGGTAGTCGGCGCTTGCGTTCCGGGGCTTGCGTGGGAAGGATTCCGGGGTGGAGAAAGAGCGCAAGCCCTGGTGGCTTTATCTGAATTTGTTGGGCCTGGATGCGCCGCTGATCGCGGTCATCTGGCTCTTCCTTTTTGCGCAGACATGGCGGGTGGATTACCATCCGTGGCAGGCTTACGCGGCACTTGGTTTCGCTGTCTGGACGTTCCGGATCGCGATGAAATTATTGCAGGGGTCAATGTCCTCTGATGATTTTTCCTTTCCAATGGTGCACAGGAAATCGCTCAAGGTGGCGGCGGTGATCACAGGTTTTTCTGCGATTATTCTGACAGTGATGAACTTTCCGCTTTCCGTTTACCCTTACCTGCTGGTGGGCGCGGTGTTTGTGGCCGGACACTTTGCGCTTACCTTGTTTTCGTCCCGAGAGGAGAATGAGATTGGCTATGCAAAGCATGCGATGGGCGGGGTTGCTTTCGCTTTCGGAACTGCGTTGACCGCGCACGTCTATCTTCCCAGTTTGGGGCTCCGGGAACTCATACTTTCTAGGGAGTTTATCTGCTTCGCGGTTCTCTGCCTGCTGGCATCCTCTGCCATGGAGTTATGGGAGCGAACGGGAAAACCCGCCTCCGACGGTGAGGCGGGTTCAATGGACGAGATTGCGCTCTCGCTGCCGCTTACATTGCTGGGTGCGGCGGCGTTGATATTTGCGGTGCAGGATGATCTGATGACCGCGCGTCCTTTTTATTATGGTATCCTTACCGGAGCTGCTTTGCTTCAGGTGCTGAACCGTACGAGGGGGCGCTTCGGCTTGGAAACCTTACGGGTGCTCACCGTGCTGTGCTTGTTGGCACCCGGTATCATTTTCAAAAGTTACCCGCTGGGAGGCTAGTGAGCCATCGATCACTTACGATGCATCGGACGAAGCTTGCGGCGTTCCGCAGGCTGCTCTGTGCTGGGCACGGCGGCGGGCGCGATTTTGCGGTTACCGGAAGAGCCTTTTTCATCGATCTTCTCGAGGGGAGGTAGAACGGAGCCGTCGGAAAATTTGCGGGCCGGGTCAGAGACATCGTAGCGGGAATCCATATCCGCCTGGACGTAATCGAGGGCGTTGCCGCTGTTCACGATCGAGGGCTGGATGAAAATCATCAACTCATCGCGATCCACACCTTTAGTTTTTGTTGAGAACAGGCGGCCGAGACCGGGGATGTCGCTGAGCAGGGGGATGCCGGTGACGGTCTCCGTGTCGTTGGTGGTGATAAGTCCGCCGAGGACGATGGTCTGGTTGTTGGGAACCGTGACGGTGGTGAGCAGTTCGCGGGTGCCGATGATGGGGACGCTGCCGACGCCTTCGATATTTTCGGATTGTCCGATCACGTCATCGCTGACGAGGGCGATCTGGAGGGTGATTTCGTTTTCGGAGTTCACGAGCGGGATGACCTCGAGTTTCAGGACTACGTCGCGGTATTCAATGTTGGTGCTGAAGCTACTGTTGAATTGGTTGCTGCTGGTGGGGATGGCGATCCTGCGGCCCGAGGAGATGGTGCCGAGTTGGTTGTTTTTCACGAAGATCGACGGGCGGGAGAGGACGGTGAAGTCGCTGGAGGTGGAGAGGAAGTTCGCGTAAACGCCGAGTTCCTCGCCGATCCTGCCATAGAGGGAAAGCCCGGTTCGGCTAGGGAAACCGCCGGCGGCGATGCCAGTGATCGGGTTGATGATGCTGATGGGATCTACGTTATTGGTGGGCGAGGTCGGGCCGCCGCCGATGATAGAGCCGGCCAGGCCGCCGTCGTTGTTGCTGTCGAAGGCGCGCAGCCAATCGATGCCGGTGGAGGTGGAATCGCCGAGGGAGTATTGGCCGAAGACAGTGGAGATCATGACCTGATCTGCCTTTACATCGACTTGGTCGAGGAGGTTCTCGATGATTTCGACGGCGGTCGGCGGGCCTTGGACGACGATGGAGTTGGTGATGTTATCGGCGACAAGGAGGGTGCGGCCGATAAGGAGAGACTCGGGTGCGGTGTTGACATCGGGAGCGGAAAGCGAGCTGCCGCGCGAGCCGCCGGAACCGCCCGAGCCACCGCCACCGCCGAACGAGCTGCCGCCGCTGGAGCCGCCGCCATTGAACAGGCTGTTGTTGCCTTGTTGCGAACGGTTGTTCTGCGTGTTCTGCCCGCTCTGACGGTTTCCACCGCCTGCGGGCTGTGCTGGATTACCGCCGCCGCCTTCGGCACCGCCGCTTCCGGTGCCGTTGAAAGCGCGGGTGAGAGCATCGCCCGCGATGGGGAGGAAATCCGCGACGGAAAGGAATTTGAGTTTGCGGCGGAGGAAATTGCGTTGGTCGGTGGCGATGTCGAACTCGCGGACAAGGCCTTCGACGAAAAGCAGATCGACGGGGCGTCCCATGCCGAAGATGCGGTTCGTGCGAGGATCGGGGATAATTTGGACGGGGGTATCCACGCTGGAAGGGGTGCTCCCGGCAACGCCCGACGCCAGAGCGGCATCAATGGAGCCCCTGTCGACAGCGTTATCTGGGGTTCGCTGGATGCCTGCCGTGCTGGTGGCACCCTGCTCCTGGCCTAGGAGTTCGTTGAGGGTGGTGGCGAGTTCCGTCACATCCGCATATCTCACGGTGATAAAACGGGAAGTGACTTGCGAAGAGGGCTTGTCGATCTCGGCTTTCAGGTCGATTAGCTTGCGGATGAGTGAGGTATTTTCCGTGATCACAACGGAGGCGGCGTTGGGCACGGCGGCGATGGAGCCGAAGGCACCGAACTGTCCGATGATCTGGGTGAAGGTGCGGACGGCCTCGTCGGGCTTGATGTATTGGAGCGGCATCACGTAGGAAATGACGGCGTCGCCCTCAGGTAGTGGATCGTTTTCCGTGTAAACTTTCACGCCGATTCCGGTGGGCTTCAGGCCGGCGGTGGCAAGGGTGAGATAATCGAGTTTCGAACCGTCTCCAGCTGGGACGAAAATAAAGCTTTCGATGGTGGCGGCCTTTTTCAGGAGCTCGGCGGCTTCGCGGTAGGTAAGGGGATCCTGCGGGGAGGCGGGCTGGACGAAGCGGAATTCCGCGGCGGCGGCGC